>JAKQHW010000024.1 GCA_029557835.1 Microcaldota archaeon
CTTTCCCTACACGACGCTCTTCCGATCTCGTTCGCAGCAACAGGAACAGAAGAACGACCAATCGGTCTTCCCTGCGGTTCCGCAATTCCCAGTCCCGATGCTGCCCCACCACTACCAGGAGCTCCCCCAGAACCACCGGGAGCAGATAATCTGGACATACCTCCCCCACATCAAGTCCCAGCACAACGGCGATTTCTCCCAGATATTCACCCTCAACATCGGCGAGCGCATGAAGGCATACGAGAAGATAGTCCTCCTCGGCCACGACCTGAGGGGCGCGGTCGAGCTCGCAAGCCTCAACCTGCGCGAGGGCACCCCCCGCAGGAACGCCCGCTTCCCGCACAAGGACATGAAAAAGGTGATTTCCTACATAGAGGGGAACCCGGGCGTGCGCGCAGAGGACCTTATAGACTGCGTCCCGCCCCGCATATTCAGCCGCCTGATGCTGTTCACAAAATTCTCAGGCAACAGCCAGGAATCCCTGCTCAGGTTCTTCAGGAACCTCACAAAGGAATAATGTTTTAACCTGCTTTCCAGAACAATATGTTGGGACGCCCATGGAATACATAATACTCGCCCCCTGCGTGACTGCGAAGACACGCGAGCTCCGCCTCCGCGGAAAAATAGACATCCTCAAGGCCGAGAAGGCCCTCCCCCCGGAGGCGGACATCCTCGCGCTGACCGAGGTCTTCCTTTCTGCCGCCTACAAGGGCAAGCCCTTCTCCATCTACCCCTCCGGAAAGATAATCGTGAAGGATTCGGATGGCGAGGAGGCAAAGGCCCTTTTGAGGGAGATGTTCGCTCTTTTGGAGAAAAGGGGGTGCCTTTCGGAATGAGGATAGATTTCCACGTGCACACCTCCCATTCCTTCGACGGCAGGATAAGCCCCGAAGAGCTCGCATCCCTTTCCAAAAAAACCGGAATAATCCCGGCAATTGCCGACCACAACACAATCTCCGCGCATCCAGAATTCCGCAAATTCCAAATCCCCTTCATCCCCGCGGAGGAGGTGGAAACCGCCCAGGGGGACCTCATCGGCCTCTTCATCACCGAACCGGTAAAGAAAGGAGTTGATTTCTACGAGGCCCTTGATTCCTTCCGCTCCCAGGGGGCAATCCCCTACATCCCACACATGTTCGATTCCCTCCGCCCCGGTTTAGTAAAGGAGGAGTACGGAAAAGCCGCGGACATAATCGAGGTATTCAACGCCCGCTCTCTGGAAAGATTTGACAAAAAGGCGGAAGAGTTCGCCAGGCGGGAAGGAAAATTAATGGCCGCGGGAAGCGATTCCCACTATCCCTACGAGTTCGGCACCACTTATACGGAATTAGACCTTACCCCGGACCAATTGCAGCCCAAGCCCCTACTCAAGGCCCTGAAGACTGCAAAAATAGTGGGCAAGCGCACTTCTTTGCTCAAGAGGAAGATAGCCAAATATTTCAAAATCTACATCTAGTCAGAACCACTTGTCCAGCGTCCTCTGGTTCCTGGTCTCCGTAACCTGCTTCACCATTCCTTCCATCGCCCTGTCCACCCTTTCCAGGGAGAAGTCGTGCTCATCCACCAGCAAATCTATCACCCCCTCCCGTGTTGGCTTGCCCCACTTCACCTCCTCCACTTCCTTATAGGGGGGCGCCATAAAGAACTCATAAATCTTCTCCACATCCTCCGGGAACTCGTACCCCTTCTCATTTTTCAGGTACGCCCTCACCTTCTCCAGCGTATCCTTCTCCTTCACAACCTTCAGCCCGGTCTTGGGCCCTATCCCCCGCACCCCCTCGTTGAAGTCCGTGCCCACCATCATCCCGACCAGAATCAATTGTTCCCTTTTGAGCCCGATGTTCTTCAGCGTCTCCTCCAGCTCCACCCTCTCTATTTCTATGTCTATGAACCTGTTCTGCCTCGGCACCTTCCTTTTTCCCGTAATGGACAAGTTCCTCAATAATACCGGGCTTCCAAAAAGCAGCGAATCATAATCCTGCGATGCGGACGCATAGCAAATCCCCTTGTGCACCATCCAGGCCGCCTGCGCCTCCCCTTCGGATGGGGCCTGCACCCAGGGAATCCCCATCAGCGAGAGCAGCCTCTTCCCCTCATCCACCATCTCTTTGGTAAGCCGGGAGCTCCCCTGCGCATATTTCCTCGCCTCCTCCACCTTCTCCTCCGCGAGCGCCTTCTTCCATTTCTCCTCCGCCTCCCTGCGCACCCCTATCCTTTCCTCTATGGTTTTCCTCTTGAATTCCGGAGGCGGCCCATCAAACACATAAACAGGCCTTATGCCCGCATTCACCAACCTTATGCTCCGGTAAAACAATCCGGATAAATGCCCGGTCACCCTCCCCTTCATATCCATCAGGGGCGTCCCGTCCTCCTGCCTTATGGATGCAAGGAACTGGTAGAGCATGTTCATCCCATCTATCGCTACCGATTTGCCGGCAAGCTCCTCCAATTCGACCTTGTGCTTTACCGCAAGGTCGCCCAAGTCAACTCCCATACGAGTCCCTTTTTTCCCGCAACCTTAAATTAAACCTTTCCTATCCCCTCATCCTCTCCTTCAGCGCCAGATAAGCATCTATCGCCTTTTTCACATCCTTCTCGCCTATCACCATCCCTATCTCGGTATAAGTGGATTCTATCTCCACAAGCGATATCCCTGCCTTCGCGAATTCCCTCACAAAAAGGGAAACAATCCCGGGTATCCCCACATCATCCTTGTGGAGCATCACCCTGAATATCACCAGCCCGTCAATCCTCTTCACCACATCCACTTCCCCGGATTTCTCCAGGCGGCCCACCATCTCCACCCTATCCGTGACCAGGGAGGCATATTTGGTCCCTATGATGAATGTGAACGCACCCTCGTTTGCCCCCTTCTCCGCGGTCGCGAGCACAATCTTTTTGAGGGTGGCCATCTGGTAATCTATCACCAGGTCCGAAATCCCGCTGTGGATTGAATAGGAGGAGCGCACCACAGCCTCCCTTATCCCCGGCCCCATCTCCCTTCGGTGCAGTAAGGAGAGCCTCCTGAGCGCCATCATAACGCTCTCAGCGCTCACCTTCTTCCCGGCCCTCCTCTCCACCGTACTTTTCAAATGCTCCGCGCATGCGCTGTAATTCACTATCCCATCATCCAGCGCCATCGCGAGCATGGGCTGCTGCTCAACCAGCTCCTCCACTATTTTCGCTATGCTCATATTAACACTCCATTCTATTTTTTGTTAAATTCTTGTAATTAGATATAAATATTTGTAAAGAAATAAGAACCCACAGGTGATGAAAAATGGCACATGAAATTGCAACAGCCAGGCTTCTCGCGCCAGGCCAGGACAGCACTACTCCAGCACCGGCCCGGAGGCCGGGCCCGGGCCTTGCCCGCAGGGGCGCAGCCAGGCCAAACCCCTGGGAGGGCAGGAAACCGGATTCCGAACCAATAAACGTATCTGGGCGAGGCCGCCCAAACGCCGCGAATCATTCGACATTCCGCCATAGCGACGAGCATGATGAACTGGGCGGCGAGATGGAATGGAGGGGGCTGGACCCCATGGAGTACAGGGCAGTGCGCCAATAAGAATAGCCTTTGTTTTTCTTTTCCCTATCTTCCCGCCCTTTTCCGTTTCTTTTCTTCATTCCCTCTTTTTCTTCTGCATCTCCAGCATATCCAGCAACGTAAGTTCCTTGCTCCCCCCTCCGCCCTTCCCTGCGGAAGGAGTGGCCGAGACCTCCACCTTCTCAACCAATCTTATCCCCAGCGCCTTCTCGAGCTTCCTCGCCTCTTCAAGCGTCGGCGGTATCTTCTCGTTCTCGACCTTGTCCAGCCAGGACGCCCTCACATTGGCCTTCCTCGCCACTTCCTCGATTGTCATCGCCCTTGCCTTCTTCACCTTCTTCCCGTATTCGTCTATCTCCTCTTCCGTGACCTTCATCGCCTCCCGCGCCTTCCTTATCCTCCGCCCGTACCCGTCCACAAGGTCCTCCTCTATCCTGAACTGCTTCGGGGTGGAGTAATCCATTTTCGCAGGCTCCTCCTCCTTCCCCCCATCCAGCGAATGCAGTATCTTCCCGTGGTAGGCGCAGCGCGGGCATGCGGCCATCTTCGCGCCCTCCACCTCTATTATGAAAGAAACGCCCTTCCTCCCGCAAATGTCGCAGTCCACCATGCGCCAATTTCTCCGTTATTCTTATAATTGCTACAGGGCAAGCAGACCCATGCACCTCATCGCAACAGCATCGATATTCCTGATTTTTCTTTTCTCGCCCTCCTTCGCAGGGGAATTCCTCTGCGGCGGGGTGGGCGGAATCCCCTGCACTACGGATTGCCAGGGCCACTGGAGCGAGGTGTCGCAATCCTACATCTCCTGTGAATGCCCCCAGGGGGAACCCTGCATATGTTACTGCCCTGCCGGGGGCGGAGGGCCACAGGCCGGCGTTGGGGAAGCCCCCACGCGCCCAACAACTGCGGACTCCTTCCTTGACAACGCCCCTGCCTGCCAGGAGACCATCACGGACACCTGCCTTGAATGCGGGGTGGTGAACTCAGTCTCCGGAAAGGTGGGCATCAAGAGGAACGGGGAATGGTGCCTCGCATACTATGACCTTGCCATCCAGCCGGGCGACACGGTCTACTGCCCGGAAGGCTCCAAAATCAGAATAATGTACGTTACGGGCGAAAAGATGGACGTTGGCCCCAACAGCAGCTTCATATTCGAGGGAATGGACCTCTCCCCGGCTCCGGGCGCAACAAGGGAGCTCATCCTCAAGATGGTCAGGGGCGCCTACCACCACATGTTCGAGTCTGACAGGATAGAGCAGTTCGAGATCCGGATGGACAGCGCGGTTGTCGGCATAGTGGGCACAGAGTTCATCGTCGAAGCGACCGATTCCCATACGAAAGTGAAGGTGCTTGAGGGCAAGGTTGATTTCCGGAGGCAGGGCTCGGATTCCCGCGTCCTCATAAATGAAGGGGAATACTCGGTCCTTTACAGCGGAGCATCCGCGCCAAGCGCCCCCCAGCAATTCAACGTGGCTGGAGAATCCAGGTGGTGGAGAAGCCTGGAGGGCGGCTCCTGCTGCGGAACAGCATTTATGCTCATGATTCCCCTGCTTGCATTCGCATTCTGGCAATGAGCCGGAAATCCCCTTCCATAATCAAAACCATTTTAATCCCCACTTCCCTAATCCCTTCCAATGGTCAACCCCCGTTTATTCGCAGTAATACTCCTCACAGCAGTCGCCATATGGGCCATTGTGCAGGCGGACCTGCCCCCCACGGCAAAGTTCCTGGGCGCAATCGCAGTGCTTGCCTTCTCCGGAGAGATAATCGCCCGCATCTCCAAAGTGCACAGCGACTGGGGCCTCATACTCCTCCGCACCCAAAAGGGCATAGACATCGCGAAAGGGCTTGCCAGGCACGAGCGCTTCTGGAACCTTTTCGCAGACTTCGGCCTCGCCCTTGCCTATGGGGCCCTCTCGTTCTTCATAATCAAAAGGAACGCAAGGGAGAAAATCGGCATAATATCCTCAGCCCTGCTCACAATCACGTTTCTCCTCCTCTTTGTCTCCCCGATAATCCTGCCTTTCCTCTCATACACCCTCGGGATGCCCATAGGCGGCGGAAGGGCCGCCCATGCAGAGGCCTCAGACCCGATATCCTCATTCGCCATACTCGGCCTTGTCTACCTCGGCGGCTTCGCCTCCTTCATAACAGCAAGCCTCCTCCTCTACGCCCTCACCATAATCTCCGCCCTCTTCTCCACCTTTGCGATGGGCACAAACGAAATATCCGAGACCGCCCCGGGCCTCACCCTCATCCTCCCAGGCATAAACATCCCCCTTTTCGAGGGGCTCGCCGCCCTCATAATCATCCTAATCGTGCACGAGGGCGCCCATGCCATCCTATCCATAATCGGCAAGATACCCATACTCTCCTCGGGCATCGCCTTCTTCGGCATAATCCCCATCGGCGCCTTTGTCGAGCCGGACGAGAAGCGCCTTTCCACGAAATCCAAGGAAATCCAGAAGCGCGTTGTCGTCGCAGGCTCGACCGCCAATTTCATGGCCTCAATATTCTTTTTCCTCCTCCTGCTCGCCTTCCTCTCCCTCTCATCCCCGTTCAAGGAAAGCGGCTGGTATGTCGTGGAAGGGATGGAGAACGGCACCATAATCTACGGGGTGAACGGCATGCCGGTGGAGGAAATCCCGGCAAACTACACCTTCCCCTCCCCCACGGTCACGCTCCTCACGAACAAGGGGGAAATCCAGCGCACGGTCAATGAAACAGGGAAACTGGGCATCGCCTACATCCCGATGGACTACGCGCCCTTCACACAATACCAGAACCCGCTCCTCTCCTTCCTTTTCAAGACGCTTGTGCTCGCGTTCTCCCTCAACTTCATCATAGGGGTGGTGAACCTGCTCCCGCTACCGTTCTTCGATGGCATGCGCCTTCTTGAACTGTCCATAAACAACAAGGGCTTCACCAATTTCGTGATGTACCTTGTCCTCGCCGCGTTCCTGTCCAACCTGCTCCCCTGGTTCTTCCGCTAGTCTTCTTCGAATGGCGGCTTACACCGGAAGCACCGGAAAACAGGTCTCCTTTGCTTTAAATACGGCCCCATATAAATACCTATATAACAGAACATATATGGGGTTCTGGAGGGATAAAATGGAAGAAAAATTAGAGGAATTTGAGGAAATAGATGAACAGCCCAAAAAGGGAAGAAAGCCCAATTCTGAAGAGTCCGAACCCGCGCCAAGCGAAAGCGCGGCAGCCCGCCCCGATTTCCGCATAGTGCAGACCGAGATGGACAAGGAGGGAAAGACGCTATACAAGAACGTGGGCGGCATGTGGAAGCGCACAAGCAAGAACGGAAACGTCTATTACAGCATGAGCATAGGCAGGCTTAGGCTGTTGGTATTCCCGAACGACAGGGATGGTGGTTCTTATGGCAGAGAAGACAACAGAGAAGAAATATGAGCTCCCGAAGGAGCTGGAGGATCTCCCGGGGATAGGGGAGGCGACGGCCGAGCGGCTCAGGAACGCGGGCTACCGCACGATGGATCAGATCGCCGCCGCAATGCCCCACGAGCTGGCCGAAGCCGGTGAATTCGGTGCGGAAGCCGCGAAGAAGGCAATCGCAGTCGCGCAGGAGGCGGTTGAGACAGGCTACGAGACCGCGGACGTGATTTTCGAGCGCAGGAAGGAAATAAAGCGCATCCCCACCGGCTCCAAGAGCTTTGATGCGCTCATAGGCGGAGGCGTGGAGACGCAGGCGATAACAGAGTGTTTCGGAAAATTTTCGAGCGGAAAAACGCAGGTCGGCTTCCAGCTGGCCGTGAACGCCCAGTCCGCGCTCGCGTCCAACGGCGCCCCGGCAAAGGTCCTTTTCATAGATACGGAGAGCACCTTCCGCCCGGAGAGGATAGTCCAGGTCGCGGAGGCCC
>JAKQHW010000065.1 GCA_029557835.1 Microcaldota archaeon
CCATGGGCCCATTTCAAGTGTCCGGAAACTGGAAACCCGGAACCGGAAACTTGAAATGGGCCCATGGAGATTTGAACTCCAGACCTACGGCTGTCTTAGAACCTGTGTATTAGAGCAGGCCATATAAGACCGTCGCTCTAACCAGCCTGAGCTACGGGCCCGGTGGGATTAAGATGGGGCATAGCGTTTTTAAAAACAATACACGCCTATTTTAATTTGCGATTTTCACGCCAGGATGACAGATAGGCTATGTGGCCGGCTGCAGCTCCAGGGGGAGAAATCCCATAGAAGAAACCGGCATAGGGGGGTTCGATTCCCTCTCCTGGCTTTATGCCCAAGCTGTTCATTTTCGACTTAGACGACACGCTCGCCCACCTCTGGGTGGACTGGAACGGCGCGGTGAAGAGGGAGATACTGGATTACGCCGCATCGGACGGGCTTGCGCTCAATCCTGAGGACGGGATAGTGGATGTGGCGGAGAAGGCGTCCAACACCCCTGAAAGGAAGAGGGCGGTGGATGCCATATTCTCGAAATACGAGGGGAAATGCATAGATGGGATGGACTATTTCGTGTATGCGCAGGTGCCGGAGATGCTGCGCGAGCTCAGGAGGCGTGGGCACAGGGTGGCGGTTGCCTCCAACAATACCCTCAAGACAATACAGGCGGTCGTGGAGGGCGGAGAGTTCGGGGTGGACGCCATAAGGGGGAGGGACACCGTAAAGAGGGCGAAGCCGAACCCTGAAATGATTTTCAGCCTGATGGACGAGCTCAGGTCCGGCAGGGAGGACGTGGTATTCGTGGGGGACAGCGCCACGGACATCGGGGCCGGGAAGGCGGCGGAAGTGAGGACGATTATCGTGAGGCCCGGGGAGATAGATTTAAAGAAGGTTTTAGGGATTTAGAATTCCGTTAGCCCCTTCGTCTAGCGGTCAAGGATAGCGGGCTCTGGACCCGTTGACACCGGTTCGAATCCGGTAGGGGCTATTTATTTTTGCTCTATTTCCAGCCCTATCTCTTTCGCCATGGAAAATAACCTGTCCCGGTCTTCCGCCCGGAAGGATTTCTTCTCATAAATCAGCGTATCCACTTTTTCCACGTTCCGCTCCATCGCCTGCATCAGGGTATCCGTTCCGATGTTCGGTGCCTGGTATTTCGGGAGGATGTGCCCGAACGCGTCTTCGGATTCCAGCATGAGCCTGGTGAAGAAGGGCGCGTAGTGACCCCCTCCCGCGCCAACGAATGCGTTGTATAGCCTCTTCTCATTTATGGAATCCATAACCGCCTCAGCAACAATTTCCGCCGCCTTCGGGTTGTTCCACTCCTCTTCCGAACTCCCTATCTCTATGAAGATGATGGGCAGTTTGCAGGTGGGGCCATGGTGGTCCACCTCCTGGCCCACGCTCCATCCGAGCGTGTTCTTCTCCGCCAATGCGCGCAGAAGGTCCTTCATCCTGCTTGCATAAGCGGTATTCAGGGTGCGCGGTTCCCCGCCCATCTCCGCCTTGTCCCAGTTGCCGGGGACATGGACCGTGAACGCGGGGTATTTGCGCTCGCTGCGGTGCGTGGAGAGGACGAGCAGCCAGCTGGTTTGGAAACCGGTGGGCACATCCAGGATGGATTCCGCTCCAGTATCGAGCATCAGGTTTCCCTTCCATCCCCAGCATCCGGTTTCCTGTTCCGCGTTTTCGGTTTCCCGCCCGGCCTTTCCGGAAACTTCGCTGAAGCCCATCTCCATCAGGCGCATGGCCATGTTGTTGCTGGCGGGGTTTTTGGAGGAGAAAAGGACGTGCATGCCTGGAGGTTGGGCATAAATGTTTTAAATAAGGAACATTAAGGTGGAGGGCATGGTAAACCTAAATCTCGTCTCGAATGCGTTCAAGGGGGGCTTCTCCATCATAACGGGCAGCTGGAGGGAGCTCTTCAGGGAGAACATGAAGGTGATTCTGCTAGGGCTCCTGTTCGCGCTTGTGGCGGCATTGCTCTTGGGCATACCCTCCGCGGTGGCGGCGGGGATGTTGCTTGGCGCAGAGGCGGGGATGTGGGCAGGAGCGTTAATCGGGATATTCGCCGGGGTCCTGGTGTATTCCGGAGCCATAAGTGCAACGTACAACGTGGTGGACGAGGTTGCAGGAAAGGCCAGGCATTCCGCCCTGGGGAACCTGAAGAGGAACATGCTCCCGGTTGTGGTTTATACACTCATATTGCTCGCCCTCATATACGGGATAGGGTATTCCCCGCGGCTTGTGCTCCTCCTCGCCGGAATCCAGAATTTCGCGCTTAACATTGTCTTGGACATATATGAGACGGCCGTCTCTTTTGTGATCGGGTTCCTCCTGCTGTTCGCGCTTTTTGAGCTGGTGGTCGGCAGGGCCGGGGTGCTGCAGTGCATGGGCAGGTCCTTCAGCCTGGTGAAGGGGAACCTGCTGGAGACGATAGTGTTCTATGTGCTTTACGGGCTTTACGCGCTGGTTGCGGCGCTTGTGCTGCTGTTCGTGCTAGGGATAATCTTCATCCTTCCGGTCCTGGTGGGGGCGGTGGCTGTTGGCGCCCTCGGGCTGATGGCGAACCCGGTTGTGGCGATGGTGCTCGTTGGGATTGTGGTGCTGCTTGCGCTTGCGTTCGTGCTTGTGTATTACGCCGCTTCGATAACGCTCACCCTGCCGGTGATGTACAGGTACTGGGGCGGGATAAGGAAAGGATAAATAGAAGTGTCAGCAGCAGTCTGCGTTCCCGTCCGTAGGACAGTACAGGCGAAACCGTGAGAGGGCTTAACTTCCGAGTTCGAGATGGGATCGGGTGTTTCCCCCCTCCTATGGCCGCTGACAAATAGATGGTAGTCCAAAAGGGTTTTTAAAACATACATATACATTAATACTCTACTATGACCACTAAACCCTCCTATCGGATAACCCCCATGAGCCCTGAGCACATAAGATGGGCGGTGAGGGACATCCTGAGGGACCCGGGGGGCCCCTTAAGGGATGCGAAAATCCCGGAATCAATCAATTCGGGAAAAGCGGATGCGCATGCTGTGGTCGAGCTCCTCTCATCCTGCGGCATAAGAAGGGGCGCCAAGGAATTCTTTGCCAGGGTTCTTGAGCATGCGGACGAGGATGCGGACGTGGTGGACCGGCATATAGGGGGGTATGAGGGGATGGGGCAGAGCCTTGCGGCAAAATCCCTCATAAAAATAATAGTGGTAAACGCAAGGGAGGGCGAGCCTGACCTGGAGATGGAGGCTGCCCTGTTCGCGTGCATGGAGGCCGCGGAGGCGCTGCGGGGGAGGGATGGCGGGCTCGCGCTTGCGTTCCTGGAGTTCTGCGGGAGCGCGGCCTTCGGGTCTGAGAGCCTGAAGCGGCTGTCCAGGTTCTGCTGCAGGGAGGAGGTTGCGGAAACCGCCCTCTCCATCAGGCGCTGCGGATGCGAAAACACGGACGCCGTGCTGGGGGAATTCTTCCTCGCCGTGCGCCAGGTTTCATGCAATGGAGACGAGGGCGAGGCGGATGGGGCGCTCCGCATGTTCCTCCAGGGATGCATGGCGGTCGCAGGCAGATGCCCGCATGCCCTATATTCGTTCCTGTACTCCTTCTGCAATTCCAGCTGGGAAAGCGTGGAGGGGGGGCTGATGCACATGGGCATTTTCACGAGCCCGGGGGCCATGCAGGCATTCTCATCGATGGGAAAGAACTACGCGCGCATAGCCGGGCTGGCGGATGAATGCCTCCGGGTCTCGAAGCTTGCGCTGGATTGCGCCAAGGAGGGCCGCGACGGGGTGACGGAGGCGATAAACTGCTTCTCGGACGCCCTGGGGAAGCTGGGCCCTGGCTGGCCCGCGGCGGTAGTCCCGTTCGCATCCTATTACAGGGCGCTCATGAAGGAAAGGCGGCTGGACCGGCTGCAGAGGCTCGCGGACAGCTTCACCTCGGAAGACGGCATCAAGGCGCTGGAAAGCCTTGGGGACGACCCGCGCATGCAGGCAGCGCTGATGGAGGCCTGCTACATGTACGCATGCGGGAGAAGGGCGAACTAGCAAACGGGTTAAATCCTTTTGCTGCGAAACGCAACCATGTCTCTACTTGTGGGGATAGTGGGGAAGCCCAACGCTGGCAAAAGCACATTCTTTTCGGCACTGACAATGGTGGACGCGAAGGTCGCGGCCTACCCGTTCACCACGCTGGAGCCGAACACAGGGGTGGGGCACGTTAGGAGGAAATGCCCCCATGTAGAGAAGGGGAGGGGATGCTCGCCGCAGGATTCGGCCTGCGTAAACGGAATAAGGAACATCCCGGTGAAACTTCTGGATGTGGCCGGGCTGGTGCCTGATGCGCACAGGGGGCGCGGGCTGGGATTGCAGTTTTTGGACGATTTGCGCACCGCGGACGGGTTCATACAGGTGGTGGACGGGAGCGGGAGGACTGACCTGGAAGGGAACCCTGCGCAGGGGGCCGACCCTGCCGCCGAAGTGAGGTTTTTGCAGCTTGAGCTGGAGCAGTGGATATACTCAATAATCGAAAAGAACTGGAAAAAGGTGAAGGGGAGGGGGATTGCGGAGCTTTCGGAGGTGCTGAGCGGGCTGAAGGTCGGGCCTGCGGCGGCGGAGAGGATCGCAAAGGGGATGGGGCTGCCCCTGGAGAGGATTGAATGGGTCGAGGAGGAGCGGCTTGGATTCGCCAGGAAGGTGCTGGAGGGGAAGCCGATGGTGGTCGCGGCAAACAAGATGGACTCCGGGGCGGACGTGAAGGCCCTCCAGGAGAAACTGCAGGGCAGGAAGGTCATCCCCTGCTCTGCGCTTTACGAGCTTGTGCTCAGGAAGGCGGCCAGGGCCGGGAGCATAGAATACTGGCCGGGGGATCCGGGCTTCAAAATAATCAGGGCAAGCAGCGAGCAGGAGGGGGCCCTGTCAAGGATAAGGGATTACATGGAAGAAAACGGCGGGACCGGGGTGCAGAAGGCGCTCGAAGAGATAGTCTTCGGGGGGCTCCGCCAGATTGCGGCTTATCCTGTGGAAGATGAGCACAGGTGGGAGGACAGGAAGGGGAACCTCCTGCCCAACGTGCACCTCATGGAGGAGGGAAGCACCGCGGTGGATTTGGCGGAGAGGGTGCATACCGACCTGGCGAAGAGGTTCATGGGGGCTGTGGACGGGAGGACGGGAAAACGCGTGGGAAAGGAATACGTATTAAAAGACTCTGATATCATAAAGATAGTTTCTGGAAGGTGATTTCTTGGATAAGAATGTCCTATACCCTTTGATATCGGTGATAGTGGTCGTGCTCGTGGCAATAGGCATATACATTGCCGCAGAGGCGCTGGGGGGCACCAAGCCCCACGGGGAGACGCCCGAGGACGAGTCGGCCGCGGCAAGGGAGCTTTTCTTCAAGGCGGTCCAAAAGCCCATAGGGGCCGGGGACTACACATACTCATATGAGGAGGTCCAGAACAGCGGATACAGGACAGAAGTGACCATATCCAGGAACGGGGGCGAATCCTATGCCATGAGGCGGGATGCCGTCTCCGAAAGGTATGCGTATTTCGGCGGGGATGGCACCGTGGTTTGCATAAAGCACGGGGGGGAGGAGGAATGCTCCGAGGTTGGCAACGAGTCGATCTTCGCGGGATATTCCCTTTCCCTGAAAAACCTGCTGCATGACGGGGACGGCTCGACGGTTATGAAAATCCATTACCAGAGGCTCCTGGAGTACGGGGGGATGCAGTTCGGGGCCAGCACCACGGAGAAGGTGGTCGAAGGGCACGCATGCAGGGAGGTGAGCTACAGCGTCGACTATTCGAGGCTGACGGTCGCGCAGCTGAACGAGATAGGGCTCTCGGCAAACGACCCGCTGCTCCTGAGGTCCAGGGAATACAGGTTCACGATGTGCATAGCTCCGGACGGCGAGATATGGCACAAGACCGTGAGATGGACGGACCTCGGGAAGGAGGCGTGGATTGAATCCACGACCACGGAGGCAACCTGGGGCAGGGGGATGGATATCTCCAGGCCAACGGAGCTCTCCACCGACGCGGAGCTGCACGCCCTTTACAACAAGGTGGCGGAGCTGGCAGGGGAATACCTGACCTGCCTCGCAGGAGAGGGGAAGGAGAGGTGCATAGCCAACCTTGCGATAGCGCATAGGAACATCGGCCTTTGCGCTGAGGCGGGGGAGCACATGGACTTCTGCTACATAAACGCCGGGCTCCAGTCGAGGGACCCGTCCGCATGCGAAAAGGCTAGCGCGGGGATGAGGGACACGTGCTATATAGAGTTCGCGAACCTCATGAAGGACAGGAGCTTCTGCGGGATGATAGGAGATGCCGAAATAAAGGCGCAATGCGAGGCACTGAACATAAGTTCGGCCGGGGGCGGGGAGTGCCGGGTGGATGCCGACTGCGCGAGGGCAGGGTGCTCATCGCAGCTCTGCGTTCCCGCGGCATCGGCAGGGGATGTTGTGACAACTTGTGAGTACCTCCCTGAATACGCGTGCCTGGCGCATACCAGCTGCGGATGCGTGGACGGGGCGTGCTCCTGGAGGCAGACTCCGGATTACCTGAACTGCCTTAGCGTTACAAGAGGGTGAAGATATGATAGTCGGGACAAGGATAAGCAAAATAGAAGCGACAAGGGGAAAGGACAGCCAGGGCAAGGGCCTTAAGGTTGAGATCAACACCACGGATGTTGGGGGAAAGGGGGAGGACCTTGAGGTGAAATACGTGTTCTCCGCGGAATACCTGGATGGGATAGGGAAGATAACCATCGAGGGCGAGCTCCTCGACAGGGTGGAAAAGAAGGTTGCGGACGAGGTGAGGAAGATGTGGAAGGACAAGAAGGACCTTCCTGAGGATTACAAGCTCTCCGTAATCAACTCGATAAGCTACATCGCGGGGACCGAGGGCGTGCTGATTGCGAAAGTGCTCAGGCTCGCGCCCCCCATCGCCCCGCCGCGCATATCTAGGAAAGCCTAGCCGCGCCTTTAAGGATAAGGTAAACCGCATAAGAGAGGGGGGCTTCCCTCCTCTCCCCCTTTTCCATTTTCTCCATGGTTGAGTCCAGGAACTCCTGGGCCGGAAGGGGCTGGAGCGCCTCTATCCTCACAGGGTCCCCGCCGAAAACGACCGCGTCGCGGTAGGGCTCGAAATCGCCAAGGGAACGCATCTCCTGCGCAACCAGCCCGGTGGAGCCGTGAAGGGTCCCGGGGACCCGTATCAGCCTTTTCGTGTCTATGGTCACGCCAGTGTCGACCTCTATGCATTGCACCGGAAGCATGTCCGCAACCGGCTTCATCCTCTCCACTATGTCCGGGATGCTGGTCTTGCTCCAGAGGCCTGTGCGCATCCCCTCCCTCAGAATGGCGGCTTCCTCCGGCTTGAGAAGGCGCCTGTGTATCCTTGAAGGGCTCTCCTCCAGCAGCTTCATTGCGGTGCGGAAAAACCTGCCCCTGTAGCCCCAGTCGTCCTCCTTTGGGCCGTACAGCTTCCATTTCTCATCCTTGTTGAAGAAGGTCTCGTAATTCAGGCCCTTCCCGGAAACATAGTCGCTTATCTCCCTCCTCGCCTCCCCGGAGAGCATGCGGTAGGAGGGGTCGAGAACATGGACGTGGTAGCCCCGGTTGCCGGAGAAAACAATCCTTATGTGTTCCCTCCTGACCCCGAAATCCGACATGAGGAAATCCTCCACGAGGCGGAGCGCGTCCTGCCTCACCTTCCCCTGTTCCTCTGCGGAAAGGAAGAGCCCGCCGTGCACGTCAAGGTCGAAGACAAGGTCCCCTCCCATCCATCCCTTGTTCTCCATCGGGGTCGCCTTAGGGAACCGGTAATATGCGATTGAGTGGGAGATGTAAAGGGGGGTGTCGCGCACCAGGTAGTTCTGGAGCGAGGCGTCGCTCTCGAATCCCATGTGCCTTGATTCTATCTTCCTTTCGAAGCCGCCTATGCCGAATTCCCTCTGCTCGACGCTGGGGACCGCTATGGAGGCCCTGCGGTAGTAGCCTGAGAAGCTGCTCAGGATGAACCTTTTTTCCCTTTCTTCCAATTCCTCCACCTCAATGGCGAGCCTATCCTGCAGTCGGCGACGCATAGCCCGTAGCTGAGCATCGTGGCGCAGGAAGGCACGGAATATCCCCTGCGGGATATGTGCTCGAGCTGGTATTTGGTGACCCTGTCCTCGTAATCCGGCAGATTGGAGAACATGGACTGTACCTTCACGATGGGAACGTTCTTGGCGAGCAGGTAGGTCGCGAGCACGAGCCTTGCCTGGTGGTTCAGGTTCTGGTGCTCCCTCACCTGCTCGAGGAGCCTCTCGATGCACGGCGGGTTGTCGCCCTCCCCGAAGCTCATCTTCATCTCCGCCTCCTTCGGGACCAGGGCCATCAGCTTTTTCGCGTAATCCCTCACGATTTTGGGCGGGTTCGGGAGTGGCTTCAAATCCTCCATCCTCGCCTTCACCGCCTCCTCCATGAGCCGTATCACTTCATGCCTTGTCACTTCCACGAACCCCCCCTTCACGTTCCTGAAGATGAGGCGGTAATCGACCGAACGTGGGGAGAAGGAGGCATAGGCGGGGACCGGAAGGGCCAGCCTGCCCTCGAAATCCCCCGGCACGACGCCCAGCTCATCGCCGAGCTTTTTCAGGTTCTCCCCGGATTCCTTCCCCATCAGCCACGAGGCGCGCTTCGCCTCTGCTATTGCGAATTTGTTTATGAGGAAACGGTTGCGGAGGGAGGAAAGCATCATCCTTGCGGCCACATAAGAGCCAAGCTCCAGCATCTCATCCGAGGGGTGGATCCGGTACGCGGCGCCGGGTTCCCCCCTGACCGCAGCCATGACCCTCTGGACCGCCCTTTCCATGACCTCGTCGTTAAGCTCAAGGGAAGATTCCTCGACTGCCCTCTTAGCTTCGGATGTGAACGGATATTTGGAGGGGAAAGGTAGCTCCATGCGGGTTATTGGCCAGGGAGGGAATAAAACGCTTTTGGGGGCGGAGGTCCGATGGTCAGGCGGCGGGCCGGCTTGCCTTGAAATCGGAGAAAAGGCGGGCGGATTCGGAAACTATCTCCGGGGCGGTGAACTTCTTTATTGCTATGAAAAACAGGTCAGTGGGGAGCTTGGCGAGGAATTCCGCCTTCGGCCATACGACCCCATTCCCATGGTATGCATTCTGTTCGGCATTGCCGATTTCTTTCTCCCGGGAGGGCATGAGGGATTTCATGGATGCCGCAACCCTGTTCACGGTTATGAGTTGCATCTGCCTTTCCTCCCCTTTGCCGAGCGGGGTCCTGATTAAGGCGAGGGCTGGGTCTGGAAGTGTTTCCCTTCTGGAAAAGGAGTCCTGCATCACGGGCACTCGCTTAAGCTGAACTGCTGCTAATTGTCGCATCTTCTCGCCTTGCATATACCCTCCGGGATTCGAACTAAGTAAATATATTGCACTTAAACGCCGGAGAATTACCTCTCCAAATTCCGGTATGCTTCGAGAACCTTGTGGAAAAGCCCGTTCTCGAGCCTGGCGATGAACTCGGTCTTGGGGCTTATCCCAAAAATATTCTCAGCGGCCTCCGCGGCGAATTCGAGCCTGGCCCTTTCGTCTTCTTCAAGGCCGTCCCTGAGCCCGGAGACTATTCTCCTTATGATGCCCAGCTCCATTTTCCGCCTAGAATCCGGGATGGGGGGGCGCCTTATCTGCTCCAGGATGGGGAATTCCTGCGTTGAAGATGGCGGCGGCCTGCCGCTCTTTCCGGGAAGGGGGCTGCGGGCCTGTGCAACGTGCAATTCCCTTGCAGGGGGGCGTGAGGGGGTTGGGGATGATGATTCCATTTGCTGCACTTGGGCCGTATTGGTGCAATAAGAAATATAAATATTATTGCAAGCGGGCTTTTGCGCTAACTTTGCCCCGTCCCATTTTCTTCGCTCTGCCTCCCATACATCCCGATTGCCGGAGCCATCAGGGGGGATGGGATATGCGAAAAGAATTCCTGTTTAGGGCTCCTGCCCTTAGCAACGAGGAACGCCCGGCTTGCCGCATCCGCGAGTGCGCCCTCCAGCCTGCCTGACGCACCTGCATTGCACGGGGGGAGGAAATCCTGAATCCTCCCTTTCATCGCGTCCAGCACCAGCCTCACCCTGCACATCTCCGCAAGCTGTTCCTTGTCAGAGAGCAGGCGCCTTCCTGGCGCACGGCCCAACAGCAAAACTTCCCGGGTATCCGCCGGCTCTTCGTCAAAATCAGGAACCGATTCCCGGGGAGGCGCGGGCTTGGCCATTATGCGCATTCCCTCGCGGATGGAGCGGGAAACCATGGGCTCGGGCTTGAGGGTGAACTCCTGCGTATCATCCGGGTTAAACCTGGGCCTCTGCCCGGTGTGCCTTATCATCCTGAGAACCATCTGGCCTACCTGCCCAGGTGCTCCGGGAAAAAACAATAAAAAGCTAACCCTTCTTGGGCATCTTCTTCTCCCCGAGGTAATAGGAGACCGAGAGGTAGGCCATGTCGAATGCCATCAGGAGGACGAAATAGCTCCAGGCACCGAGTATCAGCCCCACGCAGAGGGTGCCCCCTTTGAGCCATAGCCTGTATTCGGCGAGCGGCGCAAGCACCCCGGCGAGCGGGAGCTCGTCCAGGGCGGAGAGGATGAAGAAGGCGACGAGGAGCTGGAGGTCGAGCGGGCCCAGGCCGTAAAGGAATGCGGTCAGGACCGCGAGCGTCACGGCGGCGCCGTGCGCAACCCTGTCCACCTTCCCCATGAAGACCTGGGCAGCGAGGATCGCAAGGAACATTGAGGATGCGGGGGAGAATGAGAGCACATATCCGAACGCAAGCCCGGCGATTACCGCCAGGGGCCATTTGAGGAGGCTCCTGCCTTTCCTCTCGTCTTCTATGAAATCGACGGATTTTATGGCGCCTCCGGAAACCAGTGAAGCGAGAACATCCAGCATTGCAATCCCATCCGTTATCCTGGTGAAGGGTTATATTGCTATTGCCTGGCGGCGCACCAGATGAGCGGGAATGCGATGGTGGCGTCTGCCCGCACAGTTGCGTGCCTTCCTCCCTCCGATATCTTGCCCCAGCTGACCGCCTCCGAAGCGGGCGCCCCACTCAGGCTTCCGTCGTAGGATTCGGAGGTGGAAACGTAGAGGGCGTAATCCAGGCCGCCGCGCAGGAGGTTCACCCCTATCGTATGGTGCTTGGAGATCCCTCCGCCGAGTATTATCGCGGCGGTTTTTTCCGCGTTCAGCACAATGTCGGCCAATGCCTTCATGTCCTTTGTGACGTCTATCGCGAACTCCTTGTGCCTCTGCCTTGTGAAATAGGACTGGAGCCCTATCGCGGAATCGGTGATTCCCGGGGAGAAGACCGGAACTTTCCTCTTGTATGCCTGGCGGAGGAACGAGCCGTCATCCCCGATAGCCCTCCCCATCTCGAATGCGAATTCGGAGGGGGAGACCGGGGAGCGCTTGGCCAATTCTGAGAAGACCGGCTTGAGCTTCTCTTCCAATAGCTCATATCTATCGTTGGGTACGAGTATGTTCCCTATGCGGTTTATTCCCTTCTGGTGCAATTCCTTGTCGTTTTCCCGGAACGAGCCGAGCAGGTACGGCTCGTACGCCCTGATCATGTCGTGGTCGAGGGAGCCGCCTGTGGTGATGATTGCGTCCGCCCAGCCCTCCTCAACCATCTGCGCAAAGATGCCGCGGAGGCCTGAGGCGGCCATGTTCGCCGTGAAGGCTAGGAAGATTGTGCATTCTTCCTCCCTCATCCTCTTCATGAGCTGCACCGCCCGGAACAGTTCGGTTGCCTGGAAGCCGCAGTTCCCGTATGCCTCCACCAGTTCCTGCAGCCCCGGGGCCTTCTGGAAGCTGAAATCCCTCACTCCATCCATGGGTGGATTTTGCCGAGGGGAATATTAAAACCATGCGGGAAGAATTAAAAGCACAAATATGCATAAACAAACATATGAAAGGGGGGGCGCGGAAGCTTGCCGTGCGGATGGGGATTGCACTTGCGTTGATGGCGCCTGCCGGGTGTGCGGCCACTGCAAGGCCGCAGTCCTGCATCTCCTTGGATGCTAGTGCGGAAGACGTCCGGGCGCGGTTAGAAGCTTCAATTGAACGGATAAGGCTCATGTGGGTGGAGCTTTCCAAAAAACACGAAACCCTGCTGGAAGAGCTGGATGCGCTCAGGGAGGAAGGGGCCTACAGCTCCGCACCGATATCCTCCCGCTTCGTATTAGATGTCACGCTCCCTTATGTTGAAAGCACGCTCCGTTCCCTGCAGAATGCAATAAGCCGGCTCCAGGCCGGGATGGAAAGGGGGGCGGGCTGGAGGACGCTTGCACAGGAAGGCTGTTCCCTGGAATCTTTTCTGGAGACATTTGCAGAATACAGCAACGCACTCCTGGAAAGGTCCTTCTCTGAGATAAATGCTGTGAGGAAGGCGCAGGGGAGCAGGCAAGAGGAGTTATAAAGATTTTTACACAATATACTAATTGTGAACACTAGTAAAGCTGCCATTCCAGAACGGCCCATGCGGAAGCCCGAGAATGAAGGGTGGGCGAGGGCGAAGAGGTTCGGGCGCTGGATGGCGCTCACCGCCTGCCTTGCAGGGTGCGGGGCTGCGCAGGGCCACAGGGGCACAATCACGCTCGGGGGCGGGAGGGGCGTCCCGGTAATAATTTTGGACAGGAACCAGTCCGATGTTTCAATCGTGAACATGAGGAACTACATTTCCGCGCTGAACCGGATACTTGAGAGGCTTGTGTGCAGGACCGTGGACATGACCCGCATAAACGGGGAACCTCCATTCGAAGGGGCGCTCGGCTTGGTGCAGGTTGCCCGCACCTCGCAGGAAGTGGCTGGGGAGTTCGTGGAGAAGTGCAACTCCGCGCTAACATCTGATGAGGTTTCCCCGGAGGGGATTGAATCCATCATGGACAGGTATGCGTTTGCGCATGGGCTGCTCAGGGATGCGATATTGAAATTCAGGGACAGGTTCGACCCGGTGGCGAATGTTGGCGGAATCCCGGCTTCCCTCGGCTACCCCCAGATAGACCTGTTCGGGGATTTCTAGTTTTCGCGCCATGGCATGATGGTTGCGCTGCATCCATAAGTTCCAGTATGTTATCCAGACACATACCATTAAATATAACAAGCATACATAACATAATAAGCATAAGAGGCATACTATGAAAGACGATGAAGAAACCAAAAAGCCGGAGAAGTATTCGAAAATGGTCCTTGTGAAGGGGTATATGAGGCCGGACGGGACCTCGTACTATGTTTCGATACCTAGGGAGATAAGGGATTCCCTGAGCCTCAAGGGCGGGGAATACTTCGTGATGAGGGCGAAGAAGGGGAAGAAAAGGATAACCATGAAGCTCGTGGAACTTGCCGCTGATGAGGAATGATGCGGCAATTTTTCTTGTTTTATCTGTTGCAGAATAAATAATAATCTGATTAATAAAACTTTTTGCACAAATAGAACGGGGGATTCCATGGCACCTTTGACCAAACCGGGTGGCGCACGGGCAACTGAAAAGGATTCTGGCGAGGGTTCGCGGCCATCCGGCGAACCAATGCTTCGGAGGATACTGGAGGGGGGCAGCAGCATGCGGATGGCCCTCGAGGCCTGGATAATGAGGGCGGGGCCGGAGAGGAGGATAGAGAATACACTTGGCTGCGACGAAGAGGAGGTAACAAACGCGGCCAGAAGCGTGGCAAGGTGCTGGATGGCGAACGGGATGGAGGATAAGGCGAGAAAGCTCATCGAAACGTATGGATTGGACCTGGAGGAGATTAGGCGTTCCTCCATACTGCCGCCCTGAACCGGGAATGAATGTGGGGGGTATTGATGGCTGAAAACAGGGTTCTTGAGGCAAGGGAAAGGCGTTCCAGGAGGGCCAGGCGCAGGAGGGGCCCTCTTGGCGAAGAGGGTTGTAGAAAGCTCTCAAAAGACGCGGAAACATGGATGGGGAGGGCGGTATCCCTAAGGAATTCGGATGTGCAGAAGGCAATGCGGGCCGCGGAAAGGGCGTTCGGGTTTTTCCTTTCGGCTTCAAGGAAGGCGGAATCCGAGATGAAGCGGGCCGAGCTGCTTGTGGGGGCGGGGAAGGCGCTTTCCTTCGCGGCGTTTCTCTGTGAAAGGAAGGATGTGCGCAGGGCGGCAAGGATGCACGAGGAGGCGGGCGACCATTTTTATGCTGGCGCGAGGCATGGCGCGATAACCGAGGCCTCGGTAAAAGGGCTTGCCAGGAAGGAATACGAGAGGGCGTGGGAGCTGGGCGGGAATGCGCGTGTGCTCCAGAGGAAGATTGAGGCGTGCGGGAGGGGGCAGGGATTGTGATTTTCCTTTTTATTCACAAAATATGAACGATATATTTATAAAATGTGAATAATATATTCACGCCATGAGAATACACCCCCTGCTTTCCACGGAGGAAAGGGAAAGGATACTGGAGCATCTGCTGAGGCATCCCTCTGAAAAGATAAACATGAACAAGGTTGCGCGGGAGCTTGGGCTGAGCCCGGGGCAGGTGCACAAGTATGTGAGCATCCTGCGTGGGGAAGGGCTGGTGGAAAAGGACGAATGGAAAGAGGGGCCGCTCGCGCACTCCCTGCGCCTTCTTTTCAGCATCAAAAGGATTGGGGAGGCGAGGATTGTTTGGATTTTGCGGAAGGAGTTCCCGGACGTGAAGGGGATTGGGGTATTCGGAAGCTGGGCTTCCGGAACGAACATTGAAGGTTCGGATTTGGACATCTGGGTGAAAACGGGGAAGGAGCCGGATGAGCTTGCGGTTGCGAAAGCGAGGAAGAAGCTGGAGGCGGAGGTTGGCGTTCCTGTGGATATTGTGGTTGCCACCCCTGAACGCATGAGGCATTTCAGGGAGAAGAGCGATGCGTTCTATTTTGCCCTCTATAATGGAAGGATGCTGTGGGGCGAAGGGCTATGATTGATTTTTATGGGTGCATGGAACAGGGGCTGCTTAAGAGGATTCCTCCTTCTTCGGTGCAGGCGAAGGAGCAGCTGGCGAAGGCAAACGTGCTTCTGGATGAGGCGAAGAAGGCGCTGGACAGCGAATCCCCGAATTCCGCGGTAATCGCCGCCTATGCCGCGATGCTGGACGCGGCCCGTGCGGTACTTTTCCAGGACGGGTACAGGGAAAAAAGCCACGCATGCGTTGCGCGGTACCTGGAAGCGAAATATTCCGGGAAAATCGGCTCTGCGCTCATAGACCTGCTTGACCAGTACCGGGACAAGAGGCACAAGACGATGTATTCCGGGGACTATTATCCTACGATGGATGAGGCGCGGAGGGCGGTTTCCTTTACGGAGGAGTTTGTGGGGAAGATTGAGGAGATAATGGAATAAAATTTCCGTCTTTTAACGTATGCATATATGGCTAAAAGCAAGGTTTTAATAGGGTTCGGGATGAAATAACCCTGATACTTATGGATAAGCTTAAGCTAAAGATAGCCGGCGAGATAAGCCTCTCGGAAGACCCCGGCTCCACGATGAAGAAGTGGAGGGAGATTTTCGGGATCACGCAGGCAGAGCTTTCCAAGCACCTGAAGATTAGCGTTTCCACCATCAGCGATTATGAAAGCAACAGGAGGAAATCTCCGGGCGCCGGGATAATCAAGAGGTTCGTGAACGCGCTCTTCGAGCTGGATGCGGCAAGGGGCGGGGTAATGACGCAGAAGCTCATGGAGGGGAAAAGCACCACCGACCAGTATTTCGAGGTGCACGAGTTCGCGAGGAGCGTGGACCTGGCGGATTTCATAAAGCTAATAGACGGGGAGGTCATACTGGGCGAGGGGATGGTCGCCGGGAAGAAGCTTTACGGGTATACCCTGATAGACTCGATAAAAGTCATACTCGAGATGCCCTCGAATTTCTTCACGGGCATATACGGGAACATGAACGAGAGGGCGATGATATTCACCGGGGTTTCCACCGGGAGGAGCCCCATGGTCGTGATAAGGCTCAGCCCGTCCAAGCCGTCCGCGGTCATACTCCACGGGCTGGACAGGAAGAAGGTGGACAAGCTGGCGGTGAAAATAGCCGAGAAGGAGCAGGTCCCCCTCATTGCCACCAGCCTGGAAGTGAGCCAGATAAAAGAGCGGCTGAACAAGATATAGGCGATTGTTATGGCAGGCAAACCACTGTATTTCTCATCGGTTATGAAAATGGTTCCCGTGAAGGAGAACGAGGCGGGGAAGGCGGCCGAAACCGGAGGGGCGGCGGAGAGGAAAAAAAGGGCTGAAAACAGGTAATCACATGGTTGGGATTGTCGGATACGGGGCCTATGTCCCGAAATACAGGATAAAAAGCGAAACCATCGCGAAGGTGTGGGGCGAGGACCCTGTCCGCATAACAAAGGGGCTGGGCATAAAGGAGAAGGCAGTCGTCTCCACGGACGAGGATTCCGCGACAATGGCGGTGGAGGCGGCGAAGATTGCGCTCCTGAGGGCCGGGATTTCCCCGCAGAAGATAGGGGCGCTATATGTCGGGAGCGAGTCGCACCCCTATGCGGTGAAGCCCACATCCACAATAGTCGCGGAGGCCATAGGCTCCACCCCGAACCTCACCGCGGCGGACCTTGAGTTCGCATGCAAGGCCGGGACCGCGGGTGTCCAGATGTGCATGGGGCTTGTGGGCGCGGGGATGATGGAGTATGCGATGGCGATAGGGGCGGACACCGCCCAGGGGAGGCCCGGGGACGCGCTTGAGTATTCCACAGGGTGCGGGGCGGCCGCCTGCATAATCGGGAAGGACGAGGAGTCGCTTGCTGTGATAGAGGGGACTTTCTCCTATTCCACCGACACCCCTGACTTCTGGAGGAGGAACGGCGCGGACTACCCGTCCCACGGGGGCAGGTTCACCGGCCCGCCGGGATATTTCAAGCACGCGAAAGGGGCGGCGCTGGGGCTGCTTGGAAAGCTCGGCAAGACCGTGGAGGATTATGATTATTTCGTGTTCCACCAGCCCAATGGGAAATTCCCGAAGGTGGTGGCGAAGATGCTCGGGGTGCCGGCGGAGAAGATTATGGACGGGCTCCTCACCCCCGTGATAGGGAACACCTATTCGGCGGCGGTGATGCTCGGGCTGGCGAACGTGCTGGACAAGGCGAAGGAAGGGGACAGGATATTCGTGACCTCTTTCGGGAGCGGGGCCGGAAGCGACGCGTTCTCCCTGAGGGTCACCGGGAACATAAGGAACCGGGAGAAGGGGGCCCCAGTCTCGC
>JAKQHW010000030.1 GCA_029557835.1 Microcaldota archaeon
CAATCCCGAGGAACGCGTACAGGAACCCCTCGGGCACGTTCTTGTTGTTGAAAAGGTCGTAGTAGCTCCCTATCGCCATCCCCAGTATCGCAAGGAATATCCTTGCGGTCTCCATCGGCATCTCCACCCTGATGTCGGAAAAGAGCAGGTCGAGCATGCTCACCACTCTTTGTTCCCATTAAAATACCTTACCCCAGAACCAGCCTGAGGAAATCATCCTCTATCTCCACCACTTCCAGCTTTTTGCAGATGCACCCCTTCCCGAGCAGCGAGGAAAACGAGGGCTCGGTCCTCCCCCCATCCCCGCTTACCAGCTCTTTTATGTAAGTGCCCGCATCCGCAAGTATGTCCGCCACAACCATCCCGTCCGCAATTTCCGCACGCACCACTTCCGCCCGCCTCTCCCGGATTTTATCCGCCCTCCTGTGCACCACCCGGTTGGGCGTCTGCTGTTTTAGCATATGTGAAAAGCCCGCAATCCTCTCCAAATCCCCTTCCCCCGCCCCTCCCGCAACCTCAATCCACGCCCTGTATGTTTTAGGAAAATGGGAATCCGCGACCAGCTCCACCGCGCCCCTCCCAACCCGCTTCAAATCCGAAACCTCGACCTCCCCGCCCAAGGAAATCTCCCCCCTCGCCCCTTCCAAATCCACTTTCCTCGCCTCCGGGTTCGAAATCTCGAGCACGAACGGCCTTCCCGCCGTGTTCACCACATCCACATCCTCCCTTCCGGATGCGTGCATGCAGAAGGCGCCGCCAACCCTTTTCACAAAAGGCCCGCCTATGATCTCCTCCACCGAGCGGTACATCCTCCCCTCCCCGGCGCACCTTTCGCATCCCCTCCCAAAGCATTTCCCGCAGTCCCACTTGGTCTGGGAAAGGCCTTCCTTCAATTTCTTGTAGCGGCCAAAGAAAAAGAGGGGCTCGGCCTCCCTTCTTGCCGTAAAAGACCTGAAATCAAACATTATCCTCCCATCCCCGCCGGAAGGGTCATACTTCCGCTCGGAAATGGCCGCAACCCTTTCAGAAAAATACCTGTTTGCAAAAGTCTTGATGCTCTCCCCCGGCGAGTAGTCGAACGCCTTCTCTTCCGCGGCAAGAACCCCTTTGGGTATGGTGGTGGATACAGAAAAAGAACCCCAGTCCCCGCCAACGAGGAGCGCCCCCCTCTCCGCCAGCTCGCCGAAGCGTGCAACCTTCCCACCGCAGATTGAGCACTCCCCAATGGCAAAAACATCCTTCTCAAACCTGGATGCACATTCCTTGCAAAGCTGGAGCATATGCCAATATTTTTAAGCGAAGATGTTAAATCCTGCTCCATGTGCAGATTGCTGTTAATCGGATTGTCGGTTGCCGTATTGTTTTTGCTGATCGGGATAGTAGGCAGCCGCTCCTATCCGGACGGGCCATTCTCAGTGCAGCTTAGCGTTGAGGGAAGGACGATACAGGCGGGAAACGGGATAACCCTTTCTTCCTCCACGCAGGTCATGGAATACTATGCAGCCGGCGCGTACACAAAAAGCCCCGGTCCAACATCCTGGGACGACTTCTCCGTGGTCGCCCCAGCGGACAGCAACCTCGACGCATGGTTCGCGGCAG
>JAKQHW010000031.1 GCA_029557835.1 Microcaldota archaeon
TCCACCGCGATGAAGGCCGTGTTCGCATTCACCGCCTCTTGGCCGCAGTTTTTCCTGGCCCGTTCCGTGGAAAGGATGGGCAAGGGGATACGCACGCCCCCCCGGGACGCGATGATCGGCGATTCGGAGCCGGCGGGGCGGCTGGGCGCCGCGTTCGGCTTCAGGAAAATGATGGACTCCGCGGGCGCCATAATCGGGCCCCTGATCGCCACTTTCCTGCTTGTTTATTTCTCTGGGGAGGGGGAGGAAGCCGCATACCGGGCCATCTTCATGGTCGCGCTTGTCCCTGCCGCCTTCGGGGTTGGGATGCTTTTCTTCCTGCGGGAGAACAAGGGTTCCCTCCCCAGGGCAAATGGGGGCGGGCCGCTGGTCCCGGCAGGGCTTGGGAGGTTCATAGCAACCGCATGCCTTTTCTCCATCGGGCAGATGGGAATGGCATTCTTCATACTGCGCTCCGGAGAGCTGCTTCCGCTGGTGATGGTCCCTGTGGCATACCTAGCATTCAATGTCTCGTATTCCGCGCTGTCGATGCCAGCTGGCGCGCTCGCGGACCGGGTTGGCGCAAGGCCGATGATGGCTGCCGGGTATGTTCTGTTCGGGATGTCCTGTTTGGTGTTTGCATACCTGGGAGGCGCGCTCGCGCCCTTCATCGGGTTCCTGCTGCTCGGGACGTTCATGGCGATAAACGAGACCGCGTCCAGGGTGCACGTGGTGAGGAACGCGCAGGCGGGGCGGTACGCCAGCGCGGTGGGCGCATACCAGGGGCTCACCGGGATTTTCCTGCTTCCCGCGAACCTAATCGCGGGTTCGCTCTGGGGTGTCGAGATATTCGGGGCCAACGCCCCGTTCGTCCTGTCCGCGGCCATCGCGGCCCTTGCTTCGATTGCGATGGTTGCGCTTGTTGAAAATGGAAAAGCGGCGCGCTAGAGTTCCCGCCAGCCCTTTCCGTTCCCAGCGATTATCTTAGAGAATTTGGTGAAGATTCCGTTTTCCACCACCCCGGGGATTGAGTTTATCTCCTGCTCCATCCTCTTCGCATCCTTCACCGCCACGCTGCAGTCCAGAAGGAAATTTCCGTTGTCCGACACCACCGGCCCTATCTTCCCGCCCCCCTTGCGCAGCACGGGCCTGGCGCCCATGCCCTCCATTGCCTTCATCACCGTGGAATAGGCGAAGGGGAGGCATTCCACAACCACGGGGTATTCCTTGAGCTTCAGTTTCCCCTCGTCTATCACGACCAGGAATTTTTTTGCGAAATACGCGACTACCTTCTCGCGGGCGAGGGCGCCGCCCCCTCCCTTCAGCACGTGGTCCTTTGCGACGATGTCCGCCCCGTCGACCGCAAGGTCTATCTGCTGAACCTGGTCCAGGGAGACTATGGGGATGCCGTTGCGCTTCGCCATCATCTCCGTGTCAAATGAGGTCGCGACGCAGACGAATTTCTTCCCGTTCCTCGCCTCCTCCCCTATCAAATCTATGAAATGGGCGACGGTGGTCCCGGTGCCGAGCCCGAGCACCATCCCGTCCCCCACATGCTCCATCGCGCCCCTGCAGGCATTCAGCTTGGCGTCCATGATTAGAGATGGAAAGATGATTTAATAAGAATAGTGGAATTCGCATGGTTTGAGGTTTTTGGTCCGCGATTTTCCCCGTTGGGAAAATGCGCGCATTTTTGCTGCGGCAAAAATAGCGTCCTTTTTGCTTGCCCCGCAGGGCATACCCGTTGGCAGAGCGGAAGCGAGGCGATATGCCTCGCTGGAGCGAGGGCAACCCAAAGGCAGAGTGAACCGAGCTTGGGCGAGGTTCACGATGACAAAAAGGAGTGGTGGGCATCCCGGATTGCGGAACGCGCGCCCTGTGGAGCTCCCAGCATCGGCTCCACCCCCTTGCTCTCAAGCACGGTGCAATACGCTTAGGGCTGCTCCTTCCGGCCTGACCCGGTTCGCGTAAGGCGGCCGTCCCGAAAGGGAGGGCTTCGACGCCTTAGGTGAGAGGCGCAGGACGCATGAGCCACGCCCCGGGCATTCGGCCCGCCTGAAGGGGATTTGCGGAATGGGGACCCCTAGCCCCCGCCTAGCCCACCATTATAGGATACGGAGGCCGCGTTTAAAACTCTATTGATATCTTGCCCGCCGCTCTATCTGCACTTTTCTCCTCAGCACCGCATCAAAATCAGCGCATTCCCTGTAGCCGGAAAGGAAGCTTTCCTTCCCCCTTATCGCCCTTAGCATGGTGATGAGGTCGTCCGCCTTGTCCTCCACCCTGGTGGAGAAGAAGCCCAGCCCGAAATCAATGGCATGAAGCCCGTTCCCGTCCACAATTATGTTGTAGGGGGTGAAGTCCCCGTGGATTATGCCCGCGTTGTGCAGCGATGCGAGGAGCCTGCCCGCCTCCCTCAGCTCCATTTCGTCTTCCCGCAGCTTCCTCCCGCGCACGTATTCCATTGTTATTGAATAGTCGTCCACAGCATAAACTGTGGGCGCGGATATGCCCGCCGCCTTCGCCTTGTGCAGGAGGCGCGCCTCCCTCCTTGTGCGCTCCAGGCGTATCTTCAAATCCAGCTCCATCTCCCGGTAAGCCTTCGCTTTCCTTTCCTTGCGCACCATCCTCTTCCCGAGGAAACGCACGAGGGACAGCTCCGCCTCCGCTCCGCGCATCAGTAGCCCCTCCTGCCGCCGAACAGGGCGCCGGACAGCAGGAAGCTGAATGCAAGCATAAGCGCCCACATCACTATTATCTGAGGCCCGATAAGCAGGAACCCGAAACCGAAGAAAACCGCGGCAAACACCAGCCAAACCGGCATGCTCCAGGCGATTATCTTGCTGCCGTCAAGGGGGAACATCGGGAGCATGTTGAAGAAGCCGATGAATATGTTTATCATAGCGCCCCATTCCCACACGTTCATCCCTGCGATTTCCACAGGCGCGAATATGGAAAGGGCTATGAAGAACATTGCGAGCACAAGGTTCGTGGCCGGGCCGGCGAGCGAGATTATCCCGTTCTCCCTCCGGGTGAGGTGCGGCGAGTAGATGTAAACCGCTCCGGGCGCCGCGAACACGAATCCCATGAACGAAAGGAGAAGCATGAACATCAGCCCCTGCGTCCACATCCTGAACTCTGCGGCCGCCCCGAAGAAGTTGGCCGAAACCTTGTGCGCCATCTCGTGGAGTATGAACCCCACGCCTATGGTTGCGAGGAAAAATGAGACTACCACCGCCGCGGCATGCAGGTCCATGAAAACGCCGAGCCCGAATATCGCTATCGCGAAGGCGACCGATATGGCGATTACCGAAATCCCTATCTCGCGCGCCTCCCTGTCCGTTATGTAAAAGTTCATTTTACCATCTCCTCGAAAACTATCCTTATCCTCGGGGGCGAGAGGAGGCCCTCGTAGGACTCCACTATGCCTATCGCGACCCTCCCCTTCCCGAGCTTGACCTTTACCTCCTCCCCGATGGAAGCGTCCGAGTCCGCGATTGCGCCGAAACCCATGAAATGGAACGGGAATGGAGCCCCGCTTATCTGGACCGGGTCCCCCTTCCTCACCTTTTTCACCCTCGGGTAGAGGAGCACGAAAAGCATGGACACACCTGCGGAAAGGGCGGTGTACTTTAGAAGGTCGAACAGCGTCTGCCCAGGGGTGATGGCGAAATAGATGAGGGATATGGCGAAGAGCCCCAGGAACAGCTTTGCCGCGTTCAGTATCAGTATCCAAATCACCGGTACATTGCCTCGCTGAAGGAAGTCTTGAACTTCTTCACCCTCTCCATGTCGGATTTCTGTATGCGGGGCGATATCGTCTTTATCGCGTCAGCGAAATGCTGCCTGCCCACATGGGCCGCGCCGGCCCTTATCGCCATCATGCCCGCCTCCCTGCACACGTTCTCTATGTCCGCGCCGCTGTATCCTTCCGTCTCTTTTGCGAGCCCGTCCAGCTCCACCCCCTTGAGGGGCATCTTTTTGGTGTGCACCTTCAATATCTCAAGCCGGGTTTTCTCGTCGGGCATCGGTATTTCCACCACCCGGTCGAACCTTCCCGCGCGCATCAGCGCCTTGTCCAGGATGTCGGGGCGGTTTGTGGCGCCGAGCACAACGACCTTCTTCATGGACTTGAGCCCGTCCATTTCGGTTAGCAGGGTGTCGACGAGACGCTCGCTCACCATGGTGCCCTCCCCTCCGCCTGCGCCCCTTATCGGCGCGACCCCGTCGAGCTCGTCTATGAAGAGGATGCAGGGAGCCGCCTGCTTCGCCTTGCGGAAAATCTCCCTAAGCGACTTCTCGCTCTCGCCCACCCACTTGCTTAGTATTTCCGGGCCGTTTATAGCGATGAAGTTCGCCTCGCTCTCTGTGGCGACCGCCTTCGCGAGGAGCGTCTTACCTGTGCCAGGCGCCCCGTACAGGAGTATCCCCTTTAGCGGACGTATGCCCATCTTCTCGAAAACCTCCGGCTTCTTGAGCGGGAGCTCTATCGCCTCCTTCAGCTCCTGCTTTAGGCTCTCAAGCCCGCCTATGTCATTCCAGTGGACGTTCGGCTTCTCCACAAATACCTCCCTCAATGCAGACGGCTGGATGCCGTGCATCGCGCTGAGGAAATCCTCCCTGGTCACCTTGAGCTCCTCGAGCACCTCCGGCGGGATGAACTCCTCCTCCATCTTTATTTTCGGGAGTATCCTTCGCAGCGCCTTTATCGCCGCCTCCTTGGTGAGCGCGGAGATGTCCGCGCCGGTGTACCCGTGGGTGAGTGCCGCGACCTCCTCCAGGTTCACGTCTTCTAGCAGGGGCATGTTGCGGGTGTGTATCTGGAGTATCTCCTTCCTCCCGTCCCTGTCCGGCACCCCTATCTCTATCTCGCGGTCGAACCTGCCGGGCCTCCTCAGCGCGGGGTCTATCGAGTCCACGCGGTTGGTCGCGGCGATCACGATGACCTCGCCCCTGGACTTAAGGCCGTCCATGAGGGTGAGGAGCTGGCTCACCATCCTCCGCTCAACCTCGCCCGTGACCTCCTCCCTCTTCGGGGCGATGGCGTCTATCTCGTCTATGAAGATTATGGACGGGGAGTTCTCCTGCGCCTGCTTGAATATCTCCCTGAGGCGCTGCTCGCTCTCCCCCACGAACTTGCTCACGACTTCCGGGCCGCCGATATAAAGGAAATTCGCGTCGCTCTCGTTGGCGACCGCCTTCGCGAGGAGGGTCTTCCCGGTCCCCGGCGGGCCGAAAAGGAGCACGCCCTTGGGCGGCTCTATTCCCAGCTTCTCGAATAGTTCGGGGTGGCGCAGCGGAAGCTCGACCATCTCCCTTATCTTCTGGACGGTCTCGCCCAGGCCCCCTATGTCATCGTATGTGACCCCGGTTATGGACGCGGCCTCCTCCTCCACCTCGGGCCTGAGTATGACTTCGGTCTTCTCCGAAATCATCACCCCTCCGGCAGGCGCGGTGTTCACCACCACCAGCTGTATCGCGGAGCCGAAGACCCCGACCGGGAGGACGTTCCCCTTTAGGACCGGCTTGCCGACCAGCTTGCTCTTGAGGTACTGGTCGAACCCGGCGTAGAACCTCACCGGCTCCCTGGGCGCGAGGACTATCTTCTTCGCCTCCTTCGCGTCGGACTTTACCACGCGGACCTTGTCCCCCAGCCCGACGCCCGCGTTCTGGCGCAGGATGCCGTCTATCCTGACCATCTCCTGCCCCTCGTCGTCCGGGTGGGACGGCCACACGAGCGCGTATGCCGCCTTCTTGCCGGCGAGCTTGACGACGTCCCCGGTGGACACCCCCATCTCCTCCCTGCTCTTCGCGTCCATCCTGGCTATCCACCGCCCTACGTCGTTTCTCATCGCCTCGGCGACCTTCAGCAGAATTGTCTTCTCAGGCATCTTCCTCACCTCAATGAAAGCTCCTTGACGAGCCTCCTGCCCCCCTTCTCCTCGAACAATATGGTTGCCCTCGCACCTTTCATCCCGTCCAGCTTCATGCCGGCCACTGCGGGGAGGCTTATGTCCTCCTTTAGCCCTTCCAGCTTTAAAAATTTAACTAGGGACGCGGTTTCCAGGCAGAACTCCCTTCCCCCCACGGCCAGTTTGGAGGTTTCGGGGCCGACTTCCGCGGACTCCAGGGCCCCGCGGAATATGTTTGGCGAGTTCTTTTTCACCAGAAGGCGGGAATGCTCGCCCATCTTCAGCTCCTTCCCGCCCCATTCCGCGCCCTCCAGGAGCACGGTGTCCCCCACCGCAACCCTCTCTCCCCGCGTGGGGATATGCGTGATGGAAACCTGGGCCTCCTTCTGCCCGTCCGTGATGGCGAAGGAGAAATAATCGCTTCCCCCCATGCCGGAGATTGAGGAAACCTCCCCCATGCACGAGACCGTGCCCTCGCGCAGGGTAGAGGGGCCGAGCACCGCCTCCCTTTCCTCCAATTCGACCTTTCCCCTGTAGCCTATGTTGAGCACCCCGCCCCGCGAATACGCGTTCCTGAGCGACAGCCGGTCCCCCAGGTGGAAGCCGCGGACGGAGTCTGCGTCCTCGTTCCAGAGCTTCACCTCTATCTCGCCGGTTTCGTCCCGCAGGACGAACGAGCGGGACCGCTTCCCGGTCCGGTATTCCTGCATCGGGAAAATCCTTGCGACCTTTCCCCTAACGCTCACGCTGGGAGCGTCCTTGCCCAAAGAGCCGATTGGGGAGAACTCCTCCTGTATCAGGCCCTCCTCCGCGGCTATGAGCTTCGCGGCCGCTTCCCGGGTAAGGAGGCCGCTGAAGGACGAGATTTTCGCACCTACCCTCTTCTCCGCCTCCTCCTTCCCGAACTTTTCGGAAATGAGGGGGAAATAATCCTTCATTCCGCACCCCATATGGATTTCCCGTGCCGGTTAAAATACCTAACGCAGGGCACGCGCCAGCGGAACCGGCATGCTTAAATGCCTTATCTATCAAAAAGTTGATAGAACTATCAAAAAGTTGATAACATGAAGGGTCCGCTCTCAAGAAAGGGAAGCAGGGGGCTGCTTTCCCTGCTGCTCGAATACCCAAAAAGGAAGTTCAGCATCAGCGAGCTTGCGAAGTGCGCAAAAGTGCCTTTCGGCAGCGCATGGAACATAATCCAGGACTGGGAGGCAAGCAGAATCGTGGAAACAGAAAGAGTGGGCAGCACTGTCATAGTGACGCTGGGTGGCGGCCCTTACCTCGAGGTTGCCAAGAAAATTTCCGGGATGCCGCCTTCGCCCCACAGGATGGCGCTCGCTGCAATAGGGAGGCGCATGAAGGCGAAAGGCGTGAAATCGGCCTTCCTCTTCGGCAGCGTCGCAGAAGGCAGGGAACGGCCTGAAAGCGACATAGACATTGCTCTCGTGAAGGCGCGCGGCTTTGACTCCGCGGCAGAAATGCTGGCGGTGCATGGCAAATACTCGGTCAATGCAGTCTTCCTGGAATTCGCAAATGAAAAGGAAATGCTTGAATTCCTTGCGGGAAAAAAGCATGAGAGGATGGTATGATGCCTGACACACCGGAAAGGGCGATAGCAGAGGCCGGGGAATGGCTGGAGGGGGCGCGCAACACATCTGGCAAAAAATCCGAGGGGGCGCAGAACGTATGCTGCGCGCAGGCAATCCACTCAATCATAAGGGCGAACGATGCCCTGTGCATGAAATTCATGAAGCACAAGCCCACAAGGCATGAAGACATTCCGCGCCTGCTCGAAAAGATGATAAACCAAGGCAAGATAAAACCCGAGGAGAGAAAATTTGAGCACCTGCTTGCGAAGGCGATGGCGAGCAAGAGCGGGGCGGATCATGGGAAAGTGGACCTTAAATGGAGCGATGCGGAATTCTTCTTGAAGGGGGCGGAGGAGTTCATAAGCATGGCGGAGAGGTATGTCTGAGTGATGCCTATGCGCGCGATGTCCAACCTTGATTATACTTACATAATAAGGGAGCTAAAGCCCCTGGAAGGCAAGCACCTCGACAAATTCTATGAGCTGCGCCCTGGCGTGTTAAGGATGAAGATAGGGAGCGACAGCGTGCTCATCGAGCTGGGGAAGAGATTGCATATCACCAAATTATTGGAGGAGGCGCCGGAGCCGACCGGGTTCGCGATGAAGGCTAGGAAGGAGCTCGGGGGCAGGAAGCTGAGGGAAGTGAGGCAGAAGGGGAGGGACCGGATAGTTGTGTTCGATTTCGGGGGGGTGGAGCTGGTTGCGGAGATGTTCGGCCAGGGCAACCTGGCGATTGTCGGGGGCGGGAAGATACTCTCCGTCTATGAGAGGAGGGAGTGGAAGGGGAGGAATCTGAAGCCCGGGGAGGAGTATTCCTTCCCGCCTTCGGAGGAGAAGGCGCTGGAAGAAATTTTCGCGGAGGGCGGGGAGGGGCCGGTTGCCGCCGGGCTGGTGCCGCTGAACATAGGGATAAATTACGTGAGGAGGCTGCTTGCGGAGGCCGGGGTGGAGGAAAGGAAAGGGCTGGATGGGCTCACTTCCGCGGAGAAGAGGCGGATTGCGGGCGCGTATCTGAAGATGATGGGCTCCCTTTCGCCACGCGTGGTCCTGGCGGGGGGGAAGCCGGCGGACTATTCCCTGTGGGGGGAGGGGGAACCGCACGAGTCGCTTTCTGCGGCGCTGGACGCGTGCTTCGGGGCCGCGGAAGCGGAGAACCCTGAGCTGAAGCGGCTGGAGGTGATGCTCGCAAAGCAGGAGGAGCGCCTCCTGGAGCTGGAGGCCGAGGAGAAGGATGCGAAGGCGAGGGGCGACCTTATCTTCGAGAGGTATGCGGAAGTGGAAGGGATGCTGGACGCGTACAGGAAGGGCGGGCTTGGGGAGATTGAAAAAATCGCGAAAGAAAGGGGCTGGAAACTGGACAAAAAGAACAAGGAGCTGGAAATGGAGCTCTGATTGCGCAAGGAGTACGGGCGCTAGGATTCCCTGTCGGTGAGGTATTCCTTGAGCAGCTCCTTCGCCTTCTTGGGGTTCGCCACGCTTATGCCTACGATGGTGTGCTTCCCGTCCTTGGATACCAGGTGGAGGTTCTCCACGTTTATCTTGTTCTCGGAGAGCATCTTCGCTATCTCGGCGAGCTTGCCCGGCTGGTCGGCCAGCTTCACGAAGACCACATTCCCGCTGGAGACCTTGAATCCGCTGTTCTCGAGTGCCTGCTTGGCCTTCTCGTAGTCCTTGACAACAATGGTAAGGACCGCCTTCCCTCCGACACCGCTGGCGGCTATGGACTCTATGTTTATCTTCGCCTTCCCAAGCACGTATGAAACGTCCGCAAGCAGCCCCACGCGGTCATCCGTTATTATGCTTATTTCCTTCATCTTCCCCACCTCAGACCCTGTAAACCTGGATATGGGGAATGCCGTTTATATACCTTACCTCATCCCGCGAAAACAGCCCGGCGCGCAGCCCTGCGGCGACCGCCTTTTCGCCCACCAGGTTTATGGAGGATGCGGACGGCATTTTTGAGATGAGCTCGTTTTCCGTGCATAATTCGCCCTTGTAGAATGAGGAATGTTTCTCGAGATCCAAATGGGCGCCATTCTCCTCCAGCACCTTTCCAATCAATTCTTTGTCGCAGGCCGCGAGGATTTTCTGCCCGCCCTTTTCGTGCATTTTCAGGTACATGGGGGGGATTAGGGAAAAGAAGGGATAAAAACCGGGGTGGGCAGGGGAAAAGGAGGAAAGGGGCGCATGGCGCCTTCATGGGATGTCGTTCTCTATGAGGCATCCGGAAAGGAGCTTCTTCGCCTTCCGCGGCCTGGAGACGGTTATCCCCACGATGGAGCTCTTCCCGTCCTTCGAGACCAGGTGGAGGTTGTCCACGTTTATCCGGTTCTTGGACAGCATCTTCGCTATCTCGGCGAGC
>JAKQHW010000032.1 GCA_029557835.1 Microcaldota archaeon
CAGGCCTATTTCGGCGTTCCGGCAATAGGGAACCCGAGGAAGGACGGTACGCCCGCCAAAGGCTACATCCTCTCAAACACCGGAGCAGTGATGCACTCGTGGGAATTCAACACGAACACGGAATCCCTCGCCCATAGTTCCGCGGCGGCCATGGCTGAGCTGGTGCGGGATCCGTCCCAGTTCTATGCGCCCGGGAACCTCACCCTCAAGAACTGCAATCTCGTGCTGGACGACGCGTGCGAGCGCGGGGGCGCACACTCATCCATAGAATCCCTGGGCCTTTCCCGGAACCGCGCCATTGGTGACTGCGGGGAAAACTTCTGCGTCTTCACGCCCGCATATAACGATACAGTTATGCTGGACAGGCACTACACCAACCCCGTCGGCTCAGGGAATTATGCAAACCCCGACGTCTTCATCGCCGATTACCGAAACGGCTCGTACTTCAGGGGAGGCGCGATACTTTGGGGAGTTGGTGGGAAGGTGGAAAAGGCCTCCGTCTCCCCTGGGGGGAGATACGTGGTGCTAGCCTACGACCCGTACAAAATAGAGGTATTCTCCCCGGAAGGGCAGGCCCTCCTATCCTCCAGCGACCACGCCACAGGGATGGAGGCGACCGAGCGCGGCATATTCTATGCCTCGCACCATGGGAACAGGATAGAAGTCTACAGGCTCTCCACAATGGTGGAGCCCTCCTCCACCACCACTTCGGGAGGGGGCACCCTGCACACCGGGTTCGTGGCGCAGTTCTGGCGGGTGCTCGTGGACTTCTACAACTGGCTCGTGCAATCGCTTTTTCCGTCCGGTTGAGCATGCCCATGTAATCCTTTTTGGAACAACTAGCATTAGTTAAATATAAGAACATCCTATGGTGAGGTGGGCAAAATGCAAGAAAGGAGAATATCCTGCCTTCAGGATTTCCCCAGAGGGGAGAACGTTTTCCATATCTGCGGCCCGCTTGCCGCGCCCAGGGCCCGCCATTACAGGTATGTGGTGGAGATGGACGGGATGCGCTACGGGATAGCGCTCCGCTCTTCTTTGAAAAAGGCAGATTGCAAATCCGACCTGCTTAAAAAAGAGGAAAGCGACTTCCTGTGGGTGCGGAGGGACGGGAGAAGCATACTTCCGGACAAATTCATGTCCGCCTATTCCCATTTCTTCCAGCTGGCGGCTTTGGAGCCCGGCCACAACATTTCAGTATATTTCTCATTTTGAGGCACCTGCTAAACATTTTTAATAACTTACACGGAAATTAACCTCATGAAACACAGAATTCTCCAAAAAGGCTGTGAAAGAAAACACACCGAGGCGGAAAGGTTCGAAAAATGGCTAAAGGCCGACCGCATCGGGATAGGCAAGCCGCGCAACGGCACGCGCGCCCAGGAGATTGCGATATATGCAAACCTTGAGGATGCCGCAAGGGCCCCTTTTGACACGGACACCAAGGTTTCCATCCTTTCCTCGCTTTTCATGCCGTCCAACCCCAAAAAAAGCCTCCTTGTGCTGAATGCGCTTCTTGAGATGGCGGATGGCGGTTCGGAAAATGCACGGGAATCCTTCGAATCCCTTGCGGAAAAATGGCTTAACGGCCCCTCCATAAGGCATTTCAGCATGAGGGACTGGGCCAAGGGCGTTGTCTTGATACTCCGGGGAGCGGAACTGCTGAAGAGCCCGCATCTGAAAAGAACGATTGAAAAAATCTCCCGGGGCGACCCCGAAACCGGCACACACATAGAATTCTGGAAGGGCGCCATAAGGCTTGGATGCGAGCCGTTGTGAGAGGGTTCCGGCCGCTCCTCATATTTATATATCTTACCTTCCATTCCCTTCCGGGGATTTGATGAGAAACCTATTAGGCTTACTAGTGCTATTTGGAATGATGTTGTCCCCTGCGTTCGCGCAGGAGGGCATGATGCTTGGATGCAACCCCGGAACCTCAGAGTGCGTGGACGACACGAGTTTCCGCGTGTGCACCGAGCGCGCGGTATGGGGGGAAACACAGTACTGCCTTCTTGAGCAGCAGTGCGTGAACGGGCAGTGCATGGAGCGGCTCGGCTGCCAGCCCGGCGCAAGGGAATGCGTGGACGCATACAGCTACCGCGTCTGCGGCTCGCACGCCGTCTGGAACCCAACTCAGTACTGCGGCTCGGGCCAGACATGCTACAACGGCCAATGCACCCCTTCGCCACAGTGCTCATACCACGACACTAGGTGCTCGCCAACCGATTCCAGGATGCTGCAGGTGTGCAACTCCCAGGGCCAGTGGCAGGACTGGAAGAAATGCAGCCACGGGTGCAGGAGCGGGGCGTGCATGGACTGCCGCTCCGGAGACAGGCAGTGCTACGACAATACCCATTACCAGAAATGCGACTCGGACGGTGAATGGGGCCCGAGCAAGTACTGCGGAAGCGGGTATGTTTGCGACAGCGGGGATTGCGTGCAGAGCTCGCACGGCCCCTGTTCCAGGGAGGGCGCGACCCGCTGCTCCCCTGACCGGGATACCGAGCTCCAGAAATGCACGAACGGATACTGGAAGGATTATGTCTACTGCCCGATGGGATGCGCGAACGAGATGTGCGTGCAGTGCTTCACCGGGAACACCCAGTGCGTTGATTCAACGCATTACCAGACATGCGGCAGCCTCGGGCAATGGGGCGCCAGAATGTCATGCCCCACCGGGCAGATTTGCTCTGTGAACAAGTGCCATGCGCCCTCAGGAAACGAGTGCGCCACGCCGGGCATAAAGAGATGCTCGCCTTCGGATGCGCACATGCTGCAGTCCTGCAGCGAGAACAATGCGTATGTGGATTACCTGAGGTGCGCGCAGGGATGCTTTGACGGCCAGTGCGCGGAATGCGAACCCGGCACGAGCGTGTGTGCGGGCGCAACATCCTACAGGACCTGTTCCGCGGACGGGCACCTTTCCGACCCGATTGACTGCCCCGCGGGCTACACCTGCGACGGCTCCGGCCACTGCGTAGCAACGCCGGTCTGCCTTGACGGGCAGCGAACCTGCGTTTCCGACAGCGTGTATTCCTGCTCAGGGGGGCAATGGCAGCTGCTTATGCACTGCCCCCAGGACAACGACTGCAAGGAATCTGCAGGCACGGCCTACTGCCAGCCGGAGAGCAGGCAGCCAACCGAGCCCACCCAGCCGACCCAGCCAACCCAGCCAACAGCAGGCGGCCCCACAGGCCTTGAGATGCTGCTCGGCGCGGGCATAGCCGTTTTGGGCGGTGCGCTGGTTTACTTCCTCTTCCTTAGGAAGTGAGCCGGAAAAAAGGCGGGGAAACCCGCCTTCCCCAGTTTTTGGCTATTTTTTTAAATTTTTGCCACGAATTATATCCATATGCCACATTCCAACGCAAACAGGAAGGGCCCCGCACAACCCAGGCCCCCCGTAACCAAAACCCCGCTTGAAAGCCGCTTCCTCCGTGAGCCTATGGAAAGGCTGGAGGAGCTTTCCTCAATCTGCAGGAGGGCGGAAAAGGACGAGGGCGCGCGCGGCGCCTTCCTGGACGCGGTGCGGGACTGGCGCTCGGACAGCGCCCTGAGGGCGGAGGACCCGGCGGTTTGGAAGGAGGGCGACACAATGATAAGGAACACTTTCCAGCGCATCCTCCAGCCGGCAATTCTTTTTTAAACGTTTCCCCACAACTATTCATTCGTAGAATCGCCAATCCGATTTCTACCCGCATGCACTGCTGGCAGCAGGAGGGTGTAAGAATGGACAAAAGGAAAATGCTGGATGCCATAAACAAGGCATTGGAAGAGAAGGGGAAAAAGAAGTTCGTCCAGTCCGTTGAGCTCGTGCTCAACTTCAGGAGCGTCAACTTCAGCAAGCCGGAGAACAGGCTCAACCTGGACATACCTCTCCCCAACGGGAAGGGGGGCAAGGAGCCCAAGGTCGTGGTGATAGGGGACGACAACTTCTGCGCGGACGCGAAAAAAGCCGGCGCGGACCAGACGCTCAACCCGAACGAGCTCGTTGCGCTCGGGGGCGACATCGCGAGGCTCAAGGCGATGTCCGTGAAATCAATTTTCCTCGCGCAGCCCAACCAGATGGGGAACGTCGCGAAATCCATCGGGCAGTACCTGGGGCCCAGGGGCAAGATCCCCAAGCCGCTGGTGGGCGACATGAAGGGCGCGATAGAGCGGAGCAAGAGGACGGTGAGGATAGTCTCCAAGGGTAAATACCTCCCGGTCGCGCACGTGCTCGTGGGAAGCGAGCAGATGGAGCCGGCAAGGCTCCTTGAGAACATAGACGCGGTTTTCGATGCGGTCGCCAAGAAGGTGGGGCAGCCAAACGTGAAGAACGTCTACGTGAAGCTCACGATGGGCAAGCCCGTGAAGGTGGCCCTCTAGAGGTGTTGGTCATGGCTGAAAAGAAGGAAAGGCCCGCGATAACAAGGAAGAAGGCGCAGGTCTCCGAAATACAGAAGGAAGTGAAATCATACCCAAACCTGGTCCTGATAGACCTGAGGAACCTCCCGGACAGGCTCCTGCAGTCCATGAGGAAGAGGCTGAGGGAAGGCAACAGCGGAAAGGTCAGGGTCGCGAAATCCGCCGTGCTCAGGCGCGCGCTGGACGGCTCGGGCAAGCCTCAGCAGCTTTCAGGCAGGCTCGACATACCCGCAGCGCTCGTTGTCACGAGCCTCTCCCCCTACGACCTGAACCAAATGGTGCGGGGGAACAAGCTGCAGGTCGCGGCTAAGCCCGGCCAGATATCCCCGGCGGACATAATAGTCCCTGCGGGCGAGACCGACCTCCCGGCGGGACCGGCGCTTTCCGAACTCAAGACCGCGGGCGTGAACGTGCAGATAAAGGCGGGAAAAATCGCGGTCAACAAGGACTCCATGGTGGTGAAGAAGGGGGAGGAGATAACCCCCCAGAAGGCCAAGGCGCTCCAGACCCTGGGCATAAAGCCCTTCGAGGTCGGGATGAACGTCCTCCTCGCATACGACGGGGAGTACATATACGCGCCTGAACTGCTGGACATGTCCGCGGCCTCGCTCGCCCCCGGGTTCGTCTCGTCCCTGCTGGACGCGATGAACCTTTCCGTCAACGCGAAATACCCGTCCCCGCAGAACATAGAGGTTCTCCTGGTGGACGCGTACACGCAGGGAAGGAGCGCCGGTATAAACGGCGGATTATACTCATCCGAGTCGATAGGGCAGCTTCTCACCCTCGCCGTAAGGCATGGGATGGCTCTGGAAGGCGCGGAGAAGAAATAGGTGATATGAATGGCAAAAATAGACCCATATTTGCATGCCGTGCTCCTTTTGCACGGTGCGGGGAAGGAAGTGACCGCGGAACACATCTCCTCGGTCATGAAATCCGTTGGCGCCGAGGCCGATGAGGCCAAGTGCAAGGTGCTCGCGGACGCGGTGAAGGGCGTGGACTTCGAGGACCTCCTCAAGAACGTATCGTTTGCGGCGGCGGCACCGGCAGCGGCGGCCCCTGCGGCGGGCGAGGCGAAGAAGGAGGAGAAGAAAGAGGAGGAAAGCGCCGAGAAGAAGGAGGAAGCGGCGGCGGAAGGCCTCGCATCCCTCTTCGGCTAGAGAAAACGCGGGGGTTTCCCCCTCCTTTCCATTTTATTTTCAATTTTTCATTTTTCACAGCAACAGGAGTATCGTTGGGACGATTACCGCCCCCATCACCGCGGTCCTCTCCACCCCCATCCTTATGCACGCATACCCTATGGCTATTGCGGGCGCGAGCACCAGGAGCCCGGGAATCCCGTTTATGAGGAAGGTCAGCAGGATTATGTATGCGATCAGCATCCTGTTCAGCGCCCCGAAGTCAATCCCGGCAATCTTGCCCACCATGTTCCTGATAAGGTAGGCCACAACCGCCGCAATCGCGACCGAGACCACGAATATGGAGATGAGCCACGAGAGGTTCGCCTGCACATCCACATTTTCCATCACGTGCGCGACCGCGCCAACCCTCGCCTTCCCCAGCACGCTCGAGGTAGAGAACGCAAAAACCGCCTCGCTCATCCCTATAGATGAAACCAGCGCAAGGTAGCCCGGGGCGGCGAACGGGACGAATATGGACGCGAAGGAGGCGACCTGCGCAGGCGAGCTTATGCCCGGGAGCAGGTCCGCAAGCCACCCGAGCGCCACCCCCAGGACCGAATATTTGAGGAACCCCGGGTCCAGCCTCCCTTCCTTCTGCCCGGGGAGCGCCGCCCCTCCCCAGAACAGCATCGCCGCAATCGCGAACATCCCCCCGAAAAGGGGCAGGAACGGGTCCTCCATCCCGAACCCGAGCGCCACCTTCCCAAGAAACCCGGAGAGGATGAAAACCGCCGCGAACATCGGGACGTTCTTGCTCCTGAACACCAGGACGCATGAGAGGAAAACCAGGATATGCACGATATATGGCCTTATTGCCCCATACACAACCGGGTACAAAACATGGGAAACGGGAAGGAGCGCTACCGAAAGAAGCACCGCGACAAGGGCTGAGGCCGCCATTATCCTCAGCGCATCAATCCCCCTCCCTGCCCGGGCCATCCTCTGCCCCGGGAGCACGGAAACCGCCACCGATTCATCCGGTATCCCGAGGAAGATGGCAGGTATGAAGGAGAAGACTATCTGCGCCCCGAACATCGCGGTTATGAGTATCGCGGCGTCCTCCCCGGCTATCCCTATCCCGGAGAGCGCCGCGGCCATCGTGTTCGAGTGCAGGCCGGGGATAAGCCCGGCAAGCATCCCGAGGAGCATCCCGGCAACCAGAAGGAGCATAATACCCTATCGCCCTTAGTTTCTTAATGTTTGCCCACCCAAACCATCCCATGGATTCCCCTGATTCAATCATACGAAAGCACGCGATAAGGAACGCCCACGAATACGGGGAGGCGAACCCGGGAAAGGTCGTTGGCAAGGTGGTGAACGAGCTTCCGGGCGCAAAAAAGGACATGAAGGCGCTGATGGGCAAAATAGCGGCCATATGCAAGGAAGTGAACGCCCTCCCCAGGGGCGAGCTCGAAAAGGAGTTCGCGAAGCTCCCGGAGAAGGAAAGGAAGGAGGAGAAAAGCGAGATTGAAATCCCGGACGCGGTTCCGGGAAAAGTGGTGGTGAGGTTCCCTCCGGAGCCCAACGGCTATCCCCACATAGGGCATGCGAAGGCATTCGCCCTTTCCTGGACGATTGCCAGGAAATACAACGGAAAGGCCATCCTCAGGTGGGACGACACCAACCCGGAGGCCGAGAAGCCGGAGTTCGTGGACGCGATACGCAACGGGATAAAATGGCTGGGGCTGGACTGGGACGACGAGAAATACTGCAGCGATTACATGCCCGAGATGTACCGGCTATGCGAGAAGCTGCTCTGGGAGGGGAACGCGTACGCCTGCTCCTGCACCCAGGATGAGATAGGGAAAGGCAGGGAGATGAAGGAAAGGTGCGCCTGCGGCTCCCGCACCCCCCAGGAGAGCCTGGACGAATGGAAGAAGATGCTCAACGGGGCGACTCCCGAAGGAGGCGCAACGGTCCGCCTCAGGGGTGACATGGAATCCCTCAACACGGTGATGCGGGACCCCACCCTTTTCAGGATAATGGAGGCCCCCCACTACAGGCAGGGGCTGAAATACCGCGCATGGCCCACTTACGATTTCCAGGGCGCGGTGATGGATTCCCTTCTGGGCATAACCCACCCCATACGCTCCAAGGAATACGAACTGAGGGACGAACTGTACTCGTTCCTGCTTGAGAGGCTCGGGATGCGGGTGCCGAAGATGATTTCAATCTCCCGCCTCTCCATAAGGAACGCCCCGCTATCCAAGCGCCTTCTCCGCCCGCTCGTGGAGGAAGGGAAGGTCATGGGATGGGACGACCCGCGCCTGCCCACCCTGGAAGGGCTCAGGAGGAGGGGCATCGTCCCGGATGCCATAAGGAAATTCGTCCTTTCATTCGGCATAAGCAAGGTGGAGAGCGAGCCGGGGTGGGACAAGCTCCTTGCGGAGAACAGGAAGATACTGGACCCGATTGCGCCCCATTATTTCTTCGTCCCCAACCCGGCCAGGGTCAGGATAGAAGGGGGGAAGAAAAAGAAGCTCAGGGAGATGGAGTGCAGGGGGGAGGTGTGGATAAGCGGGCAGGATGCCTCCGGGCTCGAGGAGGGCGAAACGATCCGCCTCAAGGACTTGTACAACGTGAAGGTTGGGAAGACCGGGGACACGATAGAGGCATCCTATGCAGGGGACGAGGTGGGCAGCGGGAAGAAGCTCCAGTGGGTTTCAGAAAAATTGGAATGCGAGGTGCTCCGCCCCGGGAACCTTGTGCTTGATTCGGGCGAGTTCAACCCCTCCAGCCTCACGATAGACGCGGGCTATTGCGAAAAATCGATCCACTCCCTGAAAGAGGGCGACATGGTCCAGTTCGAGAGGTATGGCTTCTGCAGGCTGGATTCCAGGAAGCCCCTCCGCTTCGTTTATTCCTGCTGAGGTATCGTGATGCTTGCAAAGGGACAAATGGAAAAGATAATATCCTTCTCCAGAAAGTGCGCGGAGAAGAACGACCCATGGCACAGGTTCGACCATCTGGAGATGGCCGCCAGCAATGCGGCCATGATTGCGGAGAAGGAAGGCGCGGACAGGGAAGTTTGCGAGGTTGCCGCCCTGCTCCACGACATCTGCAAGGCGGAGCCAGGGGACCACGGCACAAGCGGCGCGGAAAAGGCGAAGGGGTTCCTCCTTTCAATAGGGCTGGGCCCGGGATTTGCGGACAGGGTTGCCGAGGCGATCCATTTCCACGACAAGGAATCCGAAAGCAGGAGCCCCGAGGGCGCGGTGGTCTGGGACGCGGACAAGCTCTACATACTCACCCCAAAGGGCTTCATCACGCGCATGGCCCCCTACTGGATAACGAGGCTCGGCGAGCAGGAAGGGGTGGAAAAGGCGGTATATGAATATTATTTTTTCAGGGAGCGCATCAATACTAAAACGGCCAGGGGCATTGTGGAAAGGCATTCGGAACTGATGGGCCGCATAATCGCGGAGCTGGGGAAGAAGTGAGCAGGATGCTCGGGGATTTCTCGCCAATCGAACGCATCGAGCCCGCACGCAAGCCGGTTTTCTCGGATTACCCCCTCCAGCCCTTCATAAAAGGCGTGTTCGAGGGCAGGGGCATAAAGAGGTTGTATGAGCACCAGGCGAAGGGAATCCGATTGGTGAAGGATGGGAGGAACGTAGTTGTTGTCGCGCCCACCGCGGGCGGAAAAAGCGAGATATTCATCGTCCCTGCAGTAGAAGCGGCTTTGAAGGGGGAGAACACCCTCCTCCTCTACCCTACCAAGGCATTGGCCAGGGACCAGCTGGACCGCCTCCGGGAATTCAGCATATACGGGGTGCGCACCGAGGTATACGATGGGGACACACCCCAGAACGCCCGGGAAAAAATACGGGCGAACCCCCCACAGATAATAATCTCAAATGTGGACATGCTCCACTTCATCCTTCTCCATAACCGCCTTTTTTCCCCATATTTCGAAAAGCTAAAATACGTGGTATTGGACGAAATCCACATTTACAGCGGCGTGCTCGGCTCACATGTGCACAACATCCTCTGGCGCCTGAAGCGCCTCATGCGCAAAAAATACAGGAGGGAGATACAGTTCATCGCCACCTCCGCCACCGTGGGAAACGCAAAGGATTTCGCCGGGGAGCTTGTGGGCGAGGGATTCGAGCTTGTGGAAGGGGCCTCCTCCCCCCGCTCGGAATTCCACCACCTTATAATCAACCCGGAGGACAGCTACCTCGTCGCCTCCCTCAAGGTTGCGCAGGAAATCGGGAGGAAGGCGCTCATATTCGGGAACTCCCACTCTTCCGTGGAAAGGATGGGGCTGATTGCGGACGGCATGGGCCTGGACCTCCGCGTCTACCGCTCCGGCCTTTCCCAGGAGGAGAGGAGAGATGTGGAAAAGCAGTTCAAGGAAGGGAAAGCGAGGTTCCTGGCGTCCACCTCCGCCCTGGAGCTGGGGATGGACATAGGGGACGCGGATGTCGTCATACTTGCGGGCTTCCCCGGCACCGTCACCCGGGTGAGGCAGAGGCTGGGCCGCTCCGGGAGGAAGGGCCAGCATGCATACGGGGTATTCGTCGCAAAGGAGAATCCGCTGGACCAGTATTATGTGGAGAACCCGGACCAATACCTTTATGGCGACCCGGAGAACTGCTTTGTGAACCCGCGGAACGCGAATGTAAGGAAAATGCACGCCCTCTCCGCGGCAAAGGACATGATGTACTCCCCAGAGGAAATCGATGAAAGCCTCTCCCCCGCCCTCGCTTCCCTTGAGGAGGAGGGCCTTGTGAAAAGGTGGGGCACCCTCATCAGCATAACTAAAGAGGGGGCGAAGCGCGCCCGGACCCTGAACATCCGCAGCATAGGCGAGGCGGTCCGCATCTACGACTCTTCCAGGGAAAAATTCATAGGCGAGCGGGACTCGCACATGGCGATAGGCGAATTGTTCGAAGGGGCGATCTACCTCCACGGAGGGAGGGCGTACATGTCCCGGAAGCTGGACCTGGAAGCCAAAACAGCAACGGTGGAGCCGCTGGGGGGGAAGGTCGAGGAATACACCCACGCCCTACGCACCAGGGAGGCGGAAGTGGTGGAGCAGCTCGAGTCCAGGGAATGCCTGGGCTGCCAGCTCTCCTTCGGGAAGGTGCACATCGTGGATACGGTTTACGGGTTCGCGATAAAGGACGCCTATTCCGGCACAAGGATGGGCGAGCACCAGTTCGAAACCCCATACATCCATGAATTCGACACCTATGCAATATGGCTGGATGCCGAGGATTTGGCGCCAGCAATCCCGAATTTCGGGGACGGGCTGCACGCATTCGAGCACGTCTCGATATCCATGATGCCGGCGATCACCGGCGCGGACCCCAGGGAAATCGGGGGCATTTCCTACCCCACCGGGAGGATGTATGTGTATGACGGGGTCCCGGACGGGAACGGCATAACCCACATAGTTTACGGGAAGTTCGAATCCGTGGCAAGGATGGCGCTTGACAGGCTGGAGAAATGCCCCTGCGAGAAGGGCTGCCCGAAATGCATCCTTGACCCGATGTGCGGCAACGACAACCGCCACCTTGACAAGGAGGGCGGAAAATCAATCGCCTCGGAACTAACCAAAAACAGATAGCGCTCAGAGGTCCGAAATGTCCCTTCCGATGAGCTTCGCCTCCTCCCACCCGATGGTATAGCTCCCCTTCGCCTCCTTAAACACGGAAAGCGGGACGAACACCCACCTCTCCCTCTTCCGCCTCCACGCAATCAGGGCGGTTATGCCCGCGGTTTCCGTCCATTTTTTCAAATTCTCGAACTGGTCCCTCTTTATCGCCAACCTCTCATTTTCCCACGCCTTGCTCTCAATCGCATAATGCGCCGAGCTCTTGAACGCAAGCAGGTCCGGGGAAAGGGAATTGACCCCGCTCCCGGCCGCCCTCACAACCATGAATCCCCTCTCGGAAAACATTTTGATGAGCTCCCTTTCCGCCCCGGCGCCCTTCCGGTAATGGTACATTCAGAACCGTACCTCCCCCTTCTCCGCGTCCACTTCCAGCACCATCCCGTCCTTTATCAGCGAATACATGTCCCCCTCCAGCATGTCCAGCATCGGGATTTTGGATATTATCGCGCCAACCGCTATTATTGTCTCCGCCTCCAGGTTGATTATGGCCGCAGGCGCAACCCCGTTCTTCTTCAGCTGGAGCATTATGTAAGAGCCCACCGTGGAGCCCTTTCCCCTCGGGAACACCAGCACCATGTTGGCTATGCTTTTCCCCTCCAGCTCGTGCCCCTTCTCCACCACGACCCCGCTTTTCGGGTCCACGCTCCCCAAAAAAGAAATGGGCTGCATGGTGACCATCGCAGGCCCCCTCGCATGCCCTCCGGCAATAACCCTCCCCTTCAGGATCATCTCTTCCCCACCTTCTTCCCTTTTCCGCCCTCGAATTCAAGCAATTCCCCCAGCCTGGAGAAATGCACCTTCTGCCCGCACATCGTGGGCAGGTATTTCACCGCCTTCGCAGAATTGACGCCCGTGCTCCTGTATCCCATCTCCTCCATTGGGGAAACCACCATGCACGTGTCCGCAACAAGCCTCCCCCCAGCATCCGAAATAACCTTCTCCAGCCCCCGCTTCGCCGCAACTTCCTTCACAACCCTGGAGACGCAAACCCAGAGCGGCTTTTTCAACTTCCTCCCCTTCACCATCCCGGCTATCTCCTTTATCTCGGCAAGGGACGCGTGCGGGCATCCGGTCGTTATTATGTCCTGCTCAGGGCCGGAATCCAGGGATTTCCTCATCCTTCCCATCTCCACCCCGCCAACAGCCATCTCCTCGGCCCCGTCCCGCACCCTCCATTCCGGAGTTATCCCCTTCATGAAGAAAAGAGAATTGGAGCCGAATGCTGCCATCGCGGCGCCAAGGTATTTCAGCTCGTCCTCGCCCGCTTTTTTTATTCCCCTGAACGCGACGGCCCTTCCCCGCGCGACCCCTCCCGCAATCGCGCCCAGCACCCCGAAATCGCTCCTGTCCTGGAGCGGTGCATCCACTTTGACAATGAGGTCCGCGACCCGGTTCTCCTCCAGGTGCATCCCGTAATTTGGCGTAACGCCGCATATCGCTGCGCAAAGGGCCGAAGGCCCCCCCTCCCTGTTCGTTCTCGCACCCAACACCGAATTCGCGAAAATGACCGCGGAGCTCTCCGCCCAGGCAATATGCTCCCCCGCCTTTGGCCTCACCCCGGCCAGGTAAGGCGTGCATGTGCAGGTGGGCTTCGCGCCCATTGAAACGTACGCCTTCAAAATGGCCAGTTGCTTCTCCGCAAACTGTTCAGGAACATTCATCCCTTCCCAGTCTTCCGAATCCATCCCGATTGGGTTGAGGCATGCCGGAATTTCGACCTTCGTCCCTCTGGCCGCCAAATCCTGCAGGTATTCCAAACCCGCGTCCCCTATTGTTTTGTAGGAAACCCCGGAGATTTGCGCAGAGGTGACCGGAACCATGCCCTTTGCGCCGTAGATTTTCGCAAGCGCAAGGAGGATTTCCATCGCCTGCTGCTTGCCCTCCCCGCATTCTCCGTCCAGCATGCACCTCTCTTTTTTCGTGAGCTCAGGTCCCATATGGCCCCTCAGAAATAATCCTCCAGATTAATTTTTTTATACTCTGCCCTTGCGAACTTCTCCTTTTCCGCCAGGGGCACGGTCGCATCCACGCCCACTTTGGCAGTCTCGCGCGTCTCCGGATTCGCGGACGGGTCCAAAGAGGAGCCCTTCTCCTTCCTCTTCACGACCAATCCCCTGTCCCCCTGGAATCTTGTCGCAATCGCCCATTCGACCTGCCTCATGTCGTGGATGTCTATGTCCTCGTCCACCACCACCACATGCTTCATGGACGCATGCCCCCTGAACGCGGCTTCTATTGCTTTTTTTCCATCATCCTCGTTCTTCTTACGAATGGAAACAACCCCGTGCAGCCACGAGCACCCTCCCGGAGTGACGCTCACCCCTTTGCATTCCACAACATTTGAAACCTCGTTAAATATGGTGGGCTCGCGTGGCATCCCCATCAGCACCTTGTGCTCCATCCCCCCCGGCAGCAGCACATGGAAAACCGCATCCTTCCTGGCGTGTATCCTCTTGACTTCCATCACGCGCTGCCTGCGCACAATGTCATAAGTGTCCGTAAGGTCCACAAAAGGCCCCTCGTCCGCCATCCTGTCCGTGATTTTCCCCTCGATTATGAACTCGGCCCCCGAAGGCACCTCTATCCCGTTCCCCAGCTTCACAGTTTCGAAGGGCGCAAGGGAATTCGCTATTTCCAATTCATTCTGCCCCAGCCTGGAAGAGATTGCGGACGCAAGAAGCACGTTTATCGGCGCCCCCAGGACCACCGCCACCTCCAGCTCACCTCCCCCCCTTTCTATGAATTCGTTCAAATGCCTTGGGAGTATCCGCAAAACCATCCTTTTCCCGTCCAGCTGCATCATCCTGTGGAACGAGCAGTTTTGCCCGAGCTCCGGGTCCCTTGCGACCACTATGCCCGCACATATGTACGGCCCGCCGTCCTTTTCGGTATGGAACGGTATGGGCAAATCATCAAGGGAGGAAACAGAAGTTTCAAGCCCAGGCGAATTCTTCGCGGATTTTGGCTTGCTTGGCCGGTTTATGGCATCGGCCAGCCTCCCTACAATCTCATCCTCCCCGCACCCAAGATATTGCGCAACCAGCCGCCTAGTGGCAAAAACATTCCCCACGGCCGCGAATTTTGAGCCCTCCACCTCCGGCGCAAGAATTGGGGCGTCTTCCTTTGCCTTCATCACCGCGGCAAGCTCCAGCTTTTTGGAAACCTTTCCCCTTATCTTGAGCAGCTGCCCTTTCTTTTCCAGTTCGCCTATGAAATCCCTGAACGAGCCCTTCATTTTTTCCACCTCTTGTACAGGCCGTGCCTTATGCCCGCCTGGTCCAGGGCCTTCCCAAGAACGAAATCGACCAGCTGGGAGACCTCCCTGTGCTTCGCGTAGAATCCGGGGGAGGCGGGCATCACCACCGCCCCGGCCAGTGTCGCCTTAGCCATGTTCTCTATCGCGACCAGGGAAAGGGGCGTCTCCCTCACCAGCAGTATGAGCTTTTTCCTCTCCTTGAGCATCACTTCCGCCGCCCTTTCTATCAACCCCTTCCCCGTCCCATTCGCCACGTTGCCCAGCGTCTTCAGGGAACAGGGGGCGATAATCATCACGTCGGGAGAATTCGAGCCGGATGCGAACGGCGCGTCTATGTCCTTTTCGGCAAAATCCGCCCTGGGCAGCCGGTACCCCTCGTATTTTGCGACTTTTTTTGCCGGCCCGCTCACCACCACGAACACCATGTGGCCCATCTTCTTCAGCTCCTCAACGAGCCTTATGCCGTATATGGTCCCCGAGGCCCCGCTTATAGCGACCACTATGCGCATGCATGGGTTTCCCCGCCCGCATTTAAAATTCATGCGGGAGAAAAGCTTAAATACTCATTTATACACATATATACACATGTCACAGGT
>JAKQHW010000066.1 GCA_029557835.1 Microcaldota archaeon
TAGAGGAGAGGGACGTCGATTTGGTGACGCTGGACATGCCTGGCGCGGAGCAGGCGCTGGCCTCCGCGCACGCGGCGCTGAAGGAGGGCGGGTACTGCGTGGGCTACCTCCCCAATGTTGAGCAGGCGAAGGCGTTCTTCCTGGAGGCGCAGAAATCTTTCAGGGAGGTGTTCATGCTGGAGGGCATTGTGAGGGAATACGAAGTGAGGGACTTCGGGGTGAGGCCTTCGCACATAGGGCTGATGCACACGGCATACCTAGTGTTCGCGAGAAAATAGTTTTGTTTATAAGAGAATATGGAAGTATATTATTCTCCAGCTTAGGGCTCATAGCTCAGCAGCAGAGCGCCCGCCTTGCACGCGGGAGGCCGGGGGTGCGAATCCCCCTGAGTCCACGGGGATGTGGCGTAACTTGGTAGCGCGGCAGGCTCCAGGTCTTCGAAAGAAGAAACCTGCATGTTAGGGTTCAAATCCCTACATCCCCATCAGGAAAGCATTAAAAATGCTAATAGGGAAAAATATCTCCCGGTGTATCCGTATGGCTGAGGATTTGAACAACTTCGAGCTTGCGCGCCTGATAGGCGCAAGGGCGCTGCAGCTTTCGCTCGGCGCGCCCCCGCTTGTGAAGCCGGAGCCGGCGCTCACATTCATAGAAGTGGCCAAGATTGAATTCGAAAATGGCGCAGTCCCGCTCAGCGTGCTGAGGGGCTGAACGCCCAAGGGCTTGTAGCTCAGCAGCAGAGCGCTCCGTTCGCATCGGAGAGGCCGGGGGTGCGAATCCCCCCAAGTCCATGGTCAAAAACGCGGGGAGGGCGCTCCCCCCATTTTTAGACGTCATTCTGACCCCCTCCCACTTCGCTTTGAAACTCTTTGAACGTGCTCCTTACGCACTTATACGCTTATGATCAAACATCGAACAAAACGCGTATCACCCACTCGCCCCTTTCCTTTTTCACCTCGAGGCGGTGGTAGGTGACGGCCTTGATTATGTTCCTGGGCGGCTTCCTCTCCCCGTGTATCTTCGCCCTTATCTTTTTACCGCCCTCGTCCGCCTCCAGGATTTCCGCGCGGACCGGGGATATCTTCTCCAGCTCGCATTCTATCACCGCCCTTTCAAGCAGCCTCACCATCAGGGCAGGCAGCTCATTCGAGGATGCGGAAATCTCGACCTGCGCGTTCTCCTTCTCCCCCCTGCCGACCAGCTCGAACGTGCCCTCCATCGCATCCTTCACGGCCTCGGAAAACGAGCGCGCCCTCGCCTCCAGGTACGCGTCCGCGGTGTGCTCAAGGAACCTGTGCATGCACGGCTTTTTCCGTTTGGCTTTTTTAAGGGTTGGGGAGATGTTTGTACCATGGGGTTCAGGAACCTTGGGGAGGGGAAGCGCGTGGAGGCGGAATGCGTGGTCTATTCCTCAAAAAGGATGAGGGACGGCACCGCATACACGCTTACGGACGGCGAGGCCGAGGTAGAGATGCGCTCCCATGAGTTCTACAAGAGGGGCACGCCCCTTTTCGTCTCCGGAACGATAGCGAACGAGGGCGGATTCTTCTTGCTGAGGCCTGACAGGGTCGAGCCGAGGCAGGGCGCGTACGCAACGGTGCTCAGGGCGGCAGAGGAGTCCGCCGGCCCGAGGCAGGAGAGATTCCTGGTGGACGGGCTGATGGAAACGCTGAGGCCCAGGATAAACGCCGCGGCGAAGAAGCTGATGGCCGCCAGGAAGGCGGGCAGGTTCGTGCTGGTGAAATTCCACAACGATGCGGACGGGGTGGCGGGCGCCCTCGCGCTGGCGCGGGTGCTCCGCGCGGAGACGCACCAGCAGAACTCCGCGCTCTACCGGGTGGCGGACGCGATGCGGGACGTGAACGTGGTAAGGTACGAGAGGAGCCCGCTGGTTGTTTTCGTTGATTGCGGGAGCGGGGAGGAAAGCAGGGAAGGGCTGCAGCTGCTCGGGGCGGGGGGCGCTGAGATAATGATAATCGACCACCACCCCCCTTTTGGAGGGGTGGAGGGGCTGTGCTCGGTTTTCCTAAGCCCGTGGGCGGTGAGCGCAGAGGAGAGCGCCTCCACATACCCGGCGGGATACCTTTGCGTGGAAATGGCGAGGGCATGCGGCGCGGAGGGTCTTGAGCATCTCGCCAAAATCGCGTGCGCTGGCGACAAGAGCGGCATAATGCCGGTTTCGGACGAGGACAGGGAAAAGGCGCTTGCTATAGATTACATGGCGACATACGCGGAGTTCGGGAACAGGCTGGAGTTCTACGAGCACGCGCTAGGGGACAGGGAGCTGTATTCGTCCATACTGTTCCAGGCCAAGGAGAGGATGGAGCGGGTGAAGGAAGAGGTCGGCAGGCTGATGAAGAAGCGCATAGAGGGGCCCGTAGCCGTTTACATCGCGGATTTCGACAAGGCCAGCGCAAGGGAGTTCCCTGGAAGGGGGAAGCTCACCTCGAGGGCGTTCGAGCTGGTGATGCACGGCGGCCCGGCGGTTGTGCTCGGCGTGTGGGAGGGCGGAATCTCGTTCAGGGTCAACGAGGAGGCGGCGCTGATGGGGATGAACGCGACAAAGGCGATCTCCGCAGTGAAGGAAAGAATGGGAAGCTTCATAGAAAGCGGAGGGGGGCACGGGAGGGCGGCCTCCCTGAGGATAAAAAGGGGATTCACGAAAGAAGTTCTCGAAGAAGTGGTCGCTCAGCTGCAGGCTTCCCAGCCGCAGGAGAAACAGGCCTTGCAACCCTCCTGAAACACCAGGCCGGAGTCGCAAACCGGGCAAACGCCTCTTTTTATCTTTTCATCCGCGGTCATCGGGAACACCGGAGGAGTATACGTATGGTGGTTTTAAAAGAATTCAATTTTACGTCACAATTGTTGTTTAACAAAAGTTGAGGAAAAGACACTATACTGTAACCATGGTTACAATCCCCCCTCATACCTGACCCTCCTTCCTTCCACAACGTATTTGCCCTTGGAAAAATTCCCCACCACCGTCCTCATCGCCTTGTGCTCGTAAGGCAGAATCCTCTCCGCAACCTCGTGCGCGTCCCTGCAGTCCCCGATATATACCGGCACCTGCTCGATTATGGGCCCGGTGTCGGTCCCCCCGTCCACGAAATGCACGGTGCACCCGCTCACCTTCGCCCCGTGCCCGAACGCCTGCTTCTGCGCGTCCAGCCCCGGGAACGATGGGAGCAGCGAAGGGTGGATGTTTATCATCCTCCCCTCGAACTTCCCGAGCAGCTCCTTGCCCACAATCCTCATGTATCCTGCAAGCACGACCAAGTCCGCCCTTTTCCCCTCCAGAATCTCCACTATGCGCCCGTCCATCTCCGCCTTCCCTGCAAAATCCTTCCTCTCCACCACGAAATACGGAATCCCGGCAGCCTGCGCCCTCGCAATCGCCCCCGCTTCCGGGCTGTCCACGACCAGGGCCACAACCTCCCCGTCTATCTGCTTCTCCCTTATCCCGTCCAGTATCGCCTGGAAATTGCTCCCCCTCCCGCTTGCAAGCACGCCTATCCTCATCATGCCCTCACCCTCACAACCTCCCTTTCCGTCACCACAACGTCAACCGGAACATCAAAGCTCTCCGTGGGCACGCTCTCCAGCAGCTGGAAGCCGAAGCACAATCCCACAAGCGCCCCGGGCCTCCCTGCCCCGGCGAGGTACCTGTCATAGTATCCCTTCCCCATCCCTATCCTGTTCCCCCGCCTGTCGAACGCAACGCCGGGCAGCGCCATCAGGTCAATCTTCCCTGAGAATTCCTCGCCCACCGGCTCCATTATCCCGTACGGCCCGCGCCTCATCCTCCCGTATTTCTCATAATAAACGAACCTTATCCCCCCGCCCTTCACTATGGGCAGCACCACGTTCTTCCTTTCCGCCGCAGCCTCCACAACCCTCCAGGCGTCCACCTCCTCGTTCTTGGAAAGGTAAAGCGCAACCACATCCGCATCCCCGTATTCGCCCAGGTCGAAGAACCTCTCCATCACCTTCTCGCTTTTCCTGTCCCTCTCCTCTTCGGAATGCCCCTTCCTCATCTCCAGCATCCCCCTCCGCACCTTCTCCTTTTCCGCGCCCATCAAAGCACCCCGAGTTCCGAATACGCCTCCCCCATTATCGCGAGGCTTCCGGTTATCAGCACCATCCCGCTCCCCCCCGCATCCCCAACCGCCTTCCGCATCCCTTCCCTTACGCTCCCTGCGGATTCGCTCTCCGCGTATTTCCGCCCCTCCTCCAATAATTTCCCCGGCTCCTCCGCCCTTTCCATATCCGCTTTCACGAATATAAACTTATCCGCAACAGGCGCAAGCTTCCCCAGAACCGCCTTCCAGTCCTTGTCCTTCATGCACCCGAACACCACAATTCTCTTCCTGCCCCCGAAAATCCCGATGCCCTCCGCAAGCGCGGCCGCCCCCTCCGGATTGTGCGCCACGTCCGCAACAACCAGCGGCCCCCTCCGCAGCACCTCCATCCTCCCGCGCATGCGGGCCTTCGCAATCCCATTCCTTATGCGCTCCTCCCCGATTCCCAACTCCTCCGCCGCACGGATGGCAAGCGCCGCATTCCGCATCTGGTGCACGCCAAGCATCCTGATTTCCACTCCATCCATCCTTCCCTTCCCATCATAATCCAGGACCGTCCTTTCTGCCCCAAGCTCCTTCGCCGCGCACCAGAAATCCTCGCCCAGCACATAGAGAGGAACGCCCCTCCCGGCGGCCCTTTCCCTTATCGGCGCGAGCCCGGAGGCGGATACGCAGGGGCCTTTTTTTATTATGCCCGCCTTTTCAAACGCAATTTTCTCCAGAGTATCCCCAAGCCATCTGGTATGCTCGAGGGATATGGATGTTATTACGGAAAGCTCCTCCTCCGCAACATTGGTCGCATCCAGCCTCCCGCCCATCCCCACCTCCATCACCGCCCAGTCCACCCCGTTGGCCTGGAAATAATCATATGCTGACGCGGTGAGCGCCTCGAAATAGCTTATCTCCTTCCCGGAATCCACCCATCCCCGGACCCTGTTCGCGTAAAGCTCCATCGTCCCCTCGCTTATGTTCCTCCCGTTCACCTGTATCCTTTCCGCAGGGTCCAGCATGTGGGGCGAATAGAAGCTCCCCACGCTGAACCCCGCCTCCCTCAATATGGAACTCAGCATCGCGGTGGTTGAACCCTTCCCGTTGCTCCCGCCAACAAGCACAACCTTCATGCCCTTCTGCGGATTCCCCCATTCCTCCAGCATCCCCTCTATCCTTTCCAGCCCGGGCCTCCAGCCCTGCACATCAAGGAATGAAAACGGGTCCTCCAACAAATCACCTGAACGGCCTCGAATTCCTCCTGAGCTGCATCAGCTCCGGCCCTGCGAACATAGAGAGGCTCCTTATCGCCCTCTCCAGCTCCAGCGGGTCCATCGCCGCGCGCAGGTCCGCGTCAATAAGCACAGCGGGATACGCATAATTCCTGTTTATCCTGGACAGCGAAGCAATGACCCCGCAAACCCTCCCGTAATCCTTCCCCTCCAGGAACTCCACCCTCAGCGGCCTGTCCGCGGCCACCGGCTTGAGGTATGAAACCTTCACCCTCTCTCCCCACTCCCCCAAATCCTTCATAACCGCGTTCTGCTTTGGGTTGGAGGAGTAATGCACCGCCCCGGTCCTTTCCCCTTCCTTCAGCATGTGGTTAAGGAACACGCTGTCCGCGCACCTCTCCCCGGTGTGCTTCCCAAGCACCTCCATCATCCTCTTCCCCCGGGAATCCTTCACAATCCCCGCAAGGCATATCCCCGCCTCCCCGCAGAATTTGAACAGCTCCTTATATCTATTTATTAATAGAAGATAATCCTCGAAAAGCGCCGAATCCTCGGAAGGCCTGTCGCAGGCAAGCGGGACAACCGACCCGTCCAGGAAAAGGAAATCCGGCCGGTGCGCCCTCGCCGTCTCGACAGCATTGGTGATTTCCAGGTTAAGCCTGAAAAGCGCCTTGTGCCAGTTCACCTCCCTCTCGTCCAGCCCTATCTTGACCTCATAAGACGGCTGTGGGAAAGCGTTCGGGCAATACGAGTGCGCCTTTAGCCTCCCCCCTCCATACTCAAAAGTCGACGACACCGCCTTCCCCACCACGAGGTCCGCGCCGTGCATCTCGTGGTTGAGTATCCCGCCGTCAACCGCGCTCACCTTTCCCTCCACTTCTGAATGCTCAAGCGGGACGATGAGCGGCTCCAGCATCTCCTGCGTCCTTGGCGCGGCCCCCCTCACCCTCGCGGCTTCCCCCCTCCTCCTTCCGTCGACCTCCGCGATGTATTCCGCCGCCCTCTTCAGCTGCTCAAGCATGTCCTTTTGCCTCCTGCATCCTTTCCCATTTCCCCCCTTTTTAACTTTTGCAGGGGGCCCTTCCGCTGGTTATGTGTTCAAAACTAAACAAATATGTTTATAAACCTTTTCACACATTAATACTAACATGAACACAATACTAAGGAATATGCTCGTGGCACTCCTCGTGCTCACTGGGTTTTCTTTTGCAGTGGACGTCTCCACCTGCCAGGTGATAAGCGCGCCGGGCACCTACGTGCTCACCGGCGACCTCACCACGGACAGCGGGGACTGCATAACCATCCGCTCGGATGATGTCGACCTTTATTGCAACGCCCACTCCGTGAGCGCGACCTCCGGCACAGGCTACGCAATTTATGTCACCGAGGGCAGCGACAACGTGCTCGTGGACAGGTGCCTTGTTGAGAACTCCATGGGCGGGATAAGGGCGGGCGGCCCAGGCATGGAGACACACAACCTTGCCCTCCGCGGCAACGTGGCGCGCAACAACGCCTTCGGCTACGAACTCATCTGGATAACAAATTCCCTTATAGAAGGGAACACGGCCTGGCAGAACACCCACGGGTTCTACATGACCGCATCCAGAATAAACTCCATACGCGAGAACCAGGCATACCTCAGCTCCCAGAACGGCTTCTACTTCGCAGACTCCCCCGGCAACAGGATAATGAACAACCTCGCGGCCCAGAACAATGTCGCCGGGATAGTGGTTGCGTTCGGCTCAGGGCAGGTCTATGTTGAGGGCAACGAGATGTCCGACAACGGCATCGGCCTTTCAATCTCCGGCGCAGGCTCCGGAGCATCCAGGCCGGCAAGCGTCTGGGTGACCGGCAACACAATAACCGGCTCCGCTGAATCCGGCATACTCGTTTCCAACACAGTAAGCACGATAGAGCTTTCCGGAAACACAATCGACGGCGCGGGCTACGGGATAAACGCAAATTCCGCGGGCAGCAATTTCCTGATATTCAACAACCATGTCCGCAACACGCGCGAAGCGGCGGCACTGGTGAGCTTCACCCCGGACGCAATGATAAGCTCGAACACCCTTGAGCACGGCACCGGCCTCGGGCTTGCAGTCATCGCCTCCCCGAATTATGACGTGGAATCAAACCTCATATCACACTTCGCCGAGGGCCTCAGGCTCTCTGCTTCGCCAGGAGGCACTGCGACCGGCAACAGCATAAGCTTCTCCGGCACCGCGCTCAGGCTCGAGTCCGCGAACTCGATGCTCGACGGCAACGAGCTCTACGAATCCGGGCCGATGCTCCTCAGGGGCGACCCTTCCGGGAACGCAATATATTTCATGAGGGTAATCAACGGCGCAACTGACGTCACGTTCGGGATAGCGTTCTATTCCGGCCAGTACGACATATCCGCGCCTTCCTTCAGGCCGGCCGCGCCTGCGGGCTACACCCCGATAAGCACCAGCTACCTTGAAATACTCCCATACGGCCCCGCGGGCACGATGCTCGCCGGCTTCCAGTACGGGGATGGGGTTAATGAATCAACCCTCTCCGCATTGGTTTGGAACGGGGGCTGGTCTGTCCCTGCGGTGCAGAGGGTCGATTCCGCGGACAACCGCGTTGAGGTGGAGCCGTCCTCATACGGCACATTCGCGCTCATGAACAGGTATGCAATCATAGACGAGCCGGAACCCGAACCGGACCCGGACCCAGAGCCCGACCCTGATCCGGGCGGAGGCTCCTCAGGCGGCGGCTCGTCCGGCGGCAGCTCCTCAGGGGGCAGCGGAGGCGCGGTCCACATAGGAATCCCCTATGTCCCGTCCGGCTCCGGCGGCACAACCGTTTCTGTTGAGCCTTCCTGCACCTCCGACTCCGGCTGCGCATCCAACGAGGAATGCAGCGGGGGCA
>JAKQHW010000041.1 GCA_029557835.1 Microcaldota archaeon
GCCCTGGATGGGGTTCTCGGTGCGGGCCGCGACCGCCTGCCCGCCGGGCTTTGGGGGGATGACCATGTTGTGGGACGTGGCTTCGGCCATCAGCAGGCTCTCGACGAGCTGGCCTGAGGTCGCGTATGCGGCGTCAAACAAGGGCATGCGCGTGATTGAAGAGAGCTCCGAGAGGAGGGGGAACGCCATCTCGCCCAGCTCCATAGTCGCGAGCGAGTCCGCGAGCGCGTATTCAGTGAGGGTGGAGATGTCGCCGCTGTCCCACTGCTTCCATATCTCCAGCCGGTCTATCTTCATGGTGTTTTTCCCGGTGACGGTCGAATAGACGTTCTTGAGCGTATAATCGTCGGTGCGGATGAGCCCGGTGAAGCCGAAGAACTTCATGACCGGGTAGAGGTCTATGTGCACCCTCCCCTTCACCTCAAGGGGGTTGATTATGCCCTTTTTCACCATGCGGTAGGCGCTCCCGTCCCTGCCCAGCGCAAGCGGTGCGCCCAGCCTTTTCGCCCGCTCGGCCATGTACGGGAAGTCGAAATTGGTCGTATTATATCCGTAAATGACGTCCGTGTCCTTCTGCTCGAGAAGGGTGAACAGGCGCTCGAGCATCTGCTTCTCGCCGTCCACCAATTCGGAACGCCCGCTTTTGTCCTCACGGTATGTTACCACCCCCCTCCCCCCGGAGGAATCCGCGAAGCTGAACATTATTATGGGGTCCTTGGGCGGGCGCGGGGCGCCGAGGGGGTTGTAGACCTCCGTGTCGAAGGCGAGGCGGTTCAGCATGCCCGGGCTGCCCGGGGACGAGCCGAGGAAGCGGGTTATCGTTTTCCCCTCCCGCTCGTACGAGATTACGGAGAAGGGGATGATGGAGAAATCCATCATGAATCGCCTTCCGAACGGTATTCCGTATTCGTAGCATGGGAAGGGCATGGCGGCGCGAAGCAGGGGCACGTGCCTCGGCTCGCGGCAATATACGCGTAGCAGGCGCTTTTTCCCCCCCTCAAGGATTTTTTCCACGAATTCGGTGCGCTTGGGGGATATTGCCTCGCCCGTTTCCGCCTTGATGCAAAGAGATTCGACGGCCTTCCTGCCGCCCTCATCCACGTCAGCGTAGAAATACGGGTCGTAGGGGAAATAGAGGCGGGCCGCCCTCCTGCCCTTCAGGAAAAGGCGCGCATGGCAGCAGCCCCCGCGCATAACGTAATCTGCATCAATGAAAAGGGCCTTCCTGCGCATGCATATGGTTTCGTGCGGAAGGTTATTTAGATTTGCTCAAGGCGATTTCCTTGTCGACCAGCTCGTCCACAACGTCGCGCGGTATGAAGCGCCTTCCGCCTATTTTAACGTGCGGTATCCTGTTGCGGTCGAGCCTGCGCTCGAATGCGTTCCTCTTTATCTCCACGCCCTTCACGTGCAACTGCCTTATCGCCTGGCTTACGGAGTAGTATTTCTTTGCGACGTGTGAGAGGTTGTCGATCGTGTCCCTTGGGATGAGCCTCTTCGTGCCTATCTTCATGGACGGGATGGAGCTCTTCTCGACCCTGCCGATGAACGCGCGGTAGTTTATCGAGCTGTTGTACTTCTTGTAGAGCTCAAACGCCTCGCGGATTGTGTAAAAGTCCTTGCCGATGTTGAGTATGTCGTCCAGCGACTGGGAAGGGATGTACCTCTTCTTGCCGACCTTCACCGATGGTATGCTCCTGCGCTCTATCCTTCCCCCAAATGCCCTGAAGGAGATGTCCATGCCCTTTGAGCGGAGATACTCGTAAGCGTCCTGGATAGACAAAATGCCGGCGCGCCTGAGTTCGGCGTCGCTCTTCCTGGAGCGCTCGTAGGTCTTCTGCGCCGCCTCCATCACCGAGCCTATGGCGAGGGAGAGGCTGCGCTCGACCGCACCCCTCCTCTTCCTTATGTCGTCCATGTTTATGGAGGTGAGCCTGTCCACTTTTTCGTCGTTTATTTTCCGGTTGATTATGATTCTCCTGCCTCTGGGCATTTTGTCACCTTTTCACACAACTAATATTCACAGAAATCATTTATAAAGGTATCGTTAGGGCGCATTTTGCGTGGACTCAGCCGGAGGAGAGCCCGGTTATATAATTATAGGCCAGCCACAGGATCGCAAGCCCCACAATCACCGCACCAACGAGGCAGATGGGGTTTTCAGTGAGGGGCATCTCAGGGGAGGGTTCGCCCCCGTTGCCCCCGGACGGGGGCTGGGTGGCGTTGCCCGGGGGGGATGCGGGCTGCACGAGGTACTCGCCCCCAACGGTCTTCGTGTTGCCCTCCTTGTCCTTTGCGGTTATGGTGAAGCGCACCAGGGAGTTCTCCGGGGGCCGGGTGATTTCCGCGGCGTACTTCCCGCCTTCAACATATGCCGGCACGGTGCGCGTTGTCCCGGCGATGTTGTAGGAGACTGTGATGTCCTGCGCGGACGGTCCGCTGGCGAGCGGGTTCGGGTCCGTGACTGTGAACCTCAGCTTCATGTCCCTGTTCTGCGTCATCTGCACGGAAACGTCCGTTATCTCCGGCGGGGTGAGGTCGAATATGACTGTATAGGATTCGCGCTGGGAAAGGTCGACCTCAGGGACCTTTGTAAGGATCCCGTACGTGACCCGGACCGAAGGCCGCGCAAGGGGCGTGTCCTGGACCGAGACCGAGCTTCCGGAGTATTCCTGCGAATCTACAGATATCGTTGCATCCAGCGGGTTGTTGTTGTCGTCCACCACGTCCAGCATGAGGTTGTACAGAAGGGCCTGCAGGGTGTAGAACGTGTCATTCTGCACCGGGATTTTCTTGGACAGGACTGCACCGCGGTAGACCACCGCGGCGTCCACGTCGTTTTTCTTGTTCACTGTGAAATATGCGAGGCCCGCGCTGTTTGTCGTGGATTCCATGCTGTTGGCGCGGACAGGCGCGCCTGCAATCGGGGCGCCATATTTGTCGACCGCCTTCAGGGTGAGGGAATAGGCGTCGAACTGGAACTGCTCGTCAGCAAGGTGGTAGCCTGCCGTGATTGTGCGCGTCTTCGTCACCCCGTCATAAGTCACGTTTATCCTTATGTCGCAGCGTACGCGGCTGGCCAGCTGCTCGGAGTTTATGACTGTCGTTGTGACCTTTCCGTCCGCCCCGGTATACAGCGGCGCGGTCGTGACATAGCCCTTGCCGGTCGTGTAATCCTTCTGGTAGGTGAGGGTAACGGTTGCGTTTTGGATGGGCCGGTACTTGGCGTCGAACACCTCAACCCGGACAGTGTCCCGGAAACCCGGCTCGCATGTGGCAGCGAATGCGGCCGAAGCGACCAGAAGAAGCACGAACATGTTCCTCAGCATAGGGATACCCGTGGGTAATTGGGGGTGAAGGTTTAAATCCTATGTTGCGGGGGCGGCGGCCTCCTCCTGCCCGGAGGGAACGGTTGTAAACGAGGATACCTTTTCCCCTTCGCGCAGCTTTATCACGCGGACGCCCAGGGTGTTCCTCCCTACTGTGGATATCTGGCTCACCGGGACGCGTATTATCATCCCGCTCGCGGTGGTCACTATGGCGTCCTCGGAGTCTTCGGCGCACCTGACGTTGATGATGTCGCCGTTCCTGGCGCCTGCCTTCATGTTGATTATGCCCATTCCGCCCCTGCCCTGCTGGCGGTATTCCTGGATTGGCGTCTTCTTGCCGTATCCGTTCTCCGTGATTGTGAGAAGGAATGGCTTGGACGCCACTGTCGCGCTGACGACCTCGTCGCCCTTGCGCAGCCTTATGCCGCGGACGCCCATCGCGGACCTTCCGACGTCCCGCACATCATCCTCATTGAAATGGATTGCATGGCCCTTGCGGGTCCCGAGGCAGATTCCCTGCGAGCCTGAGGTCTTTTTCACCGCTATCAGCGAATCCCCCTCGCGCAGGGTTATCGCGATTATCCCGCCCCTGCGCGGATTGCTGAAGCTGGAGGTCTCAACCCGCTTCACCGTCCCCATCCTGGTCGCCATGAAGAAAAATTCGCTGTCCCTGAACTCATCAACCGCGATGGATGCCGTGACCTGCTCGCCCTCGGCCTGCAGGAGGTTGACTATGGGCTTGCCGCGGGAGTACCTGCCTGCCTCGGGTATGCGGTATGCCTTGAGCCAGTGCATCCGCCCCTTGTCCGTGAAGAAAAGGATGTACTTGTGGTTTGTGGTCGCGAACACGTCCTCTATCACATCCTCTTCAACGGTCTCAGCGCCAACCTTCCCCACCCCGCCCCTGCGCTGGGCGCGGTATTCGGCAAGCGGGACGCGCTTTACGTAGCCTTTCCTGGAAACCGTGACCACGACCGGCTCGTCCGGGATGAGCGCCTCGATGTCCACGTCCGCCTCGCCCTCCTCGATAAGGGTGCGGCGGGGCTGGGCATATTTCTGCCTTAGGGCGAGCGTCTCCTCCCTGACCACATCCAGTATCTTCTTCTCGTCCCCGAGAAGCTCCTCGAGCTTCCTTATCTCTTCCTTTTTTTCAGCGTGCTCCCTGTCGATGGACTCGCGCTCCAGGCCGGTGAGGCGCTGCAGCTTCATGTCCAGGATTGCGGCGGACTGCTTCTCGGAGAGGCCGTACGCGGATGTGAGCCTGCCCCGCGCCTCCTCCGCGCTCCTGGAGGATTTTATGAGCGATATGACCGGGTCTATGTTCGCAAGGGCGATGAGGAAACCGTCCAGTATGTGGAGGCGCTCCTTCGCCTTGCCCAGGTCGAACCTGCTCCTTGCGGCGATTATCTCCTCCCTGAACGAGATGAACTCGCGTATCATCTCCATCAGGGGCAGCATCTTGGGCTCCCCGCCCACCAGCGCGAGGTTCATTATCCCGAAGCTCTTCTGGAAGTCGCTGAAGGAATAGAGCTGGTTGAGGACTATCTGCGGGTCCTCGTTCTTCTTGACTTCTATGACAAGGGACATCCCGCCCTTGTCCGAAAGGTCGCTTATGTTGCTTATGCCGTCTATCCGCTTCTCCTTCACAGCGGAGACGATCTGCTCGATGAGCGCGGTCTTGTTCACCTGGTAGGGTATCTCCACGATGGTGATGCTGTTCCCCTCTATGACCGCCTTGCCACGTACGGTGATGATGCCGCGGCCTGTCTTGTACGCCTCGATTATGCGGGCCCGGCCCACTATGGAGCCGCCTGTGGGGAAATCCGGGCCCTGCACTATCCTGAGCACCTCCTCTTCGCCCGCACCGCCTATCACGGCGACTATTGCGTCCGCGATTTCGCCCAGGTTGTGGGGGGGGATGTTCGTTGCCATCCCCACCGCGATGCCTGCGGAGCCGTTGAGCAGCAAATTCGGGAGCCGGGACGGGAGCACGGTTGGCTCCTTCAGGGTTCCGTCGAAATTCGGGGTGAACCGGACCGTGTCCTTCTCGATGTCCTTGAGCATCTCGCCTGCAAGCTCCGCCATGCGCACCTCGGTGTAACGCATCGCCGCGGGCGAGTCGCCGTCTATCGAGCCGAAGTTGCCCTGCCCGTCAACGAGCGGGGCGCGGAGCGAGAAGTCCTGCGCCATGCGCACCAGCGCGTCATATATGGCCATGTCGCCGTGGGGATGGTATTTCCCCAGCACCTCCCCGACCACCCTGGCGCTCTTCTTGTAGGGCTTGCTGTGCACGTTGCCGAGTTCGTGCATCGCGAAGAGTATCCTCCTGTGGACCGGCTTCAGGCCGTCCCGCACGTCTGGGAGCGCGCGGCTTGCGATTACGCTCATCGCATAGTCAAGGTATGAGGACTTCATGTCCTCCTCGATTGGGATGTCGGTAACTGCCATTTGGATCACACGTCCAGGTTCTTCACCAGCTTTGCATTTTCCTCTATGAATTTCCTGCGCGGCTCGACCGCGTCGCCCATAAGTATCGTGAACATCTGGTCGGCCAGCATCGCATCATCTATCGTGACGCGCTTCATGGAGCGGGTGTCCGGGTCCAGGGTGGTCTCCCAGAGCTGCTCCGGGTTCATCTCGCCGAGCCCCTTGTAGCGCTGGACCGAGGCCCCCTCCCCCATTTCGCCAAGCACTTTCGCCAGGCCCTCATCGTTGAAGGCATACCTGATTGATTTGCCCCTCCTCACCCCGTAAAGGGGCGGCTGGGCGATGTACATGTGGCCCTGGTCTACTATTGGCCGGAGATAGCGGTAGAAAAGCGTCAGCAGGAGAGTGCGGATGTGGCTGCCGTCAACGTCCGCATCGGTCATTATCACGACCTTGCCGTACCTGAGCCTGGAGATGTCGAAATCCTCCCCGAAACCGGTCCCGAGCGAGGTGATGAGCGTGCGTATCTCCGCGTTCTGGAGTATCTTGTGGATGGGGGATTTCTCCACATTAAGGATTTTTCCCTTGAGGGGCAGGATGGCCTGGAAGCGGCGGTCGCGCCCCTGCTTGCTGCTTCCGCCGGCTGAATCCCCCTCCACTATGAATATCTCGCATTTTGATGCGTCCCGCTCTATGCAGTCGGCGAGCTTCCCGGGCAGGACGCTCCCCTCGAAAACGCCCTTCCTCCGGATGAGGTCCTTTGCCTTCTGCGCGGCCTCCCGGGCGCGCATGGACTTCACGACCTTTTCGACTATCGCGCGGGCGTCCCCGGGGTTCTCCTCGAGGAAGCGGGCGAAGCTTTCGTAGACTATGCTGCCGACTATCCCCTTCACTTCCCCGTTGCCCAGCTTGGTCTTTGTCTGGCCCTCGAACTGCGGCTCCGGGACCTTTACGCTGACGATCGCGGTCATGCCCTCCGCGACATCGTCCCCGCCCACGGACCCCTCGCCCTTGAGCAGCTTGTTGGATTTTATGTATTCGTTTATTGCGCGGGTGGTCGCGGCCCTGAAACCCACAAGATGGGTGCCGCCTTCCACGGTTGCGATGCCGTTCACGAACGTGTGGATGAGGGGGATGTAGCTCTGGGTGTATTGGATTGCGTATTCCGCCTCCACGTTGCCGCTCGTCTTCTTGTAGGAGAAAGGCTCGTGTACCGCCTCCCTTGAGCGGTTGAGGTATTTTGCGAATTCCCTGAGGCCCCCTTCGTATTTGAATTCCTCCTCCCTGTTTGCGCGCTCGTCCCTCAAAACTATCCTTATGCCGGAGTTGAGGAAGGCGAGCTCGCGCAGCCTCTCCCTCAGGTAGTCGAACTCAAATTCCCCTGAGAATATGGACATGTCCGGGACGAAGCGGACTATGGTGCCCCGGTATTCGGTAGGGCCGATGCCCTCCACCTTGGTCTGCGGAATCCCTTTCGCATATTTCTGGAGGTAAATCTTCCCGTTGCGGTGGACCTCCAGCTCCATTGATTCGCTGAGGGCGTTCACCACGGAAAGGCCGACCCCGTGCAGGCCGCCGCTCACCTGGTACGCCTTCTTCTCGAACTTGCCGCCCGCATGCAGGACGGTGGAGGCCAGCTCGAGGGCGGATTTCCCGGTCTTGGAATGTGTCTCTGTGGGTATCCCCCTCCCGTCGTCCCTTACCGATACCGAGTTGCCCGGCTTGAGTATTACCTCTATGTTCTTGCAGTGCCCCGCGAGGGCCTCGTCTATCGCGTTGTCCACTATCTCGAAGACCAGGTGGTGCATCCCGCGCCTGCCGGTGTCTCCGATGTACATTGCAGGCCTTCTGCGCACCCCCTCGAGCCCTTCGAGTACCTTGATGCTTTCCGCATTGTAGTCTTCCATCGTTTCACCCTGGCTCCCCGACCTTGGATTTCCATTCGTCTATCAGCTGCTTAAGCTTGCCGCGCCCGGTGAACAGGAGCGGGCTGTTCTTTCCGCTGGGGAGGGACGCCGCGGCGCCCTTCTTTCCCATTATCACGAACCTCTTCACGTCCTCTTCCCCGAACTTCCTGGCAATCGCATTGGCGAAGCCGGAGAGCTTCATGAAAAGGACCACGCCAACGGTGGAGTTCCCCTTTGAGAAGGAATTGGATACCACTTTGTTGTCATGGATTAATATTGCTGACTCAACAAGCCCGTCCCGCTTGAGGTCCGAAAGGGAGGACATGAGCAGGTTCTCTGCGGAGACCTTCCTCCTCTTTATGCGGTTGTCCTCCAGGACAAGGTGCCTCCCGCGGTGCTCGCTTATGTATTTTGAGACCGCCCATTCCCTCCACTGCATGGGGATGGAGACCAGGGTCTCCACGGGCACCTCGTCGCTCTGGTCAACCGCCTTCGCGATTTCGCTGTTCCATACCGGCCAGTTCTCCTCCATTATGCCTATTTTCTGCTCTATGCGCTTGTCTATGTCCTCCAGCCGGGTCAGGTGGAAGTCTATGAGGCTCTTGGCGGTGTTCTGCTTGCCGACGTCTATGAACTGCTCGAGCCTCTCCTCCGGGACCGCGATGAGGACCGCATATTCGTCCTTCACGTCCATCCCAGTGCGGGAGAGCGTCTCTATCCTCGCCTTGAGGTTTCCGGAGACCGTCTTGAGGCGGGAGAGCGCCGCGACATTCTCCTCCTTTGTCGCGCCCTTCCTGTGGAAGTAGTCTGGCCCGAGGAACAGGCCCTTCAGCCTGTCTTCGGCCACGAGGTATATCGTGTATGCCCCGAATATGAAGAGTATCGCGGAAATGGAGCCCGGGATGTCCGAGATGAGCCTTAGCTGTATGGTGGCGAGGTCCAGCTGCCCGATTTCGGTGGGGCGGATGTACATCACGTTCATCAGGAAGCACACCAGGATGAGGGCCGCGCCCACGCCCACATAGCTCCTCCAGTCGGTTATTGGCGGGCCCATTTTTTCTATCAGGTATTCCCGGATGACCTTGCGGTCCATGTAGCCGCGCATCGCGTGGAAAAGGAACGTGGCCGCGAGGATTGCGAGCATGAACACGTACAGGAAGAAGGATGCGGCAGCGCCGAGGGAGGTGAAATAGCCCGCGCCGAGCGAGTAGAATAGCATGAATACGGATTTGGAGATGCCCGCGAGGAAAGTGATTATCGGGTTCGAGAAAATGGAATTGAAAATTGCGAAGAACTTTATGTTCCTTTCGTTCACCTGGGGGTTGCTCCACCTGGAGAGGATTGTCTCCCCCGGGCGGTCCGGGGACGTGAAATCATATGTGAGCGCCTTCCGCGGGGTATCTATGCGGAAGTTCTCCCATCCCACGCGGAGGGGGAGCCTCTGGTAGACTACCCCCATTGGAACGTCCACCGAAAGCTCGTCTATGTTCATCGCGACCGGGGGCGTGTCCTGGATGAAGAGGGTTATGTGCTCGTCCTCGGTCCCGCCTGTGATTATCTCCGCAACCCTGTACCTGTACCTGTCCGGGGTTATCTGGGTGGCGCCCACCTTCTGCACCGCCTGCTCCAGGAGGTCGAGGCGCAGCTGCAGCGGGCTGCATGTCCTGAAGGTGTTCTGGTTGAAGATGTTCACGTATGAGAGGTCGCTTGCGACCGCCATAAGCTTGACGGTTTTCCTTATGAATTCCTTTTTTTCTTCGGAGGATTGCAGGGCCTGCACCGAATTCAGCTCGGAGACCAGGCGGTCCATCTCCTGGCTCTTTTCCTTGAATGTGAGCAGCTCGAAGCCGAACGCCTCACCGGCCACTGCTTTGGACTCCGTGCAGTACTCGGAGCGGCAGTTCTGCATGCAGGAGGAATAATCGCTGCAGGTTGCGAAAGAGACCTGCAGGCGCGAGAGGCAGGCGCCCTCCCCGGATTTCCTTGCGGCGTCGAATTCATTTATTTTAGCCTTTGCGCCCTCCAGGTCGGGAGGGGAGGGATAGGCTGGCTCTGTGAACGAATATGAGGAGGGGGAGACGAAGACGTATTTGGCCATCGATATCCCGAGCGGCTGGTCGATTGGGATTGAGCGGAACTGGTAGGAGAGGACGTCATTGACCCCATCGCCGGTGAGGTCCATCCCGCCTATGCTCTCTATGGATTCGTACCCGCTTATGCTGAGCGTCCTTTCCTCAACGCAGCCGAACAAAAGGAGGGCCGCAAAAATGGCTAGGAATGTGTGCATCCTCATGGCTATGATTTATGACGACAGGGTTATAAACCTTCCCCCCATTTTGCCGACGTGAAAATATGCGGGCGGGAAGGGAATGTTTTTTAAGGTGGAAGCAGATTGCCCTCCCATGCGGGAAATTCTCCGGAAGGCGCTTGAAAAAATAAGGCCCGGCGAGGCGGAAATAAGGGAGGTGGAGGGCATCGCAAGGGAGGCGGAGGTGCGCATAGGAAGGTTCCTGCCGCGGGGGGTGAGGACCATGCCCACAGGCTCGGTGGTCAAGGGGACCTTCCTCGCGGGCGAGGGGGACGTCGATTTGTTTGCATTGTTTCCGCACTCCTATTCCAAAGGGCTTATGTTTGAGGAAGTGAAGGGGGCTGTGGGCAAGGCGTATCCGAAAGCGAAGATGGAGGTTGCGTATGCTGAGCACCCTTATGTGAAGTTCATGCTCAGGGGGAAGAAGGTGGATGTGGTCCCCGCATACCTCATGGAGGAAGGGGGGCGGGTAAAGAGCGCGGTGGACCGTTCCCAGCTGCACACAAAATATGTGGTCGGGAGGATGGGCGATGGGCAGGAAGACGAGGTGCGGCTGCTCAAGAGGTTTTTGAAGGCGAACGGGCTCTATGGGGCGGAGATAAAGACGCTGGGGTTCTCCGGATACCTGTGCGAGCTGCTTGTGATTGCGCATGGGGATTTTGAAGGGGTGTTGAGGGCCGCTTCGGGCTGGAAGGGCAGGGTGGCCATTGATTTGGAGGGGCATCACAAGGATTGCGGTGCCGTGCTGGGGAGGTTCCCGGAAGGGTTCGTGGTTGTGGACCCGGTGGATGCGGAGAGGAATGTGGCTGCGCCGGTTTCTGCCGGAAATTTTGAGAGGTTTGTCCGAGTTTGCGGAAGGTTCCTTGAGAAGCCTTCGCTGAAGTTCTTTTTCCCGGGTAAGATGAAGGATGCGGGGATTGCCAAATGGATTGCGGGCAGGAACATTTACGGGATAGAGTTCGCTAACGAAAAGGTCGTGGACGACGTGCTCTGGGGGCAGATAAGGCGGGTGAATGCCGCATTCGGGGTTTTCCTTGAACAGAGCGGGTTCACGGTGCTTGGGGCGCATCCATATTCGGACGGGGAGAAGAGCGTGCTTTTCTTAGAGGTTAAGGAAAACGAGCTCCCAAAAGAGAAGGAGATGCGCGGGCCCCTTTTGAAAATGAAGGGGGATTGCGGAAAGTTCCGGGCGAAGCACAGGGGGGCGAAGTTTGTTGAGAAAGAGGGGCGGCTCTTTGCTATTGAGAAAAGGAAGTGGAGGGATTTTGCCGGGGCATTCAAGGAATATGCGAAAAAGGGGTTTGTCCCCTCCCATTTGGGCGGGCTTAGGGAAGGGAGGGTGCTTTCAGGGAAGGGATTGATTAGGTTTAAGGAAGGTTTGGAGGAATATATCAGGTATAGGTGAGATGGATGGTGTTTGTATCTACTTTGGGGAGCCACTCGGCCCTTGATGTCTCGGAAGGGGCGAAGCATGAGGGGATGAATTCACTGGTTGTTTGCCAAAAAGGCCGGGAAAAGGTTTATGCGAAGCACTACAAGACGCGCGGGATTAGGGGATGCGTGGACGAGGTGCTTGTGCTGAACAAATTTTCTGAGATTGTGAAGCCGGAGAACCAAAAAAGATTGGAGGGGTCGGTGTTTGTCCCGAACCGTTCCTTTTCAGTTTATGTGGGCTATGATGCGATAGAGGAAGAGTTTAAGGTGCCGGTGTTTGGGAACAAATATCTGCTCAGGGCGGAGGAAAGGGACGCGCCTAAAAATCAATACTTCTTACTGGAGAAGGCGGGGATAAACATTGCGCGGACATTTACTCCGAAAAATATAGATGCGCTTGCGCTGGTGAAGGTGCAGGAGAAGAAGAGGCATTATGAACGGGCTTTCTTCTTTGCGGGGTCTCCGGAGGAGTACGAGGTGAAGGGAAGGGAGCTTATTGAGAAGGGAATAGTCGCGGAAGAGGACTTGAAGAAGGCGAGGATAGAGGAGTTCATACTTGGGGCGCAGTTCAATTTCAATTTCTTCCATTCTCCTTTGAGCGGGGAATTGGAATTGCTTGGGATAGATACGCGGAGGCAGACCAATTTGGATGGACTGCTGAGATTGCCGGCTTACCAGCAAACGGAAATTTTGAAGTACAGGAGGCTTACAACTATTGAGACCGGGCATATTGCGTGCACTTTACGCGAGTCTTTGCTTGAGGAAGTGTTTGAGGCGGGCGAGAGATTTGTGGCGGAAGTGAAGAGGCATTATCCAAAAGGATTGATCGGGCCGTTCGCATTGCAGTGCGCGATTGAGGAGCGCGATGGGAAGGAGAGCCTGGTGGTGTTCGATGTTTCGTTCAGGATGCCGGGGAGCCCGGGGACGAGGTTCACCCCATATTCTTATTATTTGTACGGGGAAGGGATTTCTTTTGGGAGGCGCGTCGCGATGGAGATAAAGAAGGCCGAGGCGGAGAAGAGGCTTGGGGAGGTAACCAGCTGAGCTGTGTCTTAGTATGGTTAATAAAGGTTTTCACGCATAATTAACCTTATGGCAGAAAACAACGCTTCAGTACGATTCATAAGGCTCGGGATGAGGGCGGGCTATTTGGAGGCACGGAAGGAGCTGCACAGGAGGGGGCTGGACTTCCCGTCCCATCCGCTCGTGGACGATTGCCTCATGAAGGGAGGCCGCGGGAAGTACCCCGAGCTTGGGGACAGAGTAAGGCTGAAGGAACTTATTGCTTATCCGAAAAGAAAGGAGGTTTTCGGAAGATGGGACATAATTGACTCGAAGAGCTGCTGGCTTATACCCCAGAGCGAGGTCCCCCCAGAGGCATTCGGAGAGAAATTTGTGGGGCTATACGTCGTACCCGGTGAAATTGAAAAGGTCGGGGAACTAGTTGTCGTGCATCCTGAACTGGTTGTTGTATGCCACGGAGTGAAGCCAAACTTCCTCGGGGGATATCTGGGCGTTGTTGATGAGTCTACAAGGATTCCGGACGCGCTAGCAAGCAAGAGGGGCGTGGAGAAGGGAAGGCTGAGGTCGATGCTCACGGACAACCGTGGCGGCATATTCGGGATTGGGAGGTCGAAATACAGGATGGGCGCAGACAGAGATGTGCCGTCCAGGGAAATTGTGTTCGCAGACATCCCGCTTGACAGGAAAATAGAAGTGGTCGGGATATCGAGGGAATAGCATTCTTATGCGCAGGCAAAAGTTGTGAGGCGCTCCTGGTAGGAGCCGTCTATCTTTATGAATGGGAGGGCCTTGGGAAGGTTTACGCCCAGCCTGTGCAGCTGGAGCATGCTGGTTATTCTCTTCTTATGGGAGGCGATCTTCTCCGCGGTCCTGGGCCCCACGCCCGGTATGCGGATCAGCTCTTCCTTCCCAAGGCCGTTTATCTCCTGTGGCTTGGCTAGTCGGGAGCGTGCGATTGTGACTTTAGGGTCCTCGTTAGGCAGGAAATCGTTCCTGAAGGCGAGGTCTATTTCGTCCCTTGAGAAGTTGTAGTCGCGGTAGAGGCAATCCAGCTGGTATAGGCGGTGGCCCCTCCATTTGCCTGCCGGAGAATCGCCCTCCATGGGGGTTCCGAGGATGGGGGAGAAGGGGGAGTAATAGACGCGCCGGACTTCCATGTGGGCGTATTCGGAAATGGCACAACCGAATACCTCCCTGTCGGATTCCCCGAGGGCGCCGACTATCAGCTGTGTGGTGTGGGAAACCCCTGCGCGTTTTCTTGCCTCCCCCCTTATCCACGCCTGGCGCATGAGTATGTCGTTTTTCATGTCCTTAGTTGAAGAAAGCTCGGATAGGTGGGAAGGGGAGATGGTCTCTATGTTTATGGAGAGGCGGTCCGCGTAAAGGGCCGCCCTGTGGACCTGGTCCCTGGTGGAGCCGGGGAGGACCTTCAGGTGGATGTAGCCGCGGAAGCGCATCTCTTCTCGGAGGATCCGCACCTCCTCCAGCATCTCCTCCATGTTCTGCTCCGGCTCCTCTATGGAGGAGGAGAGGAAGAGGGCCTCCACCATCCTTTTCTTGTAGAAGAAATGGAAGGTGCGGGCGAGCTCGCCCGGTTCGTATTTGTGGGGCTGCCTGCGCAGGGCGCATTTTGAGTTTACGCAATAGCGGCAGTCCATCCTGCATTTGTTGGTGAGGAGGGTCTTGAACAGCTTGCATGAGCCCCGCGGGGTTGAAGCCCTGTAAACCGGGAATTTGGAATGACCGAGCGGGAGAAAAGTGGAAGAGGCGCAGTTCTCCATGTCAAAGGAAGCAACTTCGGAAAGCGTCTTCACTTTCTCCACGCTGGTCATGGTTTTGGAAGGGGATTTTGAGGTTTATAAAGCGGGGGAGGGGGTGCGCTTCCGGTGGTTCCGGTGCTCAGTCCAGGAACGCCTCTATCTCGTCGTCTTCCTCCTCTTCCTTCTTTTGCTGGTCCGAATCGAATTTGATTGCCTGGAGGTGGAGGGGCTCGCCTTTTTCCATCTTCCTGGATTTCCTGTCGCGTATTTCAACGAATGCGGGATAGTTGATTGCCTCCCCTACGATAATGCCTTCTCCGACTTTTAGAGAGGTAATGCTGCGCATTGTGCGGTCATCCAGCCCTTCGGAGCTCTGGCGGATGTGGTCGAGGTCGTTGGGGTTGGTGACGCGGAGGATGACGTGTGTATTGCACTGGCTCAAGGTAGTAGTAGATAATTGGACCGGGCGCTGGGAGACTACGCACAGGGCCGCGCCGAATTTCCTCCCCTCTCTCGCGATTTTTTCTATTACGAATTTGGAAGGGGTATGGACGGACTTGGAGCGCTCTGGGGCGAAGTTGTGCGCCTCCTCCACCAGGAGCATGAATGGGGGTATGGATCCTTTTCTCCTTAATTTGAATAAGCGGGAGGCAATTAGAGTTACTATCGCCTTCTTCCTCTTCTGGTCGTCTAAATCACTTAAGTCCAATATAAGCATCTCCCCAGGGCGGAGCTCGTATAAGTTTGGGTTCTTGCGCGTGGGATGGATGAGGCGCATGGAAAGGAGTTCGTAGAGGGGCCGCATCAGGGAATCCTTGGTGTTCTTGTTCATGCCTGCGGTTTCCACGCGGGCTATGAGGTCCTGCATCCCGTAAACGGTGTTGTTCTGTTTAGAATCCTCGGCCATCTGCTTGAGAATTTTGCCCAACTCCACCCTCGCCGGCCCGGTCATGTCCGGGAAGAGGGTGCCGAGGAGTTCGGGGTTCAGGTTGGAGAATGGTACCGAGATGGATTTCCCTTCCACTATCCTCACTTGCTTCCCGTATTTGGGGTCGGACTTGAATCCTATGTATTCGCCGTGGATGTCGATTACCACTACGGAGATGCGGCCGTCCTCCTTTTTTCTGTCCAATAGCTCCTCCAGCATTACGCTGGCGAGGTGGGATTTGCCCGCACCGGACATCGCGAGGATGGCGAGGTGCTTCTGGAGCAGCCTTGTCATGGAGACCTTTGCCTGCACGTCGTGGTTCTGGAGCTTGCCCAGCATCAGCCCGTCCGGCTGGAAGCCGATGAAATCGTTTAGCATCTGCTCGTCTGCGGGGAGGACCTTCGCCCCGGGTGAAGGCGGGAGGGATACGCGCCAGTGGCGGTATTTGTCCCCCACCTTGTTCATTAATCCGAGTATTCTCACTTCCCCGATTGCGTATTCCCAGGATTTGACCGGGAAATGGGTGGAAATGGAGGATTCCTTCTCGTATTCGGCCACGGATTCCGCCCTCTCGAAATAGCGGTTGGCGCGGGTGATTTCCCTTACCAGCCCGAAGACGGTGCCTTCCTCGCTGGCAGTTTGGATGAATTGGTTCTTCTTTACTGGGGCGCCCTCCTCCAAAACGAATGAGAACTCCTGGGTTGTGGGGGACTCTTCGGTGGATATGACGGTGCCGAGGGGCTTCATGGGATGGATTTACGGGAGAGTGAATATAAAGCTTCTCGGGGGTGTTTTCCGGTGGATAGTGCAATAATATTACTAATTCAACATGGGGGAGGATAGATACCTACTCCTAGATTTATGCATTTGAGGTCAGCCTTACTGATGCCCGGGCCGGAAAAAGGAAGAAAGAGCGCCGAGGGCAGGATTTGAACCTGCAATTCCTTGCGGAACCGGTTTTCTTATGGCATGAGCCATTCAAGACCGGCGCACTACCAGGTTATGCGACCTCGGCTCCGAACCGCGGAGGGGGACACCCCTTCCAAGAGGAGCATAGGGATAACGTATGAAATAACTTTTATTGCTTCTGATGTGGGAGCAATTTGGGGGAATCTATTTATGCGGCCCGTGCGGGTTTTTAAAACTGCGAATGGAAATGGGATGCGATGGACTCAAGGACGAGGCTGCTCTACTGGCTGCTCAATGCATCCAAGGGCGGGCCTACTCGCGTGAGGATACTGAAGGTGCTGGGAAGCGCCCCCATGAACACGCGGAAGCTTGCGCAGGAGCTGGGGATGGATTACAAGACAGTGCAGGCGCACATGGGGCTGTTGGTGGAGAACGGAGTGATTTATACCCCGAAGCAGGGGTACGGGTCGGTCTATTTCATCAGCCCGGAACTGGACAATAATGAATTCATAAAGGGGATTTTGAGGGATGGAAATGGAAGCAAAAAAAGAAAAAAATAATATGGTGCTGAAGGCGGGGATAGGGACTCTGCTCATCGTACTTTTTTCAGTGGGGATTCTGCTTGCCGCGAACATGATGTTCGCGTTCAGGGACATAGATGAAAGGATAGGGCCGCGGGACCAGTGCCAGCCAAGGCCTGCGCCTGGGGAGGTGGCGCCGCGTTCCCCGGATCTTTTCTTCATGATTGGGGCCGTGGCCTCCACGCTGATGCTCCTGCTTTCGGTCTATCTTGTATACACTTATCTGAAGGATTACATGGAGCTGAAGAGCGCGTTTACGCTGGGGGTCCTTAGTGCGGTGGTCGCGTTCATGCTGTTCGCTCTTACTGCCAATCCGATGCTCCACTCCTTCTTCGGGGTGTATGGGAGGTTCGGGGTGATGCAGATAATCCCATATGTGTTTGCGACGGTTTCGCTGGCGATTTTGGCGTGGGTGAGCTCAAAATAGTGAGAATGCAGGCGTAATTTGGGGGTTATTCCGGGGAATCTATTTATAAGCGCCCAATCCTTCCCAAGATGTGAAGAAGCCAATCCTGGAATTGAAGAACATTACGAAAGAATATGGGGCAGGGAAGTCCACCTTTAAGGCTCTGGACGGCGTTTCGCTCAGCATAAATGAGGGCGAATTTGTCTCCATTACCGGGCCGTCCGGCAGCGGAAAGAGCACCCTCCTCCATTTCCTGGGGTTTCTGGACAAGCCTACTTCCGGAGAGGTGTGTGTGGACGGAATGGCGATGGGCGAGATGAATGAGGATGGATTGGCGGATGTGAGGAATAGCAAGATAGGGTTCGTGTTCCAGGCGTTCAACCTCGCG
>JAKQHW010000042.1 GCA_029557835.1 Microcaldota archaeon
TCCTGGTCAACCGCGTCCAGGATGTAGTCGCCGGGCGGCAGGCTGAATTCGTGGATGAGCGAGAAGTCCGAGTTGAGCCCGGAGCGCGAGCTGCTCGTGCTGAAGCGGTCCACTTCCCCGGAGAGGTTGGATATTGATATGAAGATGAAGCTCTCTCCCCCGCCTGCCTCGCGGAGGCTTATGAAGAGGTCTGTGGTGGTGGGGGAGATGGTGCCCGGTAGCATGGTGTATCCTCCGCGCAGGTACACCTCCCCGCGTGTGCTCTTGGACACGCGGAAGGAGTCGTAGAAGCCCGCCCTGGACCCCGGGTTGTACCCTGAAAGCTTCAGGTACGCGGAGTTCCCCTCGAAGCGGGGGGTGAACACCTCCATCTTGTCTCCGCCCGTGAGCCGGACCGGGATTGAGGCCGAGGATTTTGGCGTGAGCCAGGAGGAGCGCAGGAACATTGCTGATATGTCCGAGGCGGCGTTGGCCGGCGTCTCCCACCCTCCGTCCAGCGTCTGGGGGGCGAGTATGAAGAAGCCGGACCTGTATGCGAGCACGCTGTACGCGCCCCCGAAGCGGTATGCGTTGTCAAGGCCGGACGCGGAATAGAGGCCGTTCCTGAGGAGGAAGGGCGGCTCGGAGGCGACGGGCGATTGCGCGAAGGTTATCCTGAGGCGGGTGGGGAGCTGGGGCGCGGAGACCACGCTGCCGGTTTTCGAGAGCATGCGGGAGAAGTCCTGGCCGACATAAACTATTGTCACGCCCCTCTCGAGGAGGGAATGGAGCAGGGGCCTCTCGCCGGTTATGAGCTCCTCCGGAATGTAGCCGCTGGGGATCACCAGGAAGGAGCCGCTCCCCAGGCTTTCCAGCTCCTGGAATGAGATTTCGTTCACGCCAATCCCGTATTCGCCGAGGGATGAGGAGAGCGAGGATATGAAGAGCGGATATGTCTCTGCCTGGAACCGGCTGCTGCGGAGGACGAAGACCGCGTTGGGGGGAGGGGAGTCGTAAACCTGCGCGTTAACGGTGATGTTGCGCACCCCGGAGGAGGCGAGCTCGATGGAGGAATAGGCCGTCCTGTACGGGTAGCGCAGGCTTTCCGCGTCGCTCAGGGTGAGCATGTCCGAGCCCTTCACCTGCATGGACAGGTATGCGGTGGCTGCCTCGGATGTCCACGCCTCGGACGGGAAGGAGATGGTCTGCGCAAAAAGGAACGCAACCAGTGCGAGCAGGAAAAGGAGGCCGAAAAGGCCGCCTATGCGGAAAATGGCCCTGGGGGCGACCTGAAGGAGCGGCTTCGCCTCCTTCCTCTCCTCCTCCGGGGCGATGCCCGGGGCCTTCCTCCGCGGCTCCTCCTGGGCCGGCTTCCTGCCAAGGGCGGAGAGTATCTTCGCCTTAATCATCTCGCCCACCGGCACCTCCACCTTCCGGTACTTGCGCTCGAAGGAGTAGCGCTTCTTCAGCGAAAACCTGTAACGGCCGCCCGCACCTTCCTTCTTTTCCATAGTCACTGCACCATTTCCAGGAACCCTCCCTTGACAAGGTCGTCAAGGAGCTGCTCCACGCGGGCCTCGGGGACCCTGTGGAAGCGGGAGAAATCCGGGATGTTTATGTCCCCCCCGTGGTCTATTATCCATTCCTGCAGCTTGGTCTTCAGGGCCCCGTCGGACATCCCCTGGAGCTTCTCTATGTCCAGCCTCAGCTCGTCGTTGTCGTTCTTCAGGTCGTAGTTCTCGCGCGTCAGGCCAGCCACCTGCTTCCTCAGGAGCGCATAGTTCCTGCGCAGGGTGTCGACCTCCCTCTTCAGCGTGTCGTAAGAGACATAGAGCTGCCTGTAGTCGTTGGTGGAGAAGTCCTCTATCTCCTTCACAGTCTGCTCGAGCAGCTGGAGGAGGAGCTTCGGGTCTATCTGGTAATAGTCGCCCACCAGCGTGAAAAGGTTGAGGGCGTAGCGGAGGATGTCTATCCTCCTCCTGGTCGGGGAAAGCGAGGGGGGTATCGTGTAGACTATCTCCACCGCCTCCTTGTCGAACTTGATTACGGAGAAAGAGTAGGGGTTCTTGCTCATGTCCCTGCTCTCCACATACGCGGCGCTCACCGAGGATTTCTCCTTGGCGACGCGGAGGAATGAGATTGTGCGGAGCGCGCTGGCTATCTCCTCCGGCTTCCCCACCATCCTTCCCTCTATGCGGAGCCCGTCCACCTTGGGCGCCGCGGCCGGTTCGGGCATGTCAGGCACCCTCCTTCTTTCCCTCCCCCTCCAGGGCAGGCACGTAATTGAGCATAGACAGGCCAAGCACCGCGGCCGCGAGCACGAACGAGAAACATATCACCACGGGGTTGAAGCTCGCGCCCATGAGGAGCGGGAAGATGGGTATCCCGACCGCGAGCAGCACGGCTCCGGTCGCGTAAAGGACGAGGTTGCGCTCGAATTTCTTCCGCTTCTCCGCGTATGCGGCGAGGTGGGCGGGGCAGACCACGAGGTCGTTGCCCTTGAGGATGCCCAGCTTCCTCTTCATCTCCCTGATGAACCTTATCACCGTGTCGACCTTTATCTCCGTCCCTTCGGGGACCTCCTTTTCGCATATCCAGCAAACCCTAGCCATGCCATCAGCCCTCCAGAGAAACCTGCGTTATCTCCGCGTCGCTCACGCCCGCCTTCCTCTTGTCCGCCTTGGTGAAGATGTTGATTATGGTCATGTCCTCTATCCCGAGCTCCTTGAGGAAGGTGGTGATGTTCGGGCGGGCGATGCCGAACCTCTCCAGCATTATTATGAAGGAGACCACGTCCAGGTGGCGGTTGTGCTGCTCGAACAGCCTCACGACCTCCTCTATGCGGTCCTCGCTCAGCCCGAATTCGAGCATCCTCCTCTTCAAATCGTCCTTATGGAACGGAACAGACCTTGCCACATCAATCGCCTCCTTCTGCTCTTTGGTGAGGGCGCCCTCCAGCTCCAGGAAAAGCTCCCTCGCCGGCTCCTCGCCCTCTATCTTGTCCACCAGGAAGGTGGAGGGGTACTGCGCCGCGGTGGAGAACGCCATGTTCACGGCGGCCTGCCCCACGCCGAAGCGGGATATCTCGTCCCGCATGTAGTTGCTGAAGTTGAGCGAGCCCTGGAGGTAGTCCAGATACTTCTCGAACTTCACCTTGAGTATGAACGTCGTGCCCACGTTGCTGAATATGTTCTCGCTTATGTCCGTGGGGTTCTGCGAGGCCACGATTATGCCGAAGTTGTACTTCCTCCCCTCCCTGACAATCATCACCGCGTCGCTGTTGTCCTCCTTAGCGATTTTCCATGCCTCGTCCAGGACCACGAGGAGGCGGAGCCCCTTTGCCTTGGCCCATCCCATCGCACGCATCCTCTCCTTTACGAACTGCAGGACCGCGAGGGCGCCGAGGGCGCGGAAGCGCTCGTCCGGAAGGCCGGAGAGGTCCATCGCGACAAGCCCGGAGGTGGTGAGCTCGTCCAGGCTCACGGTGGAGTGCTGGGCGAAGAAGTCCTCGCCCGGCTTGGTGAATTCACGGAGGCGGTAGATTGCGTTCTCCAGCTCGGCGGGGAACTCGTATGTGCCTATGGACGCCTTCTCCTCGAGCAGCTTGACCACGTCCTTGAGGGTGGGCGGGGTGAGCGCCCTCCCGAGCTCGTCCCTCTGCTCGGTGGAGTCCATCCTGTACTTGTTGTTGACGTACGCCTGCTCTATGCCCTGCTCGGTGAGGCGCTTCTGCTCCGGGTACTGCTCTATGTCCGTGAGGATCGCCAGCGTGCGCATGACCTGCTTTATCCGGTCGTAGGGCTTCATCCCGCCCAGGTCGAGGAGGTTCAGGTAGGAGCCCTTGCCGAGCGTTATCACATGGCCTCCGGTCTGCCTCACCCAGTCCCTGTATTCCCCGGCCCAGTCTATTATGAGGGCGTTGGAGTTCCAGACGAACGAGGCGCGGGTGAGGAAGGTCTTGATGAAGTAGGATTTGCCCGAGCCGCTTATGCCCACCACCGCTATGTGAGGGTTGGCTATCTCCTCGAAGGACCAGTAGAAGGGGATGTTGAGTATCTTTGTGCGGCCCACGAAAATGGAGTTGTCCGGCTCCTTGAAGAGCGCCTCCATGGGGGGCTCTGGCGGATGGACCAGGATGTTCCTCTTGGCCAGTTCCCGGTTGGATATCCTTGAGAGTTCCAATGCCATCTTATCACACAAGCGCGGAGTCAAGCTCCCTTGGGGTCGGCGGCATCGCCTTCTCCCATTCGAAGCACTTAAGCATCTGGTCGGCCTGCAGCTGGTCCACCTGGATGTTGAGGGAGTTGGAGAGCGTCACCTTGAGCTCCCTCGCCTGGGCGCGGGCGCCGGCCATCGCGGCCTCCTTGGTGACCCCGCTCGCCGTGGTCATGGCGTAGGCGAGCACGCCCATGGGCCTGAGCCCCTTCGTGAGCTTGCCGAGCTGGGCGTCCCACATCGAGACCTCCCTCTCGTACTTGTCTATCTTCAGCACATCCGGCTCGGTCTTCTCCCTCTCCCTGGAAAGGCGCAGCTGCCCCTCGGCCTTCTTGGTCTCTATCTTTTTCCTTTCCTCGCCGACGTCCTCGGCATAAAGCATGTACGCGATTTTGGCGACGTATTTTATGTTGGAGATTGCGCGCTCGAAGTCCTCGTTGAAGGCCACGTTCTGCTCGAGCGTCTTCTCGGTTGCGGACTCGTAGACCTTTATCCCGAGGAAAGCGCTGGCGTAGTACATCCCCCCGATTTTCCGTATTATGACGTCCTGGGAAGGGGGTATCTCATACCCGGTGTCGGTCATGACGACGACGTTTGCCCTCTGGGTTATCATGGGGATGATTATGTAGCCATATTTGAGGAAAAGCACCGCGGCCGCGCTCCCGAGCCCGGCGAAAATTGCCCCGAGGATGCTCAGGACGCCGCCACCGGACGCAAGCGCCATCAGTGCGCCGAACAGCCCAATCCCGGCGGAAGCGTATGCAATCTGTCTCTCGGTTACCATCGGCAAACACCAACGGTGGGATTAGTGCTCTATGGTTTATAAAGTTATTGACGGGGGGGGCTCAGCGGGCGGCGAGCTCCACTATTTTTTCCGCGTCCCCCGTGTAGGTGGAGGGGTCGAAAAGGGCGTCCAGCTCCTTTTTTGTGAACTTTTTCCCGAGGGGGCCGGCTTCCAGTGTTTCGCGGAGGGATTTGCCTTCCGCGAACGCCTTTTGGGAGAGCCCGCGGACCTCCTCGTGCGCCTCCTGCCTGCCCACGCCCTTTTCCGTGAGGGCCAGCATCACGCGCTCCGCCATTATGAGCCCTTTGGTGAGCTCAAGGTTCCTCCTGATGTTTTCCGGGAAGAACCGGAGGCCCTCCAGCACGGAGTTGAGCTGCTTCAGCATGTAATCCGTGACTATGAAGGATTCCGGGAATATGAAGCGCTCGTTGGCCGAATTGGTGAGGTCGCGCTCGTGCTCGAGCGGGATGTTCTCCAAAGCGGTCTGTACGTTTGCGCGGACCAGTCTTGCGAGGGAGCAGATGCGCTCGGACTTATGGGGGTTCCGCTTGTGCGGCATTGTGGAGGAGCCCACCTGCTTCTTCCCGAACGGCTCGGCTATCTCGCCCATCTCCGGGCGGGAGAGGTTGCGTATCTCCTTCGCTATTTTTTCGCAGGTGCCTGCCATGAGGGCGAGGAGGCAGAGGATTTCGGCGTGCCTGTCCCTCTGGATGACCTGGCTGGAGACTGGGGCGGCCGCGAGGCCGAGGAGCTCCATCACGCGCTTCTCCAGCCTTTCCCCGCCCTTCCCGAAGCCCGCGCGGGTGCCGGTGGCGCCGCTCATCTTGCCCACCAGGATGCGCTTCTCCGCCTCTTCCATCCTCTGGATGTGCCTGTTGACCTCGGTGTAGTAGAGGGCGAACTTCATCCCGTAAGTGGTAGGGACGGCGTGCTGGCCGTGCGTGCGCCCTATGCAGACGGTCTTTTTGTGCCTGAGCGCGAGGGATTTCAGGGTTGCGGCGAGCCCGGAAAGGCGCTTTTTCCCGAGGGAGAGCGCGTCCCGGAAAATGAGCGCGGTCGCGGTGTCCTCTATGTCGTAGCTGGTCGCGCCAATGTGCACGTAAGCGCCCGCGTCCCCGCTCTGCTCCGAGAGCGCGCGCACCATCGCCATGAGGTCGTGGTGGATTTCCTGCTCGATTTCCAATACGCGGGCAAGCTTCACCTTTTTGCTGCCCTCCTCAATTTTTTTGGGGGCGTCCTTCGGGATGCGGCCGAGCTCCGCGTGCGCCTTTGCCAGCGCGATTTCAACGTCCATCCACTTGCGGAGCTTGCTCTCCTCCTCAAAAATCGCGCTCATTTCCGTTTTGTACCGTGAATCCAGGGGTGAGATTGCCATGAGGGCTAATGCTCTGGACAGGATTAAATTACTTGCGTTCGGGGCCTGGTTTGTAGTGCTAAATTATTTGTTAATTTTTGATAATTTTTTAGCACTACGCCCTGTAGGGCCTCGCCCGTTTAAGGTAGAAATCCAGCGCCTCGTTCACTTTCTTCTTGAAAAATACGGCCAAAGCGTAATGCTTGTTCCTTGTCTGCGCCTGCTCAAGGAGCCGGATGTAGCGCAGGCGCTCCTTCTTTGCGATGATTATAGGGGGATAACCGCCCCTCATCAGGACCCAGTTCGCCAGCAGCCTGCCTACCCGTCCATTGCCATCAACGAACGGGTGGATGGATTCGAATTCAAGATGGGAAAGCGCCGAAAGCACTATGGGATCATAACCATGCGGATTTTTATTCAGCTTATAGACAAACTCGGCCATCATTTTAGGCACCTGGTTTGGAGGCGGAGGAACGAACGAGGAGCCGCGAAGGTATACCTGCACGAGCCTGTAGGCGCCAAGGTATTTTTCCACCACGCCCTTCATCGTGGCTTTGTGGAGCTCAAGAATGTCCGATTCGCTTATTTTTTTCTTTCTTTCGCCCAACCTCCTGAAAAGCACGTTTATCGCATCCCTGTGCCCCTTCGCAGCCAGGTAGTCGGCAAGCGGCTTGTTCCCGACCACTATCCCCTCATCAAGGAGCGTGGCGGTCTCCTTCAGCGAGAGCGTGCTTCCCTCGATAGCGGTGGAATTGTAGGTCCAGAGCACAACCAGGTCTTCCCTGAGCCTTTCCTCTATCTCTTTAGGAAAGGGCTTCAGCGAATCAAGACTTTTCTTTTTATCTGCTATCTTCCTGTCCAGTTCCGTTTCGCTTTCTTCCGGCTTTTCCTCCGGTTCCGGCATCGCGAAACCTTTTTCCTTCGCATATTTCCCGGCCTCATCCTGCCTGCCGAGGTATTTCACTATCTCCTGGCGGACCGTGCCCCCTTCACGAATGTTTTTCACAAGATAGAAGTAGTATTCCCCATTCACTAATTTTGACCGTATGAATGCCACGGTTGGTTTTGTAGTGCTAAATTAATAAAGGTTTTGGCAACAAATTTTAGCACTACAGAACAATCCTAATCCTGCTCCTTCCTTTCGCCAGGCGCGCCGTAGATCATCTTCCTCCTCTCCCGCTTGTGCCTGCCCCGCATGGATTCGCGCCTCTCCGCATGTTCCGCATATTCCAGGAACGGGTCTGTTTCCCCTTGCTTTTCAGGCGGGGGGCCCCGGGCGGGTTTTGATGGGGCCTGCCTCCCCCCTTCCCGCGGTGCGCCTGCGGCCGTGGAGGGCAGCCAGTTTATGCACATGGGCGGCTTCCTGCCCTCTATGTCTATGAGCATCCATCTCTCCTTCACGAGCAGCTTCTTCTTCAGGACCGTGTATGCGGCCTCCATGGGGAGGGCCCTCGCGTTCGAGCTCACCACCAGAACCTTGTATTCCGCGGGCGTGGAGTTCATGGACGTGATGGTTTCAAAGAAGTCCCGCCTTCCCCCGAACTCTATCCGCAGGATTGCGGAGATCCTCTCCCCCTTGAAAGATAGCGCCTTGCCCTCCCTCCTCACCTCGAACCCCTTTGCCTTCGCCAATGATTCGTAGGAGGAGAGCAGGGACTCCACCAGGTCCTTCTCCGGCTTTTTGATTTGGATTATGTCCGTAAAAATGCTCACCGGAATACTACCCCAAGAGTAATTATAAAGGTTTAGACGGAAATCAGCCGTATGGGGTTCTCCGGCGAACAGCGCAAAAGGCTGCTCCTCATTGCGCGGAAGGCGATAGAGTATTATGCAGAGCATGGAGAGGAGCCAGGGGCCCTGAAGGAAGCTGACATTGACGAGTTCGATATGCCGCGCGGGGTTTTCGTGACGCTGAAGAAGAAGGGGGAGCTGCGCGGGTGCATCGGCTTCCCTTTGCCGGTGATGCCCCTGGGCAGGGCGGTTGTGAAGGCCGCGATTGCTGCCGCCTTCGAGGATTACAGGTTCGGCCCGGTTTCGGAGGGGGAGATGGGCGGGCTGGAGATGGAGATAAGCGTGCTAACCGTCCCTGAGCCGGTGAGGGTGTCCGCGCCGGAGGAATACCTCAGGAAGGTTAAAATCGGGCGGGACGGGCTCATAATCGAATACAGGGGGCATTCCGGGCTGCTCCTGCCACAGGTCCCGGCCGAGGAAGGATGGGGGGTTGGGGAGTACATGGGCCATGCCTGCATGAAGGCCGGGCTTCCGCCCAACGCCTGGATGGAGCTCCCGGTTTCTGTGAAGGCGTTCCAGGCCGAGGTTTTCGGGGAGAGAAAATGAGGATACGGACGGTGAGGAAGGAGAGCGGCACATATGTCCGGCTTCCGGACGATTTCAGGGACTGCGACGAGCTCGAGCTTTTCCACCTGAGGGACGGGTATTATCTGGTCAGCAGGCCCCTCGGGGATGCCAGGCAGGCGCCTGCCGCGCCCCCTGCCGGCAAGGGGGGGGTCGAGAGGAGGGTGCTCGAGAAGCTTGCGGCGATAAGGTTCGAGAAGAGGGCCCCCGCGCTCCTGAAGGAGCTGAGCAGGCTGGAGAGGGAGGCCCTCATGTCCCTTGAGAAAAAGGGGGCGGTCACGCTCATAAAGAGCAGGAAATACCCGAACGGCGTTTACAACATACAGAAGGAGTTCTACCCGCAGAGGAACGGCGGGAATGCGCAGGCGGCTGCGCCCGCGCCGCCCGCCGCGGAGATGGAGAAGCAGCTGTTCAGGGACGGGTACCTGGTGGTCTCGGAGCAGAGGCAGGCCCAGGAGCTCTCCGACCTCCTCCAGAAGCAGAGGGGGGCGATAACGGGGCTGAAGAGCTTCGACGGCAAGTATTATGTGGTGACGAAGGCGCACATGGCGAAGGTCGTCAAGGCGCTCTCCAAATGCAGGGAGGAGGACGTGGACCCGAAGGCGGTGGGCGCGGTTGAGGGGATGCACCCGGACGGGATAACCGCGGTGCTCAAGATACTCGCGGAGGGAGGGGAGTACATAGAGAAGGGCGATTTCTTCATAAGGGTTGGTTAGATGGCGGTTGTCAGGGACGCTATACACGGGAACATAATCCTCTCCGGGATAGAGGAGAGGGTGGTGGACTGCGCGGATTTCCAGAGGCTGAGGAGGGTCAGGCAGCTCGCCCTTGCGCACCTGGTATACCCGGGGGCGATGCACACCCGGTTCGAGCATTCCCTGGGCACGATGCACCTCGCGTCCGGAATCTGCGACGTCCTGGGGATTTCCGGGGACGAAAAGGAAAGGATAAGGATGTCCGCCCTTCTCCACGATTTGGGGCACACCGCGTTTTCGCACGAGGGCGAGGCCGCCCTCTCCGGGCTCCTGGGCACCCACGAGGAGATAGGGAAGGGGAAGGCGTCTTCCGGGGAGCTCGGGGACATTGTTGGGGAGGCGTTTTCCGCAAGGGAGCTCCTCTCCGGGAAAGGCATTTCAGGTGAGATAATCGCCTGCGACATAGGGGCGGACAGGATGGACTACCTGAAGAGGGACGCCCACCACACGGGCGTCGCATACGGGATAATAGACACCGGCCGGCTCATCCACACCATGGAGGGGAGGGGCGGCAGGGTGTGCGTGGAGAGGGGCGGGCTGGAGGCGGCGGAATCCCTGCTCATAGGCCGGTTCCTCATGTTCTCCACCGTTTACATGCACAAGACTGTCCGGATTGCTTCCGGGATGCTTGGGAGGGCGATAAGGATGGCGGTGGAAGGGGGGCTCGAGCCGTCCACGTTCCTGTCCTGCGGGGACGAGGAGATGCTGCTGAGGATGGCGGCGGTCGGGGGGAGCGCCCCCTACGCCTCCGCGCTCCTCGAGAGGAGGTTCTACAAGCAGGCGCTCGCCTTGAGCGACAGGCACCCCCTGCTCTCGGATGCAGGGGCGGCGGAGGCGGAGCTCTCTGCCAGGTGCGGCTGCGACGTTATAATAAGCATGCCCGGCGAACCCGCGAATCCTCCGGAGTTCGGGGTGGTCGGGAAGGACGGGGTGCGGGACATAAAGGAGGCCTCGGAGCTGGTTTCCGCCCTTCTCGCGGCCGAGGAGAGGAGGAGGAATGCGATAGTGATGTGCCCTGCCCGGGACAGGGGAAAGGTCGAGAGGGCGGCTTTGGATTATTTCAGCAAATAGGGGCTATATCAGGTAGCCGGCTATCTTTACGACCGCTACGAAGACCGCTACCGCTATTATTACGTTCCTCGGGTCCATCTTTATGCCGCTGAGCTCCATGTCCGGCGTGAGGCCTGTGAGGCCCGCGGAGGCCATGGGCATCGCGATATTTGTCCTTTTCAGGCTCATGGGTTAGTTTGGGCGGGCAAGGGTTAAAAAAGGAGTAAGGCGAGCAAAACCCATGGGCGTTGAGAAGGCGGTTGAGGACAGGAAGGCATCCTCCATACTCGGCCTCATCCACATGAGCCTGGATTCCTACGACGACATATTCTCGGACTTCGACCCCTCCCCCTATTCGGAAAGGCTGCTTTCCGAGGACTTCGTGCTCGAGGCGAGGCGGAGGTATGCGGAGAGGAAGGGGGGAGGGCTTGAGCTGCGGTTCTCGCTCCCCGCGAAGCTTCGCTCCCCGAAGGTGGAGTCCCTCATAAAGAGGCGGCTCAAGGACCATTTCAACAACAAGGCCAGGGAAGGGGAGGCGGAAGTGATGAAGAGCAGGATGAGGGGGGCAATGTATTTCGGGGCCGGGTTCGCCGTGCTTTTTTTCGTCGCCTTCTCCCCCGACATCGAGCTGCTCTCGGGGCTCTCCCGTTTCCTTGAGGTGCTGCTGGTGCCGGTGGGATGGTTCGGGATGTTCGGGGGCGTTGACCTGATGGTGGAGTCGCCCCGGAAATTCGAGAAGGAGATGAAATTCAACAGGAGGCTCTCCTCCGCAACATATACCTTCTTCAGCGAGGAGGAGCTCGTGCAGATTATCGAGAAGGCCGCGGAAAAGCCAGTTGAGAAGGGCGCGGATGGGAAGGACGGCCCTGTGAAAAAGGCCGAGGCCGCGCCTGAAAAGAGGCCGGAATGAGGAAAGGGTTTTTAATGGGGAGAGAAGAAAAAGGCGCCATGAAGATAGAGTTCCGCAAGATCAA
>JAKQHW010000053.1 GCA_029557835.1 Microcaldota archaeon
GCTTGCCAGGAAGGGGCACAAGCTCCTCAAGCAGAAGAGGGACGCCCTAATCATGGAGTTCTTCAAAATCCTGGGGAAGGCGCGCGACCTCCGCGGCGAGCTCAGCGAGAGGATGAGGCGCGCCTACCGCACCCTCTCAAAGGCGCAGCAGCAGCACGCCGCGATGGAGCTGGAGGGGGTCGCCGCCGGGATGGAGAAGCAGCTCGCCCTCGGGGTGAAGGTCCGCAACATCATGGGCGTCCGCATCCCGGAAATCTATTCCGAGTTCGAGAAGAAGCCCTATCTCGAAAAGGGCTACTCCGTGATAGGCACCAGCGCCGCGATAGACGCGGTGGTCGAGGACTTCGAGGAGGCGCTCAAGATCGCGATAACCCTCGCGGAGACCGAGACCGCGATAAAGCGCCTGATAATGGAGATTGAGAAGACCAAGAGGCGCGTTAACGCCCTTGAATTCGTCCTCCTTCCCAGGATGGAGAAGCAGAAGACCGACATAGTGATGCGCCTTGAGGAGCTTGAGAGGGACTCGTTCGTGAGCCTCAAGGTGATAAAGAGGAGGCTCGAGCAGGAGGGTGCCTCTTGAGGAAGCGCTCCCTCCCCAAGAGGGAAATCCGGGACCTCAATTCCAAAATCGCCTACCTGCAGCTCGACCTGAAATGCACAATAGAGATAGTTGAGGACACCCGGGGCACGCTCATTCTCCAGGATGGGGTGCCCGCCCTTCTCATGCACGGCGGGGAATGGTTCCCCACGCTCCAGTCCGTGAACAGGGGAATCCCCCTGAAGAGGATAACAGTGGACATGGGCGCAATCCCTTTTGTGTGTTCGGGCGCGGACGTCATGCGCCCCGGGATAAAAAACATCGAGGGCGGCATAGCAAAGGGCTCGGCCGTGGCCGTTGTGGACGAAAAATACGGGAAAATGCTCGCTGTCGGCGCCGCCCTTTTCGATTCGGAAGAGATGCGCAAGATGGAGAGGGGCAAGGCCGTTAAAAATATCCATTACGCCGGGGACTGGATATGGGATTTCAACAAGAAGCAGCCCTCTTCCTGATCCTGTAAGGCCCCTTTCCCCGCCTCGCCCCTTTCCGCATCTCCATGCACGCCTGCGAAAACTTCGCCGCGTTCCTCATCCTGGAGAGATATTTCCTGAACTCGCCGTCCGCATCCTCCCCGCGCGCCTTCACCCTTGCCGCCCCTTCCCTGAGGGCGCGGCATATCCCGTGCATGTCCGCCTCCCCACGCCCATCCCTGATGAGGCTTTCAGCCATGCATGCCAGCCTGGCGCGCCCGTGCCTTTCAAACCCGTGCATAATCCCGCATATCCGCAGGGCCGCGCCCTTATTGCCCGCCATTGAGAGAGATTCCGCCGCGGCCAGCTTCTCGCCCTTGCTCCCTTCCGCAAGCACCCCCATCAGGGTGGCCTCCGCCTCTCCTGGCTGCTTCTTGTGCGCCTCCGCAAGAAGCTCCCTCGCGCATCCGGAGGCGGTCACCGACCTGCAATCCAGCATCGCGGCCGCATGGGTGAATTCCCCGGAATCCAGCAGGCCGCCCTTCTTAACGAAACCGAGCCTCTCCGCAGCCCAGTTTATCATCCTTATCTGCATCTCATTGACTTTTAGCGCCATTTTCCCGAGATATCGCATGGCATCCCACGTGTCACTGGCCCCGCCGCTAACGGCAAGAGTCCATTCCGAGAATTTCGATTCGCGCCCGGCCGACATCCAATCCGCCTCAGTGGACCCTGATGCTTACCCTTGCCCCGGTTTCCCTGCTGTGCCTTCTGGCCCAGGAAAGCTCGTCCCTGTCCTTGACCTTGCACATGCGGGCCGCCCTCGCCTCCGCCTTGATCTCCCTGACCAGCATCAGCAGCCTTCGCTCCTGTTCCTCGCTGAGAACCCGGTCCGGCTGCCTTCCATCCGTTTTCTCGTAAAAATCGAGCCGCATCCCCCGGATGCTGGCAAGCTGCCTTGCATATGCGAACGCCACGCGCTCGACCCTCAGGGGGTCATCCCAGACCATCTGGACCAGCTCCGCCTTCGCCTTCGCCATTTTTTCTTCCACCGGCATCAGCCATGCATGCAGAATAAGCGTAATTATCCTGTTGTCGTATGGGTCCTTCTGGTCTATCTTTTGCATGAACAGTAATGTGGTTAAAACTCTTTATATATGTTATGTTTGGCCAGCAGGCCCGGGAATATAGCTTTTAATTCCTTATTCGCCCATCTCCCTCCATGCTATTCAGGGCAAAGAAAGAAATCGCCAAAGCAATTTCCAGGGCGTCCGCCCTGGCCGAGGGGGAGGCGTTCTCCTCCCTCGAGCCCGCAAAGGGCGGGTTCGGGGACATCGCTTCCAAGGCCGCCTTCCTTCTCGCATCCCGGGAAAAGAAAAACCCCGCCCAAATCGCGGCGGAACTCGCCCCGAGATTGAAGCCGCACGAATGGGTGGAAAAAACCGAGGTTGCCGGCCCGTACATAAATTTCACGCTGAGCAGCCGTTTCTATTCCGACGCACTCAGGGAAATCCTCAAAAAAGGCAAAAATTACGGCAAGGGGAACAAGAAAGGGAAGGCCATAGTCGAATTCCCTTCCGTGAACCCGAACAAGCCTTGGCATGCGGGCCACCTGCGAAACGCAATCCTCGGAGATTCGGTCTCCCGCGTCCTTTCGCACGCCGGCTGGAACGTCGAATCCATAGATTACATAGACGACCTTGGCCTCCAGGTCGCCCAGTCCCTCTGGGGCCACATGAATCTGGGCAACAGGCCATCCGGGAAGTTCGACCACTGGCTCGGGATGCAATATGTGGAAGTGGCGAAGAGGATGGAGACGGACGCGAAGGTGCAGGCCGAGGCCCGCGCCCTGCTGAAAAAAATCGAGGAAGGCGACCCGGAAATTTCCAAAAAGGCCCGCGAACTCACCGAAAGGTGCGTAAGCGCCCAGTACGAAACCGATTTCGCATATTCCATTTTCCACACCGCGCTTATTTTCGAGAGCGACATAGTCCGCACCATTTTCCAGGAAGGGATAGGGCTGCTCAAGTCCAGCAACGCTATAATTTTGGAGAAAGAGGGAAAAAACGCCGGATGCTGGGTGGTGAAGCTCGGGGAAAAATTCCAGAAGTTGCAGGATCCGGACAAAATACTCGTAAGGAGCGACGGGACCGCGACCTACACAGGAAAGGACCTGATATTCCAGCTCTGGAAGCTCGGGAAGCTCAAGGGCAGGTTCGGATACAAGCCCTTCCTGAAGCAGCCGAACGGGAAAACCGCATTCGCCACCGGGGGCAAGAACCCCAAGCCCTTCGGGAACGCGGACATGGTGGTGAACGTAATCGGCTCTGAGCAGATATACCCCCAGGAGGTCATACGGGAGGTCCTCCTGCGCCTTGGCCATGCTAAAGAGGCGGGAAGGTACATCCACCTCGCCCACGAGCACGTTGTTCTACCGGAGGAAAAGCTATCCGGAAGGTCCGGCACCTGGAAGGGCTTCACCGCAGACGAGCTTTTGGAGGAGTCCGTGAGGCGCGCAAAGGAGAAAATCTCCGGTGAATTCACGGAGGATGAAAAGGAAAAAATCGCAAGGGCGGTCGGGGAGGGCGCAATCCGCTACTCCTTCATACGCACCACGCCCGAGAAAAAACTCGTATTCAAATGGGAGGAGGCCCTCTCCCTGGAGGGGAACTCCGGCCCCTACCTCCAATACGCATATGTGCGCGCGAGAAAGATACTCGAGAAGGCGGGCAGGGCGAAGGCCGCCCCTGCCTCCTACCAGTTCAACGCCGAGGAAAGGAAACTGGTGCTGGAGATGTGCATGTTCCCAGAACTGGTGGAGAAGGCCGCCTCATCCTTCCGCCCCCACCTCCTGTCCGAATATTCCTATTCCCTCTCCGAGACATTCAGCAAATTCTACTCCATGCACCATGTGCTGAACGCGGAGGGCGGCGCAAGGGGCGCAAGGCTCGCGCTTGTGAAATCATTCGAGCAGGTGCTCGGCCTCTCCCTCAGCCTTTGCGGGGTGCCGCTTCCGGGGAGGATGTAGGCATCCCATCCCTTATCCAGGCGAGAATGGCCTTCGGGTCCTTCTCCAGCCCGAAGGAAGCGAAATATTTGAGGATGTTGCCCACATCTCTCTCAAGGTATTCCTGAGCCTTCTTGTGGCCCAGCGCCACCCCCTGCCCCCAGTCTATCAGGTAGGGCGCGCCCTCGTGCACCAATATGTTATATTCGCTCAGATCCGCGTGCACCAGCCCGGCCTGGTACGCCCTCTTCACGTCCAGGAGTATGCTCTCCAGGTCCCCTTCCGCGGGCCCGGCCTCGATGAGCGTAGGGAACGCCTTCCCTTCCCTACCCAGGAACTCCATCACCACGATGTTCTTCTGGAAAAACAGCGGCTTCGGGGCATGCACCCCGGCCCTCTCGCAAACCTGCAGGTTCTTGAACTCCTTCTGCGCAAAAGCAAAAACCAGGTCCCTTTCCCTCCCCCTGAACTTCTTGAACCTGGGGTCCCCTTCCAGGTATTCCTTTCTTCTCAGGAAATGCGTGGTCTCTATCTTGTATATCTTCACGGCGGCGCTCTCCCCGCCCTTCGAGGTGGCAAGGAAAACGTTCGCCTCCTTTCCGGTGGAGATGGGGTATTCCACCCTCTCAATAACGCCCTTCTGCATTATTTTTGCGAGCGCAAGGAGGGCCGCCCTGTCAAAGACCTCGCTCTCTATCTTGTTCCTTTCCTTGAGAAGAAAATCGTCGCGTGCAGGCCTTTTCCTTGAGGACACCCTGCGCGCCATGCGGATATACCCTATACCTTAAGCAGCCCCTTCTTTCTCAGGATGGCTGTCTCAGGGGGCATATACCTCCAAGCTATGTCGCCTTTCTTGTCCCCTTCCACTTCCCACGGCTTCACCGCGACCGCGTCGCCCTCCTTCACCCATATCCTCTTTCGCATCTTCCCGGGGATGCGGCACATCCTCTCCTTCCCGTCGTTGCACATCACGGTCATTCTGCTGCCGCCCACAAGCGCAGTCACCACGCCGAGTATCTCGTCTTCCTTCGGGAACCGCACCCTCACCTGCTGGTCCGGCCCGCCCGCGGGTTTGTATCCTCCCGGCCTGCGCCCGCCTCCCCTGTATCCTCCATAAGCATTCATCTGACCACTCCCCTCGCCCCACACGCCTCGCAGACAAGCATTTTCGCCCTCTGCCCGCTTCCCGAATCTATGTGAGTATCCGGCTTCCCGCACTGCTTGCACAAGACATGCCCGTTCACATATTCCTCGAATTTCTTGTTCACGGCCTCCGGCTTGAGCTTCCTGTGGAGCACCAGCCTGTCGCCCTCCACGGTCGCCGGGGTCGCAAGCTCCTTGCTCAGGAATTTGGAAACCTCTGAGGCCGCCCTTCTAATCTTCAAGCAAGCCGCCTGGAAATTCTTTAGTATGGTCTTGTTGCCCTCGTTGAACGAGTCAAGCACCGGGATGTCGAATCTCTCCCCGCTGCCCGCCTTTTCCGGCATTTTGGAATATGCGTCTTCCAGCAACTCATCGTAACCCATCAAATCAACGCTCTTTTCCTTCCCTTCGAGGGCTTTTAAACCTTGCCCTATGTGCCCTCTTCCCAGCTGGACAGGTATTTTTTCTGCTCCGCGGTGAGCGAGTCCTTCCTCACCCCCATCGCTTCCAGCTGCAGTTCCGCAATCTCGTTGTCTATCTCTTCCGGGAGCGTGATCACCCTGGCAGGCAGCTTCCCCCTGTTCTTCACAAGATATTCGCACGCGAGCGCCTGCCCTGCGAAAGATGTGGCCATCACTTCCGATGGATGCCCCTCCGCGGCGGCGAGGTTCACAAGCCTCCCCTCCCCGCATACGTAAATCCTCTTCCCGTCCAGCACATACTCGTCCAGCGACGGCCTCATCCTCCTCCTCTCCGCGGCCTTCCCAAGCGCATCCAGGTCAAGCTCAACGTTGAAATGCCCGGAATTCGCAAGCATCGCCCCGTCCTTCATCTTCCGCATATGCTCCATCCTTATCACGTGCTTGTCACCTGTCACGGTGATGAATATGTCTCCCACCCCCGCAGCCTCCGCCATGGGCATCACCCCGTACCCGTCCAGCACCGCCTGCATGGCCCTGAACGCGTCCACCTCGGTCACAATCACATTGGAGCCCATGCCCTTCGCGCGGAGCGCGACGCCCTTGCCGCAGTCCCCGTATCCGCACACAACCACGGTCTTTCCCGCGAAAAGGATGTTGCTGGCCCTCAGGATTCCATCGATAGTGCTCTGCCCTGTCCCATAATAGTTGTCCAGCAGGTGCTTGGTCTTGTTGTCGTTCACCGCAATCATCGGGTATTTCAGGATTCCGTCCCTTTCCATCGCCCTCAGCCGTATTATCCCGGTGGTCGTCTCCTCGCATCCCCCTATCACGCCCTCCAGCAGTTCCGGCCTCTTGGTCAGTATCATCGTGACGAGGTCCCCCCCGTCGTCTATTGTGATGTTCGGCCGGTATGCGAGCACCTTCTCCAGGTACCTGTAATAGTCCTCGTTGCTCTCGCCCTTGTACGCGAACACCGCCACGCCCTCCTTCGCGAGCGCCGCGGCCACATCGTCCTGCGTCGAGAGAGGGTTGCATCCGGTAATCGCCACCTCCGCACCTCCCGCGCGCAAGGCCCTCACCAGGACCGCCGTCTCCTTGGTCACGTGCAATGCAAGCCCCACCGTAATCCCCGCAAACGTCTTCTCCTTCGCGAACCTGGCCGCGAGCTTCTTCATCATGGGCATGTGCCTCTCAGCCCACTCTATGTTCAGCATCCCCTGCTCAGCAAGGGAGATGTCCCTGACCTCATAATTCTCTCCGCTGTCCATAAATCACACCACAAAATGCGCAAATATTAATCCCGAACGTTTTAATAGCTCCCCTCATTCCCTTATCGGATGCGTTTTCCAGTAACCCCCTATATCATTAACGAAATACAGCTTCTCCCCGCACTCCGGGCACTTTCCGTCCTTGGTTGCCCTGTTCTCCGGAACAGAAAACCCGAACCTCCTCACCACCCTCGCCCTGCATTTCGGGCAGTAGGTGCTTTCAGTCTCCTCATCCTGCCTGTTCCCGGTATATGCATAATGCAGGCCCTCATCCAGCGCAATCTCCCGCGCCCTCCTCAAAACGCCCAATTCCGTGGCCGGGGTGCCCATCATGAAATTGGAAGGGTAGAAACCGATGAAGTGCACCGGAATCCTGGGGTCCAGCTCCCTCACCCACCTGCTCATCGCCCTTATGTCATCTTCGTCATCATTCCATCCGGGGATTATCAGGTTTATCAGCTCTATATGCATCTTCGAATGGAGCTCCCTTATGCTCTGCAGCACATATTCCAGCACCACGTCCCCGCACAGTTCCTTATACACCTTGTCGTGGAACCCCTTCAGGTCAATCCTCGCCGCGTCTATCCTCCCCGCCATCTCCCCTATGGCCGCCGAACTCATGTACCCATTTGTGACAAAGGTGTTGAACCTGCCGTCCTTATGCAATAATTTTGCGGTGTCCAGCGCATACTCCATGAACACGGTCGGCTCGGTATAAGTATACGCGGCCCCCACTATTCCCTGCTCTGCACATATTTTCCTTATCCTTTCCGGGGGCAGGTCTTCCCCCTTTATCCCCCCGTACGCCTGCGAGATGCTCCAGTTCTGGCAAAATTTGCAAGCATAATTACAACCGACCGTCGCAACCGAAAACAATTCCGTCCCAGGCATGAAATGGTAGAAGGGCTTTTTCTCTATCGGGTCCACCTCAGCAGCAATCGCCTTCCCGTATGTGAGCGCATACAGCCTCCCGCCCCTGTTCTCCCTTATCCTGCAATATCCGCGCCCCCCGTCCCCTATCCTGCACATCCTGTAGCAGAGGAAGCACTGCACCTCCTTTTTCGGCATCTTCTTCCAGAGCATCGCTTCCTTCATGAATGCCCATTCTCAAATATGCTTATTATGATTTGCGCCGCCAAGAGCCTACTGCCACACACCACCACTCAACCCTTATAAACATTATGCGAGTAAAATAAGGCGGGGTACTTATGCCGCCGGAACAAAGGGAAACGCAATCATATTCGAGCCAGAAGGGGCCCAAAAGGGCGAAATCCCCCTTATTCGGGACGATGCTGCTGGTCGCCGGCCTGGCCGGCCTCCCGACAGGCACATGCATCGCGGGGATGGCCCGCGGCCAGGGCAGCCATTACCCGCTCGACCGGCCCGCGGTGATGAGCGCCGAAAAAAAGCTGCCCGGCCCATGCGTGGCGGAAGAGAGGGGAAAAGCCACGGAATCCAATAAGGGTAAGATGTGATGGCAGGCAGGGAGGTTGCAAGGAAGATTGCATCCCTCCAGCCGGCTGAAAGAAATTGCGGCCAGTTCCGCCTCATGGAAACCCCCGAGCGGGAATTCCACCGCCTGTTTGAGGCATACCAAAAGAGCGGCCTCGGCCTCATAGACATATTCTCCCGCATTTTCGGGCCCGGGAAAGGCCGGGCCGCGGAAAAGGCGGCCGGCTTCGTAAGCTCGTTTCCCGAACCCCACTTGCGGTCGAGCATGGCGATAACCCTCATAACCGTCCATGAATACACAAAAGAACCGGATTATGCCTCAAGGCTCATGGATTTTTGCACCGAAGCCGACGGAGGGGGGAAGCTCGGGGCGCAGGCCGCCTGCATCGGTGCCCACGTTGCGCGGATAGCCGCCAACGTCGGAGAGACCCACCACCACAACCCTTCAGAGACGCTCGACATCCTGTTCTCATTTTCCGGCTCCGCGTTTCTCCGTGATGAAATCGTCAATGTCATCATGTGCCTCTCAAGGATTTCCTCCGGCACATTCGAGCCCAAGATCTTCAACAACGCGCTAAAAGCCACCCGGATGCTCGCAGAAGTCTCCCCTTCCAACGTGAGGCCGTTCCTTACCTCATTGGCCCGGCTTTCGGACATGGGCGAGCACGAAGCAGTAAACGGCGCTTCCGGCTCGATGATTGCGATATGGACCTTCCGCAAGGACTGCGTCGCATACTTTCCCGGGCTGATGGATGCGCTTGCCAACCGCAATGTTGCGGAAATTTCCGCGATAGCTGATGAGATGCGTTCCCTTTTCTGCAAGTTCGAGCCCGTACAATGAGCATTCGCCCGCGCATTTTCCCCTTTCAATCCGGCTTATGCGCCAAAAATACATATTTAATCATTTCCCGACATAATAATAACGGGTGGGCACATGGTTTGCAGGGAACTTCGGGCAGGGGAAGCCGTTTCCACGGGGCCCCAGCCGCCGGCATTCAGGCTGCGGGCACCCCTCGCATCCGAGGCGCGCGGGCTCAACAGGCGCCTGGGCAGCATACTTTCCAGGGAAAGGCCGAGGATTGCGCTCACGTCCGAGCTAATGAAGCTCACCGATTCCGTCCAGTTCTCATGGTTTGCGGCAAGCGGCATCTGCAGGATGCTCCCGCCCCGGAGCCAGTCCGCCCCCGCCCATCCGGAATCCGCGCACCTTGCGGCCAGGGCGGCGCTGAAGTTCCTTTTCAAGATGATAAAAATTTCCCCGGAAGGTGCGAAGAACGCGGCCCTCCTGGTCAGGGGGCTTAAGGGATGCAACGCCCGCCACCTCCCCGAATTTTTCCGGCTGCTTTCCCAGATGGCAGAAAAGGACCATTCCCTTCCGCTCCTGGTCCTGGAGGCCTTCCCTTCCAGGGACCCGTCACTTCTCCACCCCTACGCAAAAGCGTTCTCCTTCCTGCACAGGAAAGCCGGGGTTGGCCCCACGCGCGAGTTCGCATCCCTACTCATGGAGATGGGCCCGTTCCCAGGAAGCGCGAGGCTCCTTCTGGACTCATTCATTTTTACCGCTGAAAACATGCCAATCCGGGACTGGGCGCCGCTCGTTTCCAATGTATGCAGCGACTGGAGGAATACTTTATCCTCAGAAGTTTTCCGCGACAACCCGGATTAGCAGATGCCGCCCTTCCTCTGCGTTATCGCCGGAAATGGGGCATCCCGGCCTTTTTTCTCCCTTGCCCTCCAGGCCTTTACCCTCGGAAAGGCGTCCCCCCCGCACTTCCCGACCCTCTCCCGCACATCCTCGAGCACGTTTGAGCCCATCCTTCCGGCCACCCTTTCGGACGATATCACCGCCATTTCCCGGAGCGGCGCCGGAGCGGCGCCGTCCTCAACTATCGCCATCAGCGCATCCAGGCTCCGCTTCGTTTCCGTCCCCACCGCCAGCTTGCCCAGCGCCTCCACCGCCGCAAGAATAAATTCCATGCCTTCCCTTTCCAGGGCCCTCTCCCAGCCCTTTACCATCCCGCCTATGAAGAACGTTGATTCCCTGCACCCAAGCTCGCCAAGCGCCCATACCGCGCCCGCCCTTGCATGGCGCACATTGTCATAGAACCAGAGAATCCTCTCAACCCTTTCCTCAACCTTCGGGTCCGCCCGGCCCCTCCCGGAGTAAGCCCTGTGCGCAATCACTATTGCGTCGATTTCCAGCTCCGCCTCGGCCTCTTCCCGCGCCTTCTTCACCTCCCCC
>JAKQHW010000062.1 GCA_029557835.1 Microcaldota archaeon
CACCCCCAAGGAATTCGAGGAGCTGTCCTCGGGGCCCACAATCTACAGCGAAATAAGGAAGAAGGGGGTTTACGCGTAACGCGCCATGCCCCAACGCCGTTCCGGCGTTAGTTCGGTTTTTAAATTATAAAGGACAGAATCCATCATGCAGGAAGGGCAGATGAGGAAGATAGTGAATTCCCTCAAAAAACAGAAATCGGTGGTTGCCGTATACCTGTTCGGCTCGGCCGCGAGGGGAAAAACCACGCCCATGTCGGACATAGACCTGGCGGTCTTTCTCCACCCCTATGACAGGGAGGCCGCCCTGCAAATCGGCTCGTATTCCTCGCCGCACGTGGACACAATGGTTTTCAACGACGCGCCCCCCTATATGAAATTCGAGATAATAAGGGACGGGAAACCCCTCTTCATAAGGGACAAGGAGGCCGTGCGCGGCATGGCCGCCGCGGCGCTCAGGGAATACCATGAGTATGTGCCTTTTTACGAAAGGCAGGGGCTTCTGAAGGTGGCCACATGAGGATAGAGCTTCTGCAGAAGAAGATACTCGAACACAAGGGGCTTGTGGACGGGTACAGGGAGAAATACCGGGAAAGCAAAAGCAGGGAGACCCTGGACGCCCTTTCCATGAACTGCTTCCAGGCGGTCCAATTATCTGATAGACCTGGGGGAGATTGCGGCCCTAAGGCCTGGAAAGGGCACATACCTCTCCACCTACCGTGAGATATTCGAAGAATTGAGGTCCAGAAAGGTGCTCACAGATGAGGAGTTCAGGGTTGTTGCTACCCTTGTTTCCCTGCGGAACAGGATAGCCCACGAATACCATGTGATAAAGCAGGAGGACATCGAGCTGATGGCGCTTTATGTCTCCAAGCTGGAGCCGATAACCAGGAAAATAGCAAAGGCGGCGCAGTAATACCTGCCCCGGGCGGCGGGAAACCGGTGTGCCGCAACGTCGTTCCGGCCGTAGTTCGTTTTTTAAACCCTTTTTCTATTCAATATAACGCTAATCGGTGGAAACATGGACGCAATCACATTGGCTTTCGCATCAGGCGCGCTGACGCTCCTGTATGCGCTCTGGCTGGCTTTCTCGGTGGGAAGGGCGCCTGCGGGCGACAAGAAGATGGGGCAGATATCCGAGGCGATAAGGGAGGGCGCGGACGCGTTCCTCACGAGGCAGTACAAGACGCTCGCCCCGATAGTGGCGGTGCTCGCGGCGGCCATCTGGTTCCTTGTGGGCACCGGGACGGCGGTGGCGTTCATGGTGGGGGTGGTATGCTCCGCGCTGGCAGGGTACATCGGGATGCAGGTCTCGGTGCGCGCCAACGTGCGCGTGGCGGAGGCGGCCAAGAAGGGCATAAGGCAGGCCCTGGACCTTTCTTCCAAGGGAGGGGCGGTCACAGGGATGGCCCTCGTTGGGCTCGGCCTGCTCGGGCTTGCCGGGCTGTATTCATATTTTGCAGGCGACCTCATACCCCTGATAGGGTACGGGTTCGGCGCCTCGCTCATCTCCCTCTTCGCGAGGGTGGGGGGCGGCATATACACCAAGGCGGCGGACGTGGGCGCGGACCTGGTTGGAAAAATAGAGAAGGGCATCCCCGAGGACGACCCGAGGAACCCGGCGGTCATTGCGGACAACGTGGGGGACAACGTGGGCGACTGCGCCGGGATGGCGGCGGACGTCTTCGAATCCTTCGTGGTCACGGTCATAGCCGCGATGCTCATAGGGGCGCTCATCTCCCCGGAGATGGTGCTGCTGCCCCTTGCGATGGCATCGGTGGGCGCGGTGGCGAGCATTTTCGGCACATTCTTCATAAGGGCGACAAAGGAGAGCGGGATAATGCGCGCCTTCTACACGGCGATATTCGCATCCTGCATTTTCGCGGCCCTCGGCTTCTACTTCGTGGCCTCGCCGCTTGGGATGCCGCTTTTCTACGTGGGCATAGTGGGGGTGCTGGTTACGGGGCTGCTCTTCACCATAACGGACTATTACACCGCGAAGGGCCACCGCCCGGTCAGGGAAATCGCGGAATCCGCGAAAACAGGGGCTGGAACGAACCTCATCCAGGGGCTTGCGGTGGGGATGGAGGCGACCGCGTTCCCGGTGCTGGTGGTGGCCGCGGCGATAGTCGCGTCATATATGCTCGGGGGATTGTACGGGATAGCCCTGGCTGCGGTCGCGATGCTCTCCCTGAGCGCGATAATAATAGCGGTTGACAGCTATGGGCCGATAACAGACAATGCGGGGGGGATAGCCGAGATGTCCGGCCTCCCGGCATCCGTAAGGAAGGTGACGGACGCGCTGGATTCCGTGGGCAACACCACGAAGGCGACGACAAAAGGGTTCGCGATAGGCGGCGCCGCGCTGGGCGCGCTCGCCCTCTTCGTCGCGTTCGCGGAGGAGGCGCACCTCGCGGTTGTGGACCTGCTCAACCCCGCGGTGGTTGTGGGGCTGTTCATAGGGGCGATGCTGCCGTTCATATTCTCCAGCTTCCTCATGACCGCGGTCGGAAGGGCCGCGTTCCAGATAGTTGAGGAGGTCAGGAGGCAGTTCAGGGAGATCCCGGGGCTGATGGGCGGGAAAGGGAAGCCGGATTATGCCAGGTGCGTGGACATCAGCACGAAAACGGCGCTCGCTGAGCTGGCGGTCCCGGGCGCCATAGCGGTGCTCGCGCCCATAACTATAGGGATACTGTTCGGCCCGGCCGCGCTGGCAGGCCTCCTCGCAGGCACAATCGCGAGCGGGCTGATGCTCGCCCTCTTCATGTGCACCTCAGGCGCGGCCTGGGACAACGCCAAGAAGCTCATAGAGGACGGCGTGCACGGCGGGAAGGGGAGCGACGCGCACAAGGCGGCGGTGGTGGGCGACACGGTTGGCGACCCGCTCAAGGACACCGCCGGCCCGGCGCTGAACGCATTAATCAAGGTGGTGAACACGGTCTCGCTTGTGTTCGCAGGGGCAATACTCGCCTATGGGATCCACATCCTTGGCTGAGCCCCTTCTTTTTATTCTCTTTTGTTCTTATACGCATTGCAAGCGGGACTTTGTTCCCATCTTTGCGATACCTGCTTTATGTCGCAGAAACGCGGGACGTTGGATTCGACAGAATCCGACGGACTGTTCCCGAAGGGAACATGGACTAAAAAAGCGGGTAAGCAGGGGTAGCAAAGCCTGGCCAACTGCGCAGGACTTAAGATCCTGTGGCCTCAGGGCCTCCGCAGGTTCAAATCCTGCCCCCTGCAAGAGAAAACACGGAGGGGGTAACAACCCCCTCCCTATTTTCCTCTACCTTTCTGACCCTCCCCCCACTTCACTTCGCAACGCCTCACTCGCCCTCCTCACGCTGGGGACTATGGGAAAACAAGGGGCTAAGAAAGCGGTTATCCGTACATGGAACCGAGCTTCTTCTTAAGTATTTTTGAAGAGATTATGGACTCGCTCGCGGCCTGCGCAAGCAGTTCCGCCTCCCTGGAGAGCTCGTTCGTGTCTATGGGCATGTCTATTATCTTGGAAAGGGTGCGAAGCACCTCCACCGCCGCACCCGGGTCCGGCCTCTCGCCCTCGGACTCCCCAAGGACCGCGAGCACGGGCGGCTTCACAACCCCCGGGAAAAGCAGGAGCCCCACGACCCCGGTGGTGGCGCCCTCCTTGACCTTCTTCGCGAGGTTCCTCTTCACTATGTCGTCGGAAAGCCGCTGGTCGGTTGATATTATGTAGACGCCCTTCTCTTCCTCGTTCTGGGAAATGCCCCCGAGGGTGACGAGGAGGGGCGCATTCACCTTCTCTGAGAGGTCCGCGATGTGGGACGCCATCTCCGCGGAAAGGGAAATGGGGACAACAATCTCGGAAAGGACGACGACCAGGTGCTTGGATTCAGAGGCATAGACCCTTATGGGAGGGAGCGGCTTGTAGTCGTGCACCGCGGTGACGGGAGGTATCTTGTCGCTGGTGAAATAGCCCACGAAGTCCATGTCCAGCTTGGAGGTGAGGTAGGACGCGGCGATGCTCCCCACGAGCCCGGCTGTGGGGAAGCCCACTATTACCGTCGCGTTTTTCGCCTTGAGGGCCTTGACCTTGCGGAACTCT
>JAKQHW010000002.1 GCA_029557835.1 Microcaldota archaeon
CCCGCTCCGCCTCCTTTCCATCTCCAAAAGCGAATAAAGCTTGTCCGGGTATTCGTCCTTATACTCAAACGGGATTTCCCTCTCCATTATGAAAATTGCGCACCCGAGGTTTAGAGCCCCCCCGGCCACGCATTCCGAATCCACCTCCCTGTAAAGGTAATCCATCGAGGATGGAAGGGCCGCGTTTTCCCTGAACCACTGGATTGAGGAATGGATGGACTCGCTCAGCCCCGTCATCTCCTCGCCGAGCAGCTCGAACTCGGCCCGCGTCCCCTCGAGCTCCTCCTGCGTGTCCACCAGCTCCCAGCGCGTCTCGACCAGCGCGGCAAGGGTGAGGTTCAGCTCCTCCTTCGTGAATGCGAGCTCCTCCCGGGTGGAATCCAGCTCATCTTCAGTATCCGCGAGCTCCCCCCGCGTCCTGGCCAGTTCCCCTTCCAGCCTTTCAATGTTGCTGTTTGCCAGCTGGAGGTCAAGCGTCCTGTGCCCCAATTCGATGCGGGCCGCTTCCAGTTTTCCCTCCAGCACCTCATTCACATTCACAAAATAGACCGTGGCCACCATGAACACAAAACAGCCGAATGCCCAGATGTATTTCGATTCCATTCGCGGCACCCTTCTCCTGCAAGGATTAAAAAGAATGTGCGGCGGAAGGGAACGCATGAGGATAGGCTATCCCTGCATAAACCGGAGCGTGGGCTGCACCGCAAACTCCACCTTCAGGCTCGCCTCCTATTCCGAAGAACGCCTTTTCTCCTGTTTGCGGAACAACCTCGCCTGCCTTTCCAAAATCCTTCAATACAACCTGGAAAAGGGGCTCCTCTTTTTCCGCATAAGCTCGGACCTGGTGCCCCTCGCCTCCCATCCAGCATGCAAATCCGACTGGGCATCCCATTTCAGGGAGGAATTCCGGGAAATCGGCTCCTTCATAAAAAGGAACGGGATGCGCATCTCCATGCACCCGGACCAGTTCGTCCTCATAAACGCCCTTGATGGAGGGATTGTGGAAAGGAGCGTATCCGAACTGGATTACCATGCAAAAGTGCTGGATTCCCTGGGGCTGGATTCCACCGCCAAAATCCAAATCCACGCGGGGGGGGTTTACGGGGACAAGGAGGCGGCCATTTCCCGGTTTATCCAGAGATACGCGAGGCTCCCCCCGCGCATAAAAAAGCGCCTGGTGATTGAGAATGACGACCGCCTCTTTTCCCTCAAAGATTGCCTCTCAATCCACCGCAAAACCGGAATCCCCGTGCTTTTCGATTCCTTCCACCATTCCCTCCTCAACAATGGGGAAGGCCTGCGCGATGCGCTCCTGCTCGCGAAAAAGGCATGGAAAAAAAAGGACGGCCCGTTGATGGTGGATTACAGCACCCAGCAGGAGGGCTCCCGCCCAGGGACCCACGCAACCCACATCGTTTCCTCGGATTTCCGGAGATTCCTCTTCCATGCGCGCGGAATCGGTATGGATGTGATGCTTGAAATAAAGGACAAGGAAAAAAGCGCATTGGAGGCGCTCGCGATCCTTAATTCCCGGAATGGTTCCGGATAATCCTCAGTTCCCGTTTCCGGTTATCCTCTGGTGCTGCCTGAATATTTCCACCATAAGGGCCTTCCATGGCTCTTCCATGTCTGCCGTGTGGAAGTTGAGCGAGCTGGTGTCCCCGGATTTCCTTACTGACACCACGCCCCTCTTCGCAAGGAATTTGATTACGTTCAATGGCCTCAGCCCGAGTTCCGCTATCTCTGCCACCGCCCTAAGGTTCTTCTGCACCGCGTTCGTATTGAAATAGACGTTTCCTATCGCGGGCTTCGAGCTCCCCAATTTGTATCCATACACTATTGCGCCCATGTATGCCCTGGCCTTTTTTTCAGAAATGCCCTCGGAATCCATTATGGCGCGCACATGGCTGGCGTTTATCTGGAAGCCCTTCTCCCCGTATGCGGAAACCCTTGCCGGAGCCAGAGCGGGCGGGGCAGCCGGCATTTCCTGCGGCTCTCCCTCCATGCCCGTACTTTCCGGGTTCTGCGCTGCTGGAGCAGCGGTTTCAGTTTCGGTTGCCCTGCTGAGCCTTATCACCGTTTCCAGGATCTCGATCTTTGCGGCTACCGGCTTCTTCATGAAATCCAAGCCTTTTGCTGCAAGCGCGGCTTCAAGTTCGGAAATCAATTCCTCTGATACCGGCACGTTCAGGTCATTCAGCTCATTTACGATGAACTGCCTGCAGGAGGCGACTTCGGTTTCCACCGAAGCCCTGCGCTCATTCTGCAGCACCGAAAGTAAAACAAGGTCCCTTCCGGAAAGGCATGTGCTTTCCGGATTTATTTCGGAAAACTTTTCCAGGAGCGCAACCTGCGCAGCCTCCACCTCCCCTTCCCCGTAGAATTCCCTCTCCGAAAATATTATCTCCGCCTTACCGAACCCGTCAATCTCTCTTGCCGGCGCCCCCATCCGGGCATCTATTTCCTTAGCGAACTCTCCGAGCACCTCAATCATTGCCCGCCTTCTCTTCACCGCGTATTCCGCCTTCTGTTTCTCAAGCATCTCGAGCAGCTTCCTGGCCATTTCCCCGGAATCCGCCCTGCCCCTGACCATGTTTGTGAGCATGGGTTTCATGCCCGCCCCAATCCGGTCCTCCAGGGGCCTCAGCCTTCTCCTGAACTCATCAGCCCTCCTTTTCCTTATCTCCCTTATGCAAACGGCCTGGCAGCTTAGGTCCTTCATGGTATAATTATGGTCATTTATGTTTAAAAATGTAACTATTCAGCGCATAAGCCTGGCGGCGAGGGGAGGAAGCTCCCTGAACGAGTTTATCCTGTGGTCCGGCTCGACCATGTGCTCCCGGCGCTCCACCTTTACCATCCCGCCCCTCCTTTCGTTTACCCTCCGGTCCCTGTCGCCGAAAACCGCGTGGCAGGTCACCAGCCCGAGCTGCCTTGCCCCGAAAACGTCCCTCGTAACTATATCGCCAACCATCATCGCATTCCCGGGCTTCACCCCTAGTTTCTTAAGGGCGCACCTGAACGGCGCATGATGCGGCTTGTGCTGCCGCGTATCGTCGTGGGTGACAACCAGGTTGAACAAATACTCCATCCTTGCGAGGATAAGCCGCTGGAAGACCTTATTCCTGGGCCCGTCAGTGACAATTGCCGTCTTCAGGCCCATCTCCTTTAGTTCAGCAAGCGCCTCCTGCGCGCCGGGGTAGGGCTGGATTCCCATCGAGTATTTTACCCGGTTGTATGCAATCAGCCCGGCCTGCTGGAAGAACTCCCCCTCCCTCATCTTCAGCCCGTATTGCACCGTAACGGCATAAACCGTTTTCTGGTATTCCATCCCGTGTTTGTCGTATATCTCAAAAATCTTCCTCACTATCCCGTCCACCGTATCCGGAAAGCCCCTCGAAACCATCTCTTCCGCCGCGGCAGTTGCGGTCCTGAGCTTGTATCCGGCATAATCCATCAGCGTATTGTCCAAATCAAAAAGCACCGCTTCCAAAGCCATGGATTATTATCCACATAAATCCATTTAAACCCTTTTTATGCCCCTCCGCAATGTTAATAATTTTTGCATCCAATCAACAACCCATGCCAGTAAAGAAATTCATAGACAAAAAGGTGGCTTTCCTCTCGAAGCAGATGGATGTCATCGGGAGCAAGGTGAGGATAACCCCGAAAAGCTCCCGTTGCTGCGCCGGGGGGAAGGTTTCCGCGACCATAACCCTTGAGCTCAAAAAGCCGCTTGAGGCGCGCTCCCTTTCCGCCCGCCTCTATTGCATGGAGGAGAAAAAAATAACCACCACCCGCGAGATGGACGGGAGGACTACAGGATGGAGAAGGAGCTGGGGGTTGTGCGCTCCACCCACCTCCGCACCACCACCTCCGTCACCGAGACGGTCGCATATGCTGAAACAAAGGAGGTTTCCGGAGAAAAAACTTATGATAGCGGAACCTATTCCGTGGAATTCTCCATCCCTGGTTCCGCGCCCCGTTCCCAGCCATGGGCGAACGGGCGGAAGGTCACCTGGAGGATGGAGGCCAAATTGGATGTCCCCATGTCCATGGACGTTTCCTCCACCGCGGAGATCGAGGTCTGCTAAACATATTTAAACACTTTCAACTATACTCTTCATATGCCAAATTCCCTGAGGATAATCGTGCATCCCCACTGCGGCATAAACGACGGGAAAATGCCATGCATAGAAGGCAGGCCCCGGACCCTCCGCGGGCCGCAGGAATGGGCGAGGGCGCATCCCCTTGCCGAGGACATCCTTTTGCGCTACAATCTCCGTGACAGGGTTTACCGCGCGGAGGCAACAGCCGCCAAGGCCCGCAAAATACCCGTAATCCTGATGGACCATGATTTCTACCCCAAATGCATAAACGACGACACCACCCATCTGGTATACAATTCAACCCCCAGAATCTCCAGGCCGATGGCGTTCCGCCTTTCCCACGAAATATCCAGGATTAAGAGCGACCTCGTGGAGTGGTTCAGGAGGGAATTCGGGGAAGAGAACATATTCCGGGGAAAAATAACCTCCATAGGCGATCACCTGTTTGACAGGTTCCCAAGAAGCACAAGGATACGCATAACCGGCGAATTCCTCTATTGCTGCGTGCGGGACGTGTTCAGCTCTCTTTTGAAATCCGGATATCTTCTTTCCAGAGTTATTACGGAAAAATGCGTGGAATAGGCATCATCCCACGGACGGGGGATCCCCCACATCCATTCCCCTTCCCCGGTATTCCTCCACCCACTTCCTCAAAATCCCCAGGACGCGCCCCTTCACCCCTTCGCTGTCCCCCTGCACGGGCCTGAGCTCGTCCGCAAGCTCGGTATGCCCGTGCCTCATCATCCAAAAAGAGAGGTAATCATCCGCATCCCACCTTCCGAGCGTCGCGGCCGGCATGCCCCCTATCTGGGATATTATCTCCTCCAGGGAGTGCGTCCTGCACCTCTCCGCGCCGCCCTCCCCGGCTATGACGAACGGGTCCTTCCTGAGCATGCTTATCTCGTAATCCAGCTCGCCGATTATGAATCCGCGCATCGGCTCCCCCCTGAGCCTGCTCGGCCTGAGCCTGTCGCCCGCGCCATGGAAGCCGTGCAAATAGAGCCAGGATGAGTAGAAATCCTTCTCCCCATAGCTCTCAAGCACCCTTATGTCCGCGCGCATTATCGCGTCCCTGAGCTCCATTATGCTCCTTGCGCGCACATTCCCATCCCCCACCGGTATTATGAAGTCCCCGAAGCCCGCGAAGTCCAATATGAACTGCCTGAGCCCTGAAACATACCCTTCGGAATCCTTGGGCAGAAGGAGCGCCTTCTCCCGCAGGGCGGGGTCCAGCCCACCCTTTGACGCGATGACCTTGGCTATCCTCGGGTGCATGGAATGGGCGTAATCCACCAGCTGCCTGCCCGCGTCCTCAACAAGGGCGCCCCCTTTCGGATATGCCATGTCGGATATGAGGCAGACCACGCAATCCCCGTTCGAATCGATGTATTCCGCCGCCTCCTCAAAAGTCCTCCTGGTGTAGATGTTGGCCCTCCTCCCGATTATCCCGTAAAGCTGGGGGAGGAATTTGGAGAGCCACCTCGGTTCGTCGTCCACGACCAGCACCACGAACCTTTTTCCATCCGCATCCGCCTCTATGTTCAGCTTGTCCTCGGAAAGGTGGATGAACGCATGCACTATCGCCCCGAAATCCTCGCCCGCGCCCTTCACCGGCGCTATCAGGTCGGCCCTCATCATCTCGGGCATCGCAAGGGAAGAGTTCTGCACCGGAAGCGAGCAGACCGCCTCCCTGGATGAAAGGAGCGCCACCATCGTCTGCGGGCAGGTCCTCGCTATGGTCTCCCTGCTTATCTCGCCCACCGTCTCGTCGTCCACGAAAAGCACCGCGGGCCGCGCCTCGTTCGCGGATGCGAACTCGACCGGGGATTCCACGTGCCTGAAGCCCATCCCCGGAAGCCTCTCCACCACCGCCTGCCTTATCTTCTCCGCCTTCCTGGGGCTGGACACATAGGCGAACACATTGCCTATCCTTATGCTGTTGATCCTGAATCCATCCACCTTCGGGCTGGCGGACCTGAAAACCGATGGCTTTTTCGGCTCCGGCTCATACGGCTCCACAAGCTTTTTCATTTTTCCACCCAGTACGCCTGCGCCCTTCCGCTCGCCCCGTCCAGCTCAACGGCCGCCTTCCTTTCCACGACATATACACCTTCGCAAACCTTCTCCGCTTCCCGCAGGAGCGTCGCCAGAGTCCCGGCCAGGGCCTCTTCGCCCGCCTCTATCACCCTCATCATGGCGATATTGTTGAACATGTGCGTCCCTGCCGCGGCCATGCTCGCATCCTCGGCCCCGTAGCTGATTATCAGCCCCGGGTTGTGCACCTCCCCGTATGCGCCGCCAATCCCTATCTCCCTGGTTATGTTCGGCCCAATGAGCAGGTATCTCCCGGAATTTTTGCGGTCTATCTCCCCAACCGCGCCCTGTGCGGCCCTTGCGGCATGGCCCATCGCATCCCTGGTGACCACGACCACCCTGTCCAGCTCGTGCCTGCCGTTGCCTATGCAATCGTCGGTTTTCGCTATGACCCTTTCCGGCCCGACCGCAGAAAGCAGGACCCTCTCGCCGCCGCTGCCGTTAACCTGACTCAGGCAGCCGGCCAGAATCCGCAAGAGCACATCGAGCGCCGCAAGCTCTCGAACGCTTCCGGCGTTCCGGCCGCGCTCATGGACGACCCCGAAGTGAAGGAACGCGCTCGCCGCGACGCCTTCGCCCGCGAGCTGTATCTGAGGGAGCATCCGGCCACGGCCGGCTTCGCGGCCAATCCGAACAACGCGCCCCTGATCACCGACGATATTGTCAACCTCAAGGACTTCGAGGACAAGACCCGAACGCTGGCCGGCACAGCAAGCGACGTGGGGCTGTTCGCTCTTAAAGGAGCCACCGCCATGCCGCAAGCTTTCGTCGGCCT
>JAKQHW010000038.1 GCA_029557835.1 Microcaldota archaeon
ATATGGACCTCGTCCTCACGGGACTACGCTGAGCCGATAGTGGACAGGATCCTGGGCCGGATGGCCCCGGTCCTCTTCTGGGGGTTTGTGCTATGGCGTGTGGGTAAAAGAATACGCCACAGGAAAGAAAAACTTCTTCCATCCACATTTCCACAAGTCTTGAATTTTCAATCCCTTCTAGCGTCAAATAACGGTAAAAAAGTGGGGTGAACCACCTTGTCAAAAGCCAATGAAAAGGATTGACAGGGCTTCGGAGACCTGATAGAAATATGAGCGTTGGTCGATGGGAAGTGGCCCGTCTCTCGGAAGGCCAGAGGACGCCGAGCCGGAAGGCCGGGGAAGGTGGGTTGTATTTTTTCCGGAAACCGACTACGCTCCCTTCCGATAGACAAATCGGAGGGCCGTCCCGCGGTTGCGGGGTTGATAATCTGATAGGAGGAATTGATGAGCATGAAACGGGTAGTAATGGGTCTTGTTGTGGTTCTTGCTTTGGGCCTGGCTGTGGCCCCCAGTCATGCATTCCTATTCGGGAATTGCTGTTGTAATACTTGCTGTTGCGCGTGTGCGCCATATGAGGTGAAGGTTTCCTACACCCCCATCCAGCCCCAACCGGGTGAGTGCACCTATTGCACCTGCTTGCCTTATGGATGTCCCGATGGCGCACCCTGCATTACACCCTGTGGTCCTGGCGCGTGTGGTGTTTCTTGCGGCGCCCCTTGTGGTGCCCCTTGCGGTACCGCGGCTCCATGTGGACCCCTGATGGGTTGTTGTGCGCCTTGCGCTTGTGTTGCTCCATGCATTTCCGGCGCTCTAGGAATGGTCGGTGGTGTGCTGGATTGCGCATGTGGTATTGTCGGCGGAATTCTCGGGTGCCTTGGCTGCTGTAGCCCTTGCTCCGGTCCCTGTGGAGCCCCTTGCGGAGCTCCCTGTGGTGGCATGGGCTTTGGCGGCATGATGCCAGCTGCTCAATAAGAAACGTTCACAAAGCTTTCACGTATCCCATTAAAGGGAGGGCTTGAAATGAGTCCTCCCTTCTTTTTTGCCAGTAAACGCTCTTCCTCACTTCCCTTATCCGGTGCATGATGACCTGGCTCATGACCAGTTCCGGTTCCCGTTTCCGTCTCGATCTCCAGTATCAAGGGGGTCTCTTTCATGGCTGGCAAAGGCAACCCAACTCCCTCTCCGTGGAGGAGGCGCTCGCTGGAGCCTATGAACGCTTCCTCAAAGTCCCCGTCCGCTTGGATGGCTCGGGGCGTACTGACACTGGCGTTCATGCGCGTCACCAAATCGCCCTCCTGGAAATCGATAGGAAACTCCCGCCACAGGCAATTCAGTTGGGAATACAACCGTACCTTCCGGAAGGCCTGTCGGTTTTCCGTGTCACTCCGGTGACAGAGGATTGGAAGCCCCGTCCAGCGGTCTCGCGTCAGTACCACTATTTTATCTGGAAGGGATGTCCGCCCCCTCTCTATTACCAACCCTATTCCGCATGGACCGCCTACTCCCTGGATATTGACCGGATGTGCGAGGCAGCGGCGCATATCCTCGGGGAGAAGGATTTCTCCTCCTTCCGTGCGGCTGGTTGCACCGCTCTTCATCCTATCCGCCGCGTGGATCGTCTGATGGTACTCAACCGGGGACCATACTGGGAGGTCCGTGTCACGGGGAATGCCTTCCTTCGCCAGATGGTACGCATCATGGTGGGCACTCTTGTGGAGGTGGGAAGGGGGCGCTTGCTCCCATCGGATATCCCCACAATCCTGGAGAAGAAAGACCGCTCCTGCGCTGGACCCACCATGCCTGCTCATGGCTTGTTCCTCTGGAAAATCACACTCCCAGGTGATGGATCCATCGAGATCCCGCCCACTTGTTGGGAGATACCGTTGCGATAGAAAACCTCACCCCCCTACCCCCCTCTCCCACTGGGCGAGGGGGG
>JAKQHW010000067.1 GCA_029557835.1 Microcaldota archaeon
CCTTTTCGAGATGTTCGACAACTGGGGGGTGATAGCGCTCCTGGAGATCGTGTGCCTTGCGCCTTTTGCCGCATACCCGCTCGCGGTGCTTGCCGGATTCGTTTATTTCATGATGGCGTGGGGCAGCCTGCACTTCGGCTCCGCGAAGAGCGTTATAATCTCCGTTCCGGCCGTCCTGCTCATATTGCTTTTGTCCTCCCTTTGGGTCGCCCCCAACAACGCATACCTTCCGGTGGCGATGGGGCTGTACGAGCCAGGGGTGCAGGCGGTTATGCTGTCCAAGCCCGCGCTCGGGCTAGGGGAGTTCTCGGGCGCAATCGGGCCCGCGCTTGCGAATGCGTTCAACTTTGCGGGCGCAAAGGACATCTTCCCCGCGATGGGGAAGATATACGACAACCTGATGCGGCTGCTGTTCATGGACTTCGGGCTTTTCCAGGTGGCTGTTTGGGCGCTTGCGCTTTATCTGGTGGGATGGCTGCCCGCCCAGCTGAGGGGGAAATGGGCGCAGGCAATGTCCGCTTCCGCGCTCCTCATCGTCCCGGTTTCATATTTCGCGATGGGGGCTGTGCTTAATTTCGCCTTCAACCCCCTCATGGTGTTTTACATAATCGCGACCGTCGCCCTGTTCGGGGCGCTTGAGTTCGCCGGGATAAAAATCTCAAAGGAGAAGCAGATAAGGGCAAAGCAGAAGCTGAAGGGGTTCGGGAAGATGGGCGTGCAGGACCTCCAGCTGGGGGCGGGGGAGGCCGGCCTCGGGGACGTGGGCGGCTATGAGGACGTGAAGAAGGAGCTCAAGGACTCCATAATCACGCCCCTGCAGGAGAGGGAGCTCGCGGACGCGTATGGATTGAAGCCTCCCTCCGGGGTGCTGCTTTTCGGCCCGCCGGGTACGGGAAAGACAATGCTGATGAGGGCGCTTTCCAAGGAATTGGGATATGGTTTCTATTATGTGAAAACATCGGAGATTTTGAGCAAGTGGGTGGGCGAGAGCGAGAAGAACGTGAGCGAGCTTTTCGGGAACGCGAGAAAATCCGCCCCCGCGATAATATTTTTCGACGAGATTGACGCGATAGGGAAGAAACGGAGCGAATCCGGGGTGGACGAGGTCGGGCCCCGCGTGCTGAGCACCCTGCTCCAGGAGATAGACGGGTACAAGGACGACAAGAAGCCGGTGATAGTGGTCGGGGCCACGAACGTGCCCAACAAGCTGGACCCCGCGCTCATGAGGCCCGGGAGGTTTGACAAGATAATCTACATGCACCTTCCGGACTTTGATGCGAGGAAGGCGATATTCAGGGTGCACCTTGCGAAGATACCCACCTCCCCTGATGTGGATGTGGATGCGCTTGCGAAGAAGAGCGAAAGGTATTCGGGCGCGGACATAAAGAACGTGGTCACCGAGGCGCTGAACGCCGCGGCGCAGCAGGCGAAGGCGGCGAAGAAGATAATCCCTGTAACGATGGCCGACCTGCTCAGGGTGCTGGAATACACCAAGCCGAGCACCACTTTCTCCCAGCTTGATGAGTATGAGGAGTTCAAGACAGATTTCGAGCGCTCCGTGGCCCGGGAAGTGAAGCCCGCGGTGGAGGATAAGAGGGTTGGGTGGAAGGACGTCGCGGACCTGGAAGACGTGAAGGGCGCGTTCAGGGAGGCGATTGAGTTGCCCCTCCTTCACCCCGAGCTCATGGAGAAATACGGGGTGAGGCCGACAAGGGGGATGCTTATGTTCGGGCCGCCGGGGTGCGGGAAGACGCTTGTGGTGAAGGCGGCGGCATCCGAGATGGACATAACCATGGTCACGGTCAGCGGGGCCCAGCTCATGAAGAAGGGGTACGGGCACGCGGTGACGGTCATAAAGGAGACCTTCAACAGGGCGAGGGAGAACCCGCCCTCGATAATTTTTGTGGACGAGATAGAGACCATTGCGCCCTCAAGGGAGACGGGGCGGGCGGACATAGTGGGGCAATTTTTGACCGAGATGGACGGGCTCAAGGAGCTGAAGGGGGTTGTGGTCGTTGGCGCGACAAACAAGCCGTCAATGCTGGACCCGGCGATACTGAGGCCGGGGAGGTTTGACAAGATTTTCTACATCCATCCCCCGGATGCGCCGGGGAGGGAACAGCTCTTCAAAATCCATTTGGGCGGGCTGGCGAAGGGGCTGGATTTGGGAAAGCTGGCGCGGCTCTCGGAAGGGTTCTCCGGGGCGGACATCGCAGCCCTTGCGCAGGAGGTGAAGATGCACATGGTCAGGGAAAGGATTGCGGAGAGGGAGCCCCACATAAGTACGGACGATGTGCTGAGGATGCTATCTATGAGAAGGCCGTCCATAACCCGGCAGGCGCTGATGGAATACGAGGCGTTCATGCAGGAATACGGGGAGAGACACTGATAGTGCTAAGAGTTGCAAAGTGAAGTGGGAGGGGGTCAGAAAGATAGAAGAAAATGGGGGGATTCGGTCGACGCCCCGTTGCAGGGAATTGCAGTGAAGAGGGGCGGAGGGCGAACTGTGCCCTCCCCGCGTTTTCTCTGGGGAGAGGCACTGAATTATAGGGGCTTTACCGCGATTACCCCTGCCCTTGTCTTGTAGAACGTGTAGCCCATCTTCATGAGCACCTTCTCGGTTTTAGTGCCCCTCTGGGAAATGACATCATCCACGTTCCCGTCCGGGTTCAGGGGGGTGGTGATGGTGACTGCGAATTTGAACTCCCTCGCCCTCCCCTCTATCTCCCGGTGGTCCACGAGGAGCTCGCGCAATCCCTTGCCCTCGTATGGGAGGAGGACCGCGTCGTCCTCCAAAAATATTGCATTGGTGTATCCCCCCTCCAATTGGAGGTTGGAGGGGTTGTAGGCCGTGCCCCAGGCGAGCCCGACAGCAACGAGCATCCTGCCCACGTACGCGCCGTAGCTCATGTTGCGCTTCAGCACCTCCCGCACCTCGTCATCCGTGACCGAGAAAAGGCATTTCCTCATTATCACGGTGACTTCCTCCGTGTCCTCAGGCTTGAGGCGCTTTATCTCCGCCTCCTCCATGTCTATTGGTGAGCGCACGCGCATCTTTGGGGAGGCCTTCTCCTCCTTTTTCTCCTCTATTATCGCGTTCTTGAAGTCACTCATCAGGAATAATCTCCGCTGAGGAGTTTTTAAAACTCACATAAAGCGGGTGTTGCAGACCGGGCAGCGCGTATAGAGGGTTTCCATCTCGTAGCCGCAGATGGGGCATCTCCAGACCTGCTTTTTGGCGCGGGCAAGCTCTGCCTCGAAATTGTAGTTGCATTGGGGGCATATTTTCGCGTCCAGCTCGCACAATTCGGAGCATTTGGGGCATTTCTTCCTGAACATGGACTTTATGCGCACCCCGCAGGAGGGGCAGCGCTCCATATTGAGGGTGACCTTTGCGCCGCAGGAGGGGCACTTGTAATCCTTGTCCGCAAGGGTGGTTTTCTTCCTGGAGAGGGCCTCCCCTATCGCGTCTAGGAGCCCCATCTGAACACCGCGAATGGCAGAAGCGCGAGGAGCACCAGCATGGACGGGCACATCGGCTTATCACTGCCGCCTGGCTGGGTTGAGGGCGGCTGGGAGCCCGCGGGGGTTCCGGCGGGGGGCGCATCGCCCGGAGCCACGTCCTGCACCTGCGCGCCAAGGCACTGGGAGGACATTGCGGAATTGAGTGCCGCGAGGCTTGTTTCGTAATTTCCGTCCCTAACCCGGGCTTTTAGCGCGTCTATCTGCGTGCGCACCGCGCCCGAGTTGCATCCCCTTGAGTTCGCAAGGGATTCCGCGTTTGTTATCTCCGCGATTGCGGCGGAGCAATGGGAAGAGCTGTCCTTTATCGAACGGAGGTCGTTTATCGCGCCCTCCAAAAGAAGGCGCGCATCGTCAACCCTGCATTCCTTCAAAAGTGCGGCGGACCGGTTGTCCAGCCCCCCAAGCGCGGAAAGGTCTTCTTTCAACTTGCAGCACAAGGTCCCGTCCGCGCTGCAGAAGGAGAGCGCCTGCGCATCGGAAAGTTCCCGCCGGTATTCCGCGGTCTTGTTTTCAACAATTGTTTCCTTCGTGGTCTTCACATGGTTGAGCGGAAAGCTCATCTCCGCCTCGTACCTTGTGGAGCCGCGGGACATGGTCGCCTTTATGAGCTCAAGGGTTTCGGTGCGCTCCCCGGTCCCGCCCAAATAAAGCGGAAGGCGGACATTGCACTCCTTCCCGTACTGGAGCACCCCGCATTCAAAGAACTGCACCCAGTCCCCGGTGGTCGCGTTCTTGTAGTAGAAATATGCATCAGTGCGCTCCCCGAACGGGTTGGGCGTCCAGACATCCACGGTTACATAGGAGGGGCCCTTTCCCCCGGATTCGCAATTCTGCACCAGCACCGCCCTCGTGGGGTCCTGCGAATCGACCTCACGGATGTATATCTCCCAGGCCTCGCAGAAAGCGAGGCCGCAAACGACCAGCAGAAGAAAAATCGCGGCTTTCATAGGGGGGATTCGCAAGAAGCATTTATATACTTTACAGAAGAGGTTGGGGCATGCGGGGGTTGCTGTTTGCGGTGCTTCTGGTCACACTATGCTTCGCCAGCGCGCCCCCGAAAGTCGAGCTCCCAAAGCTGGGAATTGCGGAAAATCCGGCGTTTCTTGGTGCAATAATCCTGTTATCCGTGGCTTTCGCAGTCCTTTCCTACACAATATCAACTGCGATACAGAATGCGTCCGCAATCGCCTGGAGCAAGGAGCAGCTCAGGGAGGTGATTGTGGGGGTAATAATCGTAATTTTGGTCTATGGGGCCAATGTCACGGCAAATGAAATGATAAAGAGCATGACCGGGCACAACAATGCGGTCGAGCTGGGGAGCGCGGTCCTGGACGGGCTCATAGGAGACCTGGAAATGATTTATGGGAAGATAGGGGAGGCGTATTTCTCAGTTGCGGTCCAGCAGGGGATGAGCGTGAGCATAGTGGAAGCGGTGCCGCCAATCAAATTCTTCTTCATGCAGCCGGCCATATACTATGCGAATGACTCGATGCCTTATTACGGAATAAGCCCGGTGCTGCAGATGCTTAGCCAGGCATCTTCCCAGATAACAATACAGATATTGAGCTTCAAGGTGCTTAAGCTCCTGTTGTTATACATCGGAGGAGTGGTCCCGGGCTTCCTCCTTCCCATCGGGTTTGCGTTCAGGGTTTTCCCCATGACAAAAAGGACCGGGGACACCCTCATAGCCCTAAGTCTGGGGGCGCTGTTCATGCTGCCGGCATCCCTGGTGGTGGTCGGGGAGCTGAAGGAGATAAGCCCTCTGGACAACGTAAGAGCCGCGGAAAGGGAAACTTTCTACGATAACGTGGATCCGGTCTTCTTCTCGCAGGCCAGCGCGGCGCTTATAACCGGGCTCTGCCAGAACACTGCGGTAAAAATAGCTTTTGGATTCGGGGAATTCTTCTGGGGGACAATTTTCGGGCTTATTGCCTCGGCGCCAGAGGCCTTTACTACTTTTTTCTTCTGGTTTGATAAATTCGTGAGCATGGTGTGGCCCTGGGTGATTTACGGGCTGCAGACGTTGTACGGGCTGATACTGGCAGGAATAGTGCACGGCATGGACATGGACTCCATATATGCCAGAACCGTAAAGCCAATAGTTGAAATACTCATGCCCGCGGTGAGCGAGATAACTATGTTTTCGATAATCAGCATAATAACCATAGCAACAATAACATACACCGGAACGAAATCGATATCAACCGCACTAGGCGGGGAGCACACCTTCTACGGGCTTACGAGGATGATATGATGAGGGCCCTCCTTGCGTTCCTGCTCCTTTTCCCGCTTTCCTTTGCCGGATGCGGCATAATGGACGAGGATGCGGACTCCGCCTTCCTGGAAGCAATGCCCATAATATCCGCGGCGATAATGCTATCTGTCCTGGTGGCCGCAATCGCGTACATGGCCGGGAGCTTCACGCGCAACCCACAGCTGCTGGTATTCAGCAAGGACCAGATATTCCACACCTTTGTCTCGGTGCTGCTTGTGGTGTCAATAGAAGGGATATTCTTCTTCACGTGCATAATGGCAAGCCAGGCGGCCGGGGGCGTGGACATGCAGGGCGCATCAATCAATTATTTGAGGGCGTTGCACGTTGAGGGCGGGCAGATGCTAACCACGATAATGAAGAGATCAATAGACTACAAGTTCGATGCGGTCGATTTCTTCGGATACCAGGTGCCGTTCCTTGGAGGGGAGACTTTCTGGTACAATGCATACAAAAATGCGTATTCCCGCCACCTGGAGATAGTTTTTGACATGGTCATGGTGGGATACGTGAGCGCCGGGGTGCAATACAACATCATGTCGTTCCTGCCTCGGCTCGCGCTGGGCATAATGGTCCCGTTGGGGCTGGTGATCCGTTGCATCCCGAAGGCGCGCGAGGCCGGGAACATGGTGATTGCGGTCGCATTGGCCATTTACGTGGTCATTCCATTCACCTATGCGGTGCATTCCACCATGAGGGACACCCCGGTCCCATGGTATTCCGGGGAGATGGATGAGACGGGGATATCTTTTGAACAGGTTGCATTGTACATGTTCCAGACGATATTCCTACCAAACCTTTCGCTGGTGATTTTTGCGACCGCGGTGGGCGGGCTGATGAAGGTGGCGAAGGTGATCCCATGAGGAAGCTGCTGTGCCTTTTGGCTGCGCTTGCGCTCGTTGCGGGCATATGGGCACAGGCAGGGGCGTCCAGCATCCTGGAGCATGAACAAGAGCGCACCACCCTGCTCGGGAGCATAGCCAACGACTGGCAGATATATACTGTTTTGATAATGATGGTCATGCTGGGGCTGGTGGCGCTCGCATATGCGATTGCGAACGCGTTTTCGCTCCCGGACCTTAGGGCATGGGCGGACGTGGAGCTTGGGGAGATATTCGCAAGCGCCCTCCTGCTGATATTCATCATAGGGATTGTGCTGTTCATAGACATGGCGGTGAGGGGGACTATAGCCCCGAGCTTCCCGGGCTCATGCGAGAGAGGGGGGTTCTGCGCCGCGAATATCGCATACGATTACCTGGAAAGTTACAAGAAGGCTGCGTTCGGGCTGTATGAGAGCATATTGAAGAGCAATATGGAAAAGGCGAGGGAGGCGACGCAAGGGCACACCGTTGGCGTGCAGGACATGATTTACCTGTACATAACATACCGGTTCAGGACCGGCGGGCCTGAGATGATAACCGTAGAGATGTACGACCAGCTTCTACAGAACCTGGGGGCGATAATAGGCACGCTTATGGCACAGGGATTTGTGCTTAAGTTCCTGAGCCTGAGGCTTGCGCCCATCGCCATATTCTTGGGCATAATACTGCGGACGTTTTTCATGACGCGGAAGCTTGGCGGGCTGCTGCTTGCCTTCGGGCTGGGTTTCCTCGTAGTATATCCTTTGACCTATGCGCTCGCATGGTACACGCTTGATGCCGCGATATACGGGGCGCAGAAAGGGCCGACCGGACAGCTTTCCGCTTGCCCGGAGGTCTGCCTGCCCTCTTCAAGGATAGCGGATTACATCAGCAGTGGAAGCCCGGTGCTTGTGGAGAAGGAGGATGTGCTCGCGGCCCTTTATGACGACTGCATCGAGGACATCGGGGATGTGGACGAAACTGGGAGGAGCCGCACCTGCATGGACGGCTGCGTGGCCGGCTACCGTGCAGCTTGCGAAGAGGGATGCGCAAGGGGGTGCAGGCTGGACGGGCTTGCGCCGCCCGTGGAGGACTGTGGGGCTTACTGCGAAGGTACGGGGGTGAGGGGCCCTGTGGGGGATTGTTTTGCTTATTGTGGGTTCACGGGCGAGAGTTTCTTGTTCATGGATGAAGGTTGGAGGCCGTGTGCGGACGTATGCGATGCAACTTATGCAAGGGATTCTCCGGAATGGGACGAATGCATGTTGGATTGCAGCCACACATATATGGGACCATTCCCATATACTGCCTCCTGCATATATAATTGTGAAGAAAACCAGATGGAGCCATCCGCCGAATGGACTGCGTGCCTTGGAAGATGCTCGGATGCCAACGCGGCCGCAAGACCCCTCTGGGAAGAGTGCATTGGAGGATGCGAGGGAAGGAACAACTGCGATGCAACTGCGGACGAGAGGGAATCCTATTGCAGGAGGGAATGCCCGGTGCTCCCGGAATACGCGGAAGGGAGGGACGAATATTGCAGGAGGGAGGCTGAAGACAGGCTGGTCGGGCTCGGGATGGGGGGAATAAACATAGAGAGCGGTGGCTTTTCCATACATAATTTCAAATACTGCGAATACACAAAATGCGGGTTCCCGGTGCCGTACCATGTTGCGGATTGCATAAAGTATGCCGGAAGGCCGGATGTGTGCAACACGAGGCCTTTCGACCCGGAAGACCCTGCGTATGCCGAATTTGATGCGAGCGAGCTGGTGGATGGCTGCCCTGCCGAGTGCAGGACGCTCGCCCCCATGAAAGAGGTGGGCGAAAGCAGCTGCAGGAACGTTTATTGCAAGGAATTGAGGGATGGGAGGGAACTTTGGGAGATGTGCGTGGAGAAGTGGGGATACCTCACATGCATACAAAGCTCCGCATGGGAAAGTTTCTACGACCAGTACGCGTGCAAGGAATACTCGTTGAAGTGCCCGTCCCAGTGCATGTGGGTTACGACCGGAAATTACAGCGACCCGACATGCCCGGAAACCTGCAAGGACCTTTATCCTGACAATCCGCAGTACCTTTGGGAGAATGACTTATATCAGCAGACCTGCGTGTACATAATACCGGATGTTGTCTTTGAGGACCCTGAAAAATGCGGGAACTGTGCGTTCGTGGCGGAGAAGGGGCTCACCATGAAGCCGCCCATGATACTTGATTGCGGTAGGTTCTGCGGCTCGCCCTCGCTCAAGGTGATGGCCGAGGACCCGGCGACCATGACCAACCGGATAGGGGGGATGGTGGGTCCGACCGAGCTGGTTAGCGTGAGCAAGCTTATGATACCCGCATATGTGCTCCCGCTGTTCAACCTCGCGGTGACCCTCATGTTCATAATAACGCTTTCGCCGATGCTCGGAGGCGACTTTGACCTGCCCGGGATGATGAGGATGATACAATGAGACGGATGCCGTTCGCATTGCTGGCGTTGCTTTTCCTCATCCCAGCCTCTTTCAGCGACGGTCCGCTGTATATGACCGGATGCTGCCCTGATGAGGCCCTGGGGGCCGGGGCGGCCCCGGACCAGGTTATTGCTTATGCCTCCCAGCGGCTGGATGTCTGCAACCCGGACGGAACTGCAAGAATATCCTGCGTTGTTGAAGAGACCATGCATGGTGGAACAGGCTGTTGCCTCCCTTACGGAGGATTGGATACAGATGGAGATAGGATCGAATATGCGAGGGCGAACCCAGGGGATTGCGGAACCTGGCCTTATGACCCGGTAATAACCCCTTGCACGGTTGAAAGGCCGGGCGGGGACATCATGCCCGGCTCTGAAACCCCTGCCCCGACCAGAACGCCCGGCCCGCCCCCGCCGGATTGGGTTCCCATTGCCCTGCTCGCCGCGCTAACCGGGCTTGGGGTGCTGATGATATTCTACCTATTGAGCTACCTCGTGGACGCGGAACACATGCGCGCAATGGCCACCAGCGAGATGTGGCAGGTGTTCATAACCGCGGTAATGATTGCGGGCTTTGTGGGGGCGGACGCATTTGCAGGGGAGGTGGTGGCCCCGGCGTTCGGTGAGGCGTTCCTTCCCCCGGGCGAGGAGAGCATGAAGCACACCGAATACGCGGTAATATTCACGGAAGAGATGGCGGATTACCAGTGGGGCATGCTCAAGGATTTCACGAACAAGGTGGTGGTGCCGATGGGGAGCCTCTCCGCCCTGAACGGGAACTGCTGGCTTTTCGGGGTGGCGTTCTCGTTCTCAGGCTGCTCCAGCATAAACGTGCCGTTCTCCTCGGCATCGCTTGCGGCGCGGACGATGTCGGTCGCTGTGCTGGCGCTCAACTCGCAGCTTGTGCTGCTGAAGGTTGCGTCCGGCTTCTTCTTCCCGGTCCTGCTGCCGATAGGGCTGTTCCTCAGGACGTTCCACGTGACGAGGGGCACGGGCGGCTTCCTGATAGCATTTGCGATATCATTCTATTTCGTTTATCCGCTCGGGGTGCTCATAACCCAGGGGTTCTACGACAGCGTGGGGGTCGGGGAGCCGGAATTCCCGGATATAAACGCCGTGACTGCGGCTGAGAGCTGGGCAGTAGAAACAATGGTTTCCACGTTCGACGTGCCTGCGGAGTGCGACCCCTTCAAGACATATGATTATCCGGAGACGGATGAGTTTGAGGGATATGGGTATACGCAAAAGCAGATAAACAGGCTGCTCAAAGAGGAGTTGGTGGACCGGCTGCTGTACATATTCATGATCGGAGGGGTGTTCACGCCCGCGCTGAACGTGTTGATTGCGCTCTCGGTCATAAGGCCTCTTGCAAGAGTCTTCGGGACGGAAGTGGACGTTTCCGCCCTCGCGAGGATTTCATAGGTGTTTGGATGGTTTGCCCTGACATAGGATGGGTGTATTCCCTTTCCCTGCTTTCGCTGGGGGTGACTGCGATGGTGGTGGGGTTGGCCTATGCCCTGGGGCAGGTGCTGAACAATCCGCAGTTCAACGTGTGGGCGAAGACGGAGATATACCAGGTTTTCGTATCGTTCTTCATAGTGATTCTGGTGCTTTTCGTGCACGACTCGTTCTGCAGCTTCAGATATTCCGACCTGGCGGGGCTTGCCGGGGGAGGGCAGGAATATGCGCATCCGGAGATAGGGGCGGATGACAACATGATGGATTCCGCGGGCAAATACCTCGCCAACGTGGGCCATTTCATAAAAACCGAGATGAGGGCCGCGCGCGCACTCTACGGGGTTGCGGAGGAGGCCTCCAGGTATTCGCGCACCCCTTGCATGCCTGCCATAACATTCTGCCTTTACGGGACGAGCGGGTACAGCGTAAGGCCGTACCAGGGGCTCAGCAGCTGGGTACAGGTGCTAGGCACTTCCCTTTATACCGATACTGCGTCGTACCTGACCGTGCTGATACAGATGGCGCTTCTCGCATTCATTTCCGGAGGGGGGATAATGGCGTACCTTCCTTTTGCGATTATAATAAGGTCCCTCCCCATGATGAGGCAGTTCGGGGGAGGGCTGCTCGCCATCTGCATAGCCCTGTTCATAATATATCCTGCGCTTCTGGTCGCGGAATCTCTTTTCTGGAATCCATACAATATGCTTGGGGATGCGGGCTGGGGGACGCTGGTGGACGCGGCGGACGGGATAAGCAGGGGATTCCAGTATGTGCCTCCGCTGGAAGCCGGGGGGGCGCTTGCGCTGGCGATGACGCTTGCGAGCGCTCTTTCGGTCGTAGACATCGCGGCAGCGATAGGGGTTGCCGCATCCGCTGGGATAGTGAGCCTCGCGGTGATGATACACGGGCTTACTGATGTTTGGACGCTGAGTGAACTGGAAAAGGCGGTGGGGATCAGCATGCAGGCGGCTTCGATATCCTTCCTTAGCGCCACTTTCCTGTTCTCATTGAACATAATCGCCATAGGCGCGTCTGCGAGGGAACTTGGGAGGCTTTTGGGCCAGGAGGTCGACCTGAGCAGGCTGATGCAGGTGATCTGATGGCCGGGGAGGATATTTTCAGCACGGTTTTCACCGGTTGGGGAGGGGGCGGTTTCTGGTTCGTGAACTCCCTCATGGCAATCCTGATAACCGCCATAATAATGGGCACCCTCTATGCGGTAGCGACCGCTTTCAATTTCGCTGGGCTAAAAAGGTATTCCGTATCCGAGTTCATGCAGCTTGCGGCCACCGCCATCATGGTCATATTCCTCGTATCCATGATAGATGGGGGGCAGCAGCTGTTCATACACACTTTTGGGAGCGGCACGATAACGTGCGGGGACAGGCAGGTTGCGGACCCGCTGGACGCCGCGATGTGCAGGGCCGGGGAGCGGCTGGAATATTTCAACAGCATGTTCTACAGCATAAAGGACAGCGACGAACTGTACGAGAAGGAACTCGAATACTACTCATCCCTGTCCATGATAGGGATAATGTTCTGGCAGGGCAACTGGAACGCTGATACGCACAAATACGTGGAAACCGCCCATGCGATAGAATACAAGATAGTTTCGCTGCTTATTTCGCTGAACAGCCAGATGTTCGTGCTCAAGTACATAAGCGAGAACATGCTGGCGTTCTTCCTTCCGTTGGGGATAGTGCTGAGGACGCTGCATTTCACACGGGGGATAGGCGCTTTCTTCATAGCGCTGGCCATAAGCTTCTATTTCATATATCCAGGGATACTGTTCCTGCTTGACCAGTCGCATGTTACCGCGCCCCCATCCTCCATCCCACCCTCCACGATGAACAGGGAGAACTTGTGCAACATACCTGTGTTCACGGGATTCTCCTTGGGCTCCGTGGCGGTTAGCGGGCAGGGGACCAGGGCGGCTGCGGCGCTCTCGATAAGCAGCGGCAACCTCGCATCCTTCATATCGCAGACTTTCGTGCGGCTTTTATATGAGAACATGGTCGCGTTTGCGATAGCGGTGACGTTCATGAGGTACGGGGCCACGCTACTGGGCGGGGAAAGCGGAATTTTCCTGCAGATGATGGCTAGGTGGGTATGATGAGGGGGATTTTGATTGCGTTTGCCGGGATTGCCCTGCTTTTCATGGGGTGCGCCGCACCGCAGCCCGTGCTCTACAACTGCTGCAAATACGACAATGCGAGCGGCGATGGGACATGCGTGACCGCGAACGGGACCGTGTATGAAACCAACTCCTGCAGCGTCTTGAACATGACCTGCGAGGTTGTTTCCGGGGAAAGCCACATGGCTTCCATGGTGGGGGGGAGGGAGATCCGTATTCCGATAGAAGTCACAGAAACCCTGCCTATCTGCCCCCGTTCCGAACTGCTCCAATGCAACAGCAGCTGCGTGGGGATGTTCTGCGGCTCGTTCGAGTTCGACCCCAGGCCGCCGATAGGCATGGATGTTGAGGATTTGGATAAGAAGAAGGATAAGAATCCGAAGGACGTGGACGCGTCGCAATACGGGGGGATGGACCGGGGCGGCGCAATGGGCCTGTATAAGGGAGAATGCAGGATTCTAGACATGGCGCCCGCTACGATACGGGCCGCAGGCAACACCAACGGCGGCTTTGCACTCAACTCCTTCAGGTTCGGGGTGGGAAGCTCGTTTGCGGAATTCGACGAGGCGGTGATGTACTATCCGCTCACGGACTTCGGATGCGGCGCAAATCCATCCGGCACTAAGGACAGGTATGTTAATTACATGATCCCCAACCTCGGGCCCGGAGGGGCTGGGGAGCTTTGCAGGGAGGAGGGGATGTTCCTCAGCCCGTGGGGGGACGAGTACAAAAGGTACACGTGCACCCTTGACGAAACTATAAGGAGCTATTCGTACCAGGATTGCGCAATCAGGTGCTCGCTCCATTATTATGGGGATGTGCCTGCGGTGGACCCGTACGGGGCATATCCCACAGAGAGAAACGGCGTGATTGCGGGAAGCCCGTTCGCATACGGCGGGCCGGGCCAGGGGTATTCCATAAGGGAGGTTTCCGCAATACACTATAATTGGGAAAAGGAATTCAAGAGGTATGTGGGGTATAGGAGCTTCGGGGCCATTGCGGACGAGTATCCTCTGGGATATAATTATTACGGGGCGGAATTTGAGAAAAACGCGTATCCAATGAGCGATTTCCGTGGGTATATAGACCAGATAATAATTGCGAGAGGCAGGCCCGCGACAAGCGAAAAGGAGATCATGGACTACTACGGCGGGGAAGAAGCGGATTTGGTGATTGCCAAATGGATAGGCGCGGACAGCAGCGACGATGTGATAGCGAACCTGATGACCGTGGAAAGGGACCCGCACATGCTCTACTCATACATGTTGTCACACCATTCCGTCTATGCGAAACAGTTCAGGGAAGGGCATTACGACGAGGAGGGGAGATGGGCGCCTGGCGCGGAGTTCGAATGCACCCTGGAAGGGATGGACTGCCTCTCCGGATACTGCAACACATGGGACTACAAGCGCGGGGCATGCATTACCACTGAGGGGGGGGAGGTGCAATGCGACTGCCATTATGACTATCTCCAAGCAACCGTCGTATGCGATGGGCGGCTGCCGTACGAGGCGAGGGCGTTCGACAATCCGGGGAAGAGGATCAATGTGAGCGCAACCCTCGGATCTATTGTCAAAACGGTGTCTGGGGGTGGAGTAAGGAGCATGCCTTCCAAAGGGAAGACGTTCAACTGGAATCCGGATGAGATGTACAGCGAACTGTTCGATAGATACGGCGGTAGTCCGGGGGACACCAACCGGCAGATGCTCGTGATGCTGCTCGGAGGGGAGCAGACTCCGGATTTCAATGCCTTTGAATATAGAGAAGGCATTGATGACACAAGGCAAGCCCTCACCATATGGCAGGTGCTGTCAAGGGAAAAATGGGCCGGGTGTTCGGAGTACCATGATTGCGGCAAATTTTACACCACGTTCGTCCAGGCATGCATGCCATCGTTCCCTGATGAGGCATATGCTGGGCATATGTTTGCAGTGTGTTACAGAGTACCAATAGGCGGCATAATCGGGCAAACCATCGATCCGGCTACAGGGCGAATAACGAACCATACCGAAGGGTCTTCTATGCGAGGCATTTGTCACGCAGTCCTTTCTGACGAAGAACGGAGCACCGAATCCTACGGGGGCGTGGACAAGAACGAAAAGACTAATTATGACCAGTTCTGCTATTCAAGGGACTCGGAGGGAGAATGCGTGGGGGTGGCCAACGCCGCACTGGTGATAATGAGCCGGTCCGTGACCTATGAGGTGAACGGAGATGTGAGGGAAGGGCTTGCGTTCGGCAACTGCCTGCTGGAGAACGAAGAGCTGAAGATTAAGGAATACGGATACTGCGAGCAGTGCAGCTATCTGACCATGGCGAAGGAAACCGTTGTGCCGCTTCCCGAGGACAAGGCAAATCCGGGGTATGAGGGCAGGGAAAACAGGAAGGACAACAAGTATTGCCCGTCCCTGCTCGTTAAGAGCATAATCCCGCCAAGTCAAAAGGAATACCTGGTGCTCTCGTACGGTGGGCAGTTCGGGGAATGGGAATCGGGGGGGGTGCACCGCGCGGAGGAGAAGTTCGGGGAATACAGCGAATGCGAAATGCCGGACGGGAGCGAGGTGGGGAGGCAGGACGCGTGGCCGGACTATCTTCCCGATGCTTATTACCTAAAAACAAAATTGCAGGATTACATGCAGAGGAACGTGATGCCCATCCTGTTCGCGGACGATGAGGGGCTTTATCGGATTGAGACGAGCGATGGGAGGGACATGCTCAAGGTAGTTGTAGGGGGGGGCGGGAGCGTTGATGATGGCAAGACAACCCACCCTTACCTTGCAAATGTGGCTGAGAAGCGGGTTTCCCTGCTGGAGAAGGCGTTCAGGACCGGAGATGGCGGTTATGGGACGGTCGGCACGTATCTCGCGGATTCAGTGAGGAACCTCGGGGCGGGAATAATAGTGGTTAGGAATCTGGAAGCCGGAGACATGGGGAGCTATGGGGGGAGCCCGGGATGGCGGAAGATAGATGCGTATCTGCACCTGAGGGGCAATGCCGTGGGCCTGCTCTGCCCCAATTGCATGGTCGCGGTTAGCGCCGGCTACGGGGCTGAGGGCGCTTCACACCTGACTAAGATGGCGCATGTTTCGCAGATGTTTGATTACAGGGACCCTGGCGGGGCGCCCCTCTGGGATGATTATTCCGCGAATCTCTCCTGCATCAATGGGGAGGCGGCTTGCAGCCCGATGCACAGCGACATATTGGAGAAGGTGGATGTGATCGCCACCAAGTGGGAACTCGGCACGCACAACTCACACTGCGGCATTGATGATGAAAAAGAGAGGTTTGAGGCGATACTTGCGGATGAAATGGAATTCGGGTCAAAGATGCTGAGGAGGTTCGGGAAACCGACTGTTGTCACGGACTTTTCCATAAGGAGGAACGCACCAGGGAGTTGCTGGGATGAGGGGAGCGCCACCAGGTTCATGTCCTTCCTCGGGGAGCGGGCGGATGACCTTGTTCGGAGCGGGCACATCGGCATCATTTACGGTGACTGGACTTATGCGCATTCAGGGTCCGCAGGGACCAAATACATAAGAACTGCGGAAAGCGGCGTTTCCGGGTACAGGAGCGAGTTCTTCGGAGGGACGCTTGCGGCCGCAAGGGGCTTCTCAGGTTTTGGGAAGCTCACGTCAATAGCAGAAGTGGTTGTGGCTGAGAATTGCGAATGCGTTCCTTGCTCGGCTGGTGACCCCGCGGAGATTTGCACGGGGAGGTTCGGTGGGACCGGCCCGGTATGCGACACTTCCCGCAGCGGCACCGTTATGGTGAAGTGGCCGGAAACCTGCATAACGGAAAACGTGTGCATGCCTCCCGGTGAGATGTCCACGTATAGGATGGTCTGCGACTTTGAGATTGGCGGGGAGAAGACAACGATAAGCATTGATGGCGCTGAAGTGGAGGCGAACCCCGGGCTGTACAAGCAGATGATTGCATCCCTCGGGGAAAGTTCGCAGCTGCCCTGTTTCTCGGGCAAGAGCTACAGGAGGCAGGAGATTGCCATGTTCACTTCCTACCCGATATTGTACCGGGATGATGGAAACCTCAGCTACAGCTGCAACCCGCTCTCGATTGCCCAAGGCGAGCTGTGCGGCCCGGTTCCGCAGCTTGATTTAGGGAAGATGGAGTGCCGCCTCCAAACGAAATTCGCGGACGGTGTGCCTGGAGGGGTGCCGGAGCCGGGTGGGGGGCCATTCCCTTTCGGGACAGGATAGAATTTTTAAGGTGAGCATGTGGAAAATGGAGGCATGAAGGCGGTGCTGCTCGCGGTCGCTGTGCTGTTCGCCGCAGCGTTCACGCTCGGGCCGGACATCGGAGGGGGGATTGTGAGGCCTGAGGGCATCCCCACCGCCACCGGAATAAGCGGTCCGGATATAGGGATAATCGGGGGGTATCCCATGCTCTTTCCCAGCGGGGCGTGCCCATCCTGCAGCGTGTTCACCGACAGACCATTCATAGCGTCCTCCATAAATGAAGATGAGAAAACCATATACAGCAGCATGGGCGTGATAACCCCCTCAGGGGTTAGTCCGGTTGAGGATGCGACGCTCTTCGTCTATCTGGTGAAGCCGGACGGGACGGTTTCAAAAAGGTGCAGGGCATATACCAGCGATAAGGGGGAAATTTCATATTCGTACGGGAGCCTTTGCGACGATGGTTGCACGATAAAGGTGCTTTTCTGCTGCTCGGACCCGGTCGAGTTGGCTTGCGTGCTGTCCTCCTGCCTGGGGGAGCCGATAGGCTCCCATTTGGAGTTCCCTCCCTGCGACGGGTATGACGCCGGGGGCTGGCCAGAGAAGGCGGTTGTCGGGGGGCAGGCAATGCAGCTTTATCCCACTGTGGACGAGGTCTTCATCCCCCCGAGGCTCGTGCCCGAGGGGCTCGGGTTCACGTTCACCCTCTGTTTCCCGGTTCTTGCGATATTCGGCCTGCTTGGCGCGGCGATGTACGCATCCGGAAGGGACCCGTTCGCGATGTTTTCATTCTATACCCCGAGGTTTACGCGCGGGGCGGAGAAGCCGATTGCGGGGAAAGGATATACGCTCCCCGGGTCCTCTTTGGGGATGCTCGCCACTAGAGTTGCTGATTTGGCAAAGGATGCTGGGGGAACCGCACAGCAATTTGTGGATATGATGAAGAAGAGCCCGCTGCTGGAAAAAACCTCCGGAAGGGTGGGCATGGCTGCGGGCAGCGGAAGGGGAAGCGCCGGCCAGGACCAGGGCATGACTGCCGGGGAGGCCCGTGCGATGGGGATGCCGGTTGTTGGGGGTTTTGGCTCTGGTGCGCCGCAAAGCGTTATGCGCGGAAGCGGAGACGCGGTTGGCGTAGGGGTCGGGACTGCATTCATGGCCCTGCTCGGCATATTCCTGCGCTTTTCGAACGCACCGTGGCTGACTGGGGGGCTGGCGACCGCGGTGAACGGCCTGGTTTCGGAATGGCAGGCAGAGCGGCTTGCGGGTTTTGCAGGAACCGCGGAAAAAATAATGGAGACCATGAAGCCCACGTTCAATCAACGGGGGGAACTGGTGCGGATAGAGTATACGGACCCTGAGACGGGCGAAAGGGTCACGATAAGCGGGAAGGAGAAATGCGCTGAATTCGTACGGCTGAACCTGGTGGAGCCTACAATGGCGATGTATTCTGCGAATGCAGAAAAAGCAATAGGAATGATGGCTCAATTGAACGAGCTGACTGTTGCGCAGAGCCCGGTCCGGGGCTGCAGGGACATGCTGGCTGCTGAGAGCGGGCGGGAGGGGATTTCCGAAGAAGCCAAGGCGGCGCTGCGCATCATATCCGACTCAAACGCTACGAACGCGCAGCGCAGAGATGCATTCGAAGCCCTGGCAGGCATGGACTGGAGCGGTAGGCCGGACGTCCTATTGAACGCGCTTGCCGCGGTTGGGGCCGGGATGAGCTATTCGCAGTTTTCACATTTCCTGCAGGGCAGCGAGGCTGCGATGGACGTTTTCAGGAACCTTGCGGCCGATGCCGCGGCATTGAAGGGAAGCGGGGACGGGAACATGCTTGCGGCTATGTCTGCGGCGGCAGGAGTGCTCTCCATGCTGAACGCCGGGAGGCCGGAAGGCGTCTCGGATACCCGCGGAATCGCGCAGGTGGTGGCCGCGATTAGGGAGGGCGTTGCGAACTGCGGGGGGGAATCTTTCGCATTCAGGGCAGGGACGGAAATAGTCGCGGCGAACATGGCTGGGATGGGGCTTTCCACGGCCGCGCTGGGCGTCGCGATTGATGTGAGCGGGCTCAACCTAACTAATGTGCCGCCCCAGGTGCGCGCGGAAATAGAGAAGGCGCTGGAGGACGGAAGGGTCACCGTTGCGGAACTTGGGAACGAGGCGAGGGAGGCCATAGTGCAGATCGCAACGAGCCAGTTGGGGGATGGGGCCGCCCGCGGATTTAGCGAAGCGTTTGGCGATTATGACCAGCTGAGCAGGCAATCCTACGGCATCATGAGAAGGGAGATGGATGGTGTTTTTGAGCAGGCGAGGGAGGCCAGCGGGGTCTCTGGGGTGCTCGGGCCCGATGGGGAGCTTGCGGGCGAGAACAGGCCATATGGGCTGGACAGCGACAAGGCGCTCGCGCTGCTTGGGCAGAATAATATAGATGCGGGGATTGCCAGGGCGATGGTTGAATTCGGGCTCCTGGACGAGAGGCGGGAGTATGCCGGAAATCTTCTCGGAATCGCCCGCATGCTCGAAGAACCGCGCCCGGAGGAGCGCATATCTGCAATGGCGGCCAACAACGAGTCCCGGGCATCGGGCATGGAGGCGCATGCTGCATCCATAGACAACGCGATGGCGATTCTTGGAAGCCCGCTTTCATCCGAAGCGAGCAGGGCTTGGGCAGAGAGATATCTTGGGTCAGAACTTCAAGGGGAATTCTATAGAGCACGGCAGACTCTTTCCAACCCAAATGCTTCGGAGGATGATTTGGCACGGGCAAGGAGGGCAATGGAACTCATAGGGAATGGGGATATTGCCGGGTATTCCCGGCTGGTCTTGGATGATTCAGAACGGATACGCGCTGAACAGCCGCGCCTGGATGCGGCAAGAGATTTGTTGACAAATCCAACCCAGGATAACGCATTGGCATATTCCCAGAATGCAGGCCAAAGCACACCTGCCGACAGGTTGGCTCCGCTTCCGGAACAGGTGGTGGAGAGGCTCACTGGCGATACCCAGATGCAGATATATTTCGAGAGGCGCGATGCGTTCAACCCCGACCGACCAGGAGGGGGGATAACCGGTTCGTTGATGGATGAGCGGCTTAGATCAGAAGAAGCCACCTTCAGGAGCAAGGAGCTGCAGGTTGCGCTTCTAGGGAACCGTGCGATAGACGACTTTTATGCTAACATGGACAGGAATATGGAGATTGCAAGGGAAGTGCAGGAAAGGATAGATGCCGAATCCAGAAGGAGGCGGGCTGCTGAAAGCGCAGGCAGCCCGGAAGGGGGCGCGGCTTCTGAGTCGAGAGACCAGGGCGAGGGTCGCGGGCCTCCAGCCCCGTGAGGCTTGCATATGCCTGAAACCCGCCCGCTCAAAAGGCTCAGGAGGCACCTCTCCATAGAGAATTTGTGGCTTTATATTTTGTCATTAATCAGGAGGAAGGAATGCTATGCATACACCCTCCCGGAAATGATTGAGAAGGAATACGGGTTCAGGCCCAGCAGGGTGATGGTGTATATCGTATTGCACATGCTCGAGGGGGAGGGGCTGATCAAAGGCGAGCAGAAGGAGAGGAGGAAGTATTACCGGCTCACGGAAAAAGGGAAAAACACCCTGGAAGAGGCGAAAACGGAGCTGAAATCCCTCTCAGGAAAACTATGAGATGCGGAAGCGGAGCAGGGCCGCAATCCCGCCGAACCCCTTCAGTTTGTGGGAGGAATCCCCCTTGGAGGAAAAGAAGACTATTTCCGCGCGCCTGTTCTCCGCGTCCTCGGTCATCCTCTCTATTTCCTTGTCCCTGCGCAGGGACTCGTCCAAAACTAGGAGGGTCTCAACCGCGCCGGAGGAGACCGCGTCCGCGACCTCCTTTTTCCCGTAGGAAACGAGCCCGTCCCCCTTGTTCACGTGCATCATGAACTTCTCGAACAGGTTCTCCTCCCTCTCCATCTGCGCCTCCCCGGCTATCTTCTCCACAACCCCCTTCTTCAGGAGCTCGCTCACCCCGCTCCTCTCCGCATACGAGCAGCTCTCGAACACAATCCGTTGGAGGAGGGGCGGGTCCTTTTTCTGGATGAAGGACTTGAGCCCGTCCTTGGCGAAGCCCGGGCCGGCGACTATGAACTTTTCCTTGGAGGAGGAGACGTATGCTGCGACCTCCCCGTAATACTGGGAAAGCTTCTTCTCGTAATCCTCGCCCCTCTTGCTCCCGGAAAACCAGAACACCGGGCCGTAGTCTATCCCGTAGCCGCGCAGTATCGCGGTGAGCGCCTTCTCCTCGTCCATCACGATTATGCGGAGGGTGGGGCGGGAGGTCTCCTTCACCGCCTTCTCCAGCCTCGAAATCTCGAAATTCTTCCAGTCCTTTATGACCTTGACCGTGTCCCCGGGCTCCAGGTCGAAAGTGTGGTGCCTGCCCTTCTGCACGAACTCCTCGGGGTTGCCCGCGAGTATCACCCCTCCTATGCGCAGGCGGTTTGCCGTTTCCGCGAACTCCACTCCCTCCACCCGGAGGGTGATGGACACGGGCTTCCTCTCCTCCTTGTCCCCGAATTTGACGCTCCGGTAGGTCCTGGCTTCCACTACGTCGCCCCCGCGCAGGACCCTCTCGATGTGCCAGAGGTCCTCCAGGCGCTGGAGCATGAGCTTGAGCTCGCCGTTGCGCAAATCCCTGTGGACTATCCTCATATGGAAAATAATGGATTGCTGAGGTTTAAAATAAGATGCGGCTCATTTCCAGAGCTTGAGCCTTCTCTTCAGCTCCTGCCATAGCATCTGCAGGTACTGGAAGCCCTGCCTTGCCTTCTCCGAAAGGAGGACGAATTTCCTTAGGCGGGAGCGCCTCGCCTTGACGGGCAGGAGCTTCCCCTTGTTCCGCCCTTTTTTCTCAAGCTCCACGAACGCGTCATAGGAGACCTTTGCGGGTATTTCGGAGCCGTTGCGCGAAAAGGAGCCCTTGCGGAGCACCTGCACGAATTCGGAGGAGGCGAAGTCCCTCTTCGCGAAGGCCTCCCGGGCGCGCCCCTTGTTCTTCTCGTCGAAGTGGATTACAAGCCTTCCGTAGGAGAGGGGGCTGGGCATCCTCCAGTACCAGGGTACGCCCGCATAAGCGTGGGTGTCGTGGTCGAAGTAGCTCCTCTTCTCGAAGGTGTGCCTGCAGTAGAGGGCGAACGCGTAGCTGATGTTGTTCTGGGTCATTTTCGCGTTGGTGCCCACATAATCTGAGACGATGCGCCTGAAGAACTCCTCGGAAATGAGCCGGCCGGAAAAAGAGACGGGCTTGTTCGAGAAGGTGGGGTTGTATATCGCGACCATGTCCGCGTATTTCTTCACGAAATCCAAAACCCAACGGAGGGACTCGCCCGCATCCAGCTCGTTGAGCAGCCCCATGCTCAGCATCCCGGCACCAAGGTTTGTTTCCCCGTAGGGGTGCGCCACCCCGAGGGCGAGCTCGCCCCTCGCTCGCATCTCGCCTATCCTGTCAAGCACCTTTTTCCTCTCCATCACCGGGGCCATGCCCGGGAACTGGCGGACGAGCCTGTCCGCCATTATCCTATAGAAGGATTCCGCGGCGGCCAAATCCTTAAAATATATATTTAAGTGCGGGCCGTTCGAGCTGTCCGGGTTCCTGCGCGGGAGCGTGAGCTCTATTGACGGGATTTTGAGGATGCCGCATGTCCCCTCCAAATCCGATATCTGGCGGATGTGCCTTGGGATTATATGGTTGTGGTAGCCGGTCGCGTCTATATCGTAATGGTAAAGGAGCATCTCTCGGATTACGTCTCTCCTTCTGGAAACACCGTCGTCCCTCCCCTCGTTCTCCCCCCAGTGGCCGTGCGCTACAACGAAACGGGTGTTCGGGTCCTTAGACTTCTGGACCATCGCAACCTCCTCCTTGACATCATTTGCCCATGCATCGTTTACCCGGAAAGAAGTGCGTAGGCACATGAGCTCCTTCTTTGAGAGGGCGCGGCCACCCTCGCCCTTGGACGGGTCGGTGAAGAAAACTTTCGTCCTTCCGAAAATTGAGGTTTTGACGAAGACGCAGAAATTGGAATTGGGTGAATTAAGGCCGCGGTTGAGGATTATCTCGCCGCGGTTGCATATGCGGGGGTCGTCTATAATTCCGAAGCCGATGCGCTGGAGCTCGTTTACCAGCTTCTGCCTCCTTTCAATCCCCCTCTGCTGGAGGGAGCGGAATATTCCCACATGCCCACCAACATATATAAGTGTGTGGTAATCAATAAAAACAGATGGCGGGGATGCTAGGGCCCGGAAAGCTTGGCCCACATCTCCTTCTTCCTTTTTTCCGGGATGCCCTTGTCCCCCTTGAAAAATTTGAGGAAGAATTCCTGGAGGAGCCCGTTTGTGCGCTTCGCGTCCTTCTTCCTGGCCCGCTTCATGTGCATCCCGGCGTCAGGGCTGTCCAGGAAAACCAGGCATACCGCGAGCAGGAACAGGGAGTCGGCGTCCTCCTTGAGGTCCAGGGCGGCCTGAAGGTCCTCCAGGGCTTCCTCGAATTCGAAGGATTCCATGTGCACGGATGCCTTTGCGCGGTGGTATTTGGGGTCGGGCTTCACGTATAGGGCGCGCTCGAAGCACTCCAAGGCATGATTTTTCTGGCCGTCGTGCTGGGCCGCCATCCCGAGCATGAACCAGGCCTCCGGGTCGAGCTTGTCCTTCCTGAGCATCTCCTTTGCGCGGGCCCTCATCTCCCTTATTCTGCCTGCGCGCAGGAGGGCGAGGCTCACTTCCATGGGTGCATATCCCCATCATGGATTTAAAACCGTTGTTGCGGCTATATGTATGCCTAGCCCCGTCGTCTAGCGGCCTAGGATAGCGGGCTTTGGACCCGTTGACACCGGTTCAAATCCGGTCGGGGCTAAAACAGGGGAGGTTTTATAAAGCCTTTCCGAGTAATATATGTGTGAGAAAATGGTTATGAAAGCAAAGGAGGCGCCCAGAACCGAGGATGCCTCCGGGATATTGCAGTCCGTTCCGGTACAGACGGCAGCAGGGGCCATGGTCCCGGTTAGGGCAGACGCGCTATCCCATTCCGCTTATACGATAAGCAGGCTGAGGGACAGCGTGGCGAGGGTGGAGGCGGCGCACAGCCATTTTCCGGACGCTTATTCCGCCGCGGCGCATGCGCACGCGGTTGGGAAGTGGGAGGCGCTCCCGATGAACTCCAACCACGGGTCGGAGAGGCACCACCACAACGGCCGGCTTTTTGAGAAGCTAAACTCAATTCTTGAATAGTCATTCCATCTCGATTGTCGAAGGCGGCTTGTTGGTTATGTCGTAGGTGACCCTCCCCACCCCCCGCACCTCGTTGGTTATGCGGGTGGAGATGGAGGAAAGGACATCGTGCGGGATGAGAGAGAAATTGGCGGTCATCCCGTCCAGGCTCCCTACCGCGCGCACGACCACCGTGTATTTGTATATCCTTTCGTCCCCGGCGACGCCAACGGTCTTGGATGGGAGGACAGCGGCGAAATACTGCCAGGGGCGCTCCATCCTCCCGGAAGCGGAGGCGTTGTCTATCTCCTCCTCCACGATTGCGCATGCGTCCCGAACTATCTCGAGCTTCTCGCGGGAGATTTCGCCGACTATGCGCACCGCGAGGCCTGGGCCCGGGAAGGGCTGCCTCTCGAACACGTGCCTTGGGAGGCCCAGTTCCTTCCCAAGCATGCGCACCTCGTGCTTGTAAAGCTCGCGCAGGGGCTCGCATAATCTCAATTCGATGTTTTCCGGGAGGCCGCCCACATTATGATGGGATTTTATCGTCTGGCGGCCGCCGCCCCCGCTCTCTATCCAGTCAGGGGCGATGGTGCCCTGTATCAGGACCTTAACCCTCTCCTTCTTCGCGGCCTCCTCGAAAACGCGGATGAACTGCTCCCCGATTATCTTCCTCTTCTGCTCGGGGTCGGAGACGCCCTCAAGCTTTTTTATGAAGCGCTCGCTCTCCTCAACCACCTTGAGGGGTATGCCCGCCTTTCTGGCGGCCTCCTCCACATTTTTTGTCTCGTTCTTGCGCATGAAGCCGGTGTCAACGAATATGCAGGCGAGCTGGGAGGGGACCGCGCGCGCCGCGAGGGCCGCGGCGACCATGGAATCCACCCCCCCGGAAACCGCGATTATGCAGCGGTCCGAGCCCACCGATTTCTTTATGTCCTCCACCGCTCCGGGGATGAATTTTGAAGGGCTGAATGCCATGGTGGGGTTTGTGCGGCGGATTTTAAATAAATAGGGGTTGAAAAACGGGCATGCGCATAATTGCGGACCTGCACCTCCACTCGAAATACTCCCGGGCTACGAGCGGCAGCTCGGACCTGGAGGGGCTCGCTGAATGGGCGCAGACGAAGGGAATAGGGCTGCTTGGGACAGCTGACTTCACGCACCCGGGATGGTTCGGGGGGCTGGGCAGGCGGCTTGAGGATGAAGGGGAGGGAATTTTCTCCTTCAGGAACGTGAAATTTCTGCTGAGCACGGAGGTCAGCAACATATTCTACAGGGGCAATGTGAACAAGAAGGTGCATAATGTCATTTTTGCGCCTTCGCTGGAGATTGTGAAGCAGATAAGCGAGGCGCTCGGGAAATACGGGAAGCTGGAGGAGGACGGGAGGCCCACGTTGAACCTGGACATAATCGAGATGGTAGGCATACTGAGAGGGATATCCAGGGAGATCTATGTCGTGCCCGCGCACGCGTGGACGCCATGGTTCGGGGTGTTCGGGTCCAAATCCGGCTTTGATTCGCTGAAGGAGGCGTTCGGGGAATACGAGAAGGACATATTTGCGATTGAGACCGGGCTGTCTTCGGACCCCGGGATGAACTGGATGCTGAGCTCGCTGGATGGGATTTCGCTCATTTCGAATTCGGACTGCCATTCCCCGCAGAAATTGGGGAGGGAGGCGAATGTTTTCGAATTGGAGAGGATGACGTACCGCACTGTGATGGATGCAATAAGGACTCGGAAGGGATTTGTCAAGACATATGAGTTTTATCCTGAGGAGGGGAAATACCACTGGGACGGGCACAGGGGCTGCGGGGTTTGCCTTTCCCCGGAAGAGTCCATCAGGATGGGGGACTTGTGCCCGGTCTGCAAGAGGAAATTGACGGTGGGCGTGCTGCACAGGGTGGAGAAGCTCGCGGACAGGAAGGAGGGGGCGATGCCGGCGGGCGCGGTTCCTTTTACCCGGCTTATCCCGCTTATGGAAATAATCGCTTCGGTGCGGGATGCGGGCGTGAATACGAAGGGGGTGCAGGAGGAGTACTTCAGGATTGTGAATTACTTCGGGAACGAGTTTGCAGCCCTGGAGGCGCCTGAGGAAAACCTGGTTTTGGCTTCGGACAAGGTGCTTGCAAAAGCAATAGTAAAGGCGAGGGAAGGGCAGGTTTACTGGAGGCCTGGCTACGACGGGGAATTCGGGAAGATGAGCTGGGAGAAGCCCAAAGAAGACCCGAAGAGCCAGAAGAGCCTGATGGATTTCTGAAGCCATCCTCTTTTTTAATCGTTTTTGAACAAATTTAGCCCATGGAACTCCACGAGAGAATATACGAATTGGCGCTCACAAGGTCATTCTTTTACCCATCAAATGAGATTTACGGGCAGGTGTCCGGGTTCTATGATTACGGGCCCACCGGCTGGCAGGTGAAGAGGAGGCTGCAGGAGCTATGGAGGAGGATGTTCCTGCAGGAGGGCGGGCACCTGGAGGTTGAATCTTCCATCGTCACGCCCGAGATTGTGCTGAAGGCGAGCGGGCACGTGGAGGAGTTCACCGACCCGGTTGTGGAGTGCATGCAGTGCCACTCGAAGATTAGGGCGGACCACCTGGTTGAGTCAAAAATGGAGTTCAAGTGGGACGGGAAGCTGGAGACAATCACCGCGAAGGTTAGGGATAACGATATAAAATGCCCCTCGTGCGGAGGGAAGGTTTCGGATGCGTTTTTCTCCAATTTGATGTTCAGGACCGGGATAGGGGCGGACCAGGAGACGGCTTATCTTAGGCCGGAGACCGCCCAGGGGATATTCACCTCTTTTCCACGCGTGTTCAGGAACCACGGGGCGAAGCTGCCCCTTGCGGTGGGGCAGATAGGGAAGAGCTTCAGGAACGAGATTTCGCCGAGGAGGGGGCTCGTGCGCATGCGGGAGTTCACGCAGATGGAATTGGAATATTTCTTCAACCCCAAAATGCCGACTATTGAGGGATTTGGGAAGGTGCGGAAGGAGAAAGTGAGGCTGCTCACGCGGGAGGCGCAGGCGGAGGGCGGGGCGCCGCAGTGGGTTTCCGCTGAGGGGATGGTGGAAAAAGGGATAGCGAACGAGATAATGGCGTATTACCTTGTGAAGGAGTGGGAATACTATACGGTTGCGGGGCTGAACCCGGAGGGGATGTGGTTCAGGCACCTGAGGGAGGAGGAAACGCCGCATTACTCGCAGAGCAACGTGGATTTGGAAGTGGAGACGTCGCACGGGATGGTCGAGATTGCGGGGAATGCGTATAGGACGGATTATGATTTGGGCAGGCACGGGGAGTATTCCAAGAAAGAGATTTCGGTCTTTTCTGAAGAGACTAAGGAGAAGGTTGTGCCGCACGTGGTGGAGGTTTCAATGGGAGTTGATAGATTGTTCTTCTGCATGCTTGAACACTCCTTCAGGGAAAAGAGCGAGGGGAAGGACTGGGAATGGTTTGATTTTTCGCCTTCTGTCGCGCCCTATGATTTGTGTGTGTTCCCCCTGATGAAGAAGGATGGGTTGAAAGAGAAGGCGGAGGGGATTGTTGCGCTCATGAGGGAGAACGGGCTGGAGGCGTTGTTCTCGGGGAGCGGGAGCATCGGGAGGAGGTATGCGAAGGCTGATGAGATCGGGGTCCCTTATGCCGTTACGATTGATTACCAGACTTTGGAAGACGAGTCGGTCACGGTCAGGTATAGGAACGACGGGAAGCAGGAAAGGGTGGCTGTGGAGAAACTGGCGGATAAGATAAGGAAATTGAAAAGGGAAGGGAAGCTGAAGCTGGACTAATCCTTAACCCCAAGCGCGTCCTTCGCAAGTTGGAGGTGCTCCTCCACCGGCTTGACCGCGACCTCGGTGAAATCATGGTTTGTTTTGCCTAGGATGTAGACGCTCTCCAGGTCCACCTTCCGGTTTGCGAGCTTGCGGGTTATTTTCCCCAGTTCCCCGGGCCGGTTGGGCATTTTCACGACCACTATGTCCGCAACCGACATTTCCTTGACTCCGGGGACCCTGTCCATGGCCTTCTTTGCCGAGGTGGGGTCCTTTGTGACCATGCGGAAAATCGCGTTCGTGCCCTGGCCGTATGCGGAAATGGCCTCTATGTTCACTCCTGCGCCCCCGAGCGCCTCCGCGATGTTGGCGAGGGTCCCGATCCTGTTTTCCACGATTACGGTTATTTCCTTCATGATGGCCCACCCGTTCCTTAAGTGGAAGATTGGTTGCAATAAACTTTTATAGATATGCAGGAAATGAGAAAAAAGAGAATAGCGGGAGGTGGATTTGAACCACCGATCTTTACCCCAACAACCGGCTCGTCCGGTTAATGTCTGGGTTTCCGATGGCTCGAAGCCATTATGAGCCCAGCGGGCACTCCAAGCTACCCTATCCCGCTAATGCATCCTGTATATTGACAGAATGTGTTCCTTATTTAGAGCGACGCTCTTTTTAATTGTTCCACCGCTTATTTAATTCAAAATGACCTACAGCGATTAATACTAAAATCGCGGGGGGTTATGAGTACCCTAGAGAGAAGGGGGGTGTCCCCCCTTCCTCTTGGTGCTGGGGTCGCCTAGTCCGGTAGGGCGGCAGCCTGCTAAGCTGTTCTCCCAAAAGGAGTCGAGGGTTCAAATCCCTCCCCCGGCGCTCCATTTTTTAAATTTAGGAAGAGGAAATACGCGCATGAGGAACGTTGCTTTTGCAGTGCATCCGGAGCGGATTGATGCGGCTGTTAGGAGGGCGAAAGCCGCCCTGAGGCTGCTTGAACGGGAGCCATGCGCCCGGCCGAAGGCGGGAAAGGAAAGGAAGTGGCCCATCCCGGAGCCTGTGCAGGTTGCGATGCTTCTGGCGATGCATCCGGAAATGGAGGGCGCGAGAATAAGGAAACTGCTCAGGGAAGGGAGGCTGGAGCTCCCGAAGAGGAGATATCATCTGGAAGAAGTGAGGAAAGCGGCGGTGCTCGCGCTTGTGGAATATTTGGGAAAGCGGCCCATTGAGGTTTCTGACGAGGATTTTGAGGGGAACGGGCTGGGGTGGCTGGCAAACAGGCAGGGCTCTTCGTTCAGGGCGCTGAGGGAGGCCGGCCTCCTTTCATGTGAGGACGGGCACGCGTACAGGTTCAAGAAGAAGCCGGAAACATTCGGCAGCAGGGATAATAGGGTGAGGGCGCTGAGGGAGGCGGCGGAGGCGATGGGGAAGGGGCCTTCGGAAACAAGGCTTAGGGACCTCAAGGGGCGGTTTCCCGGAACATATTCAATGGTGATAAATTATTACGGCGGCTCGCTATTCGAGGCGTACCTGGATGCAGGGCTGGTCACTGGGAAGGATGAGGCGCATATGAGGGCGAGGGGGACGAAGCCGCACTAGGCACCCTTTTATTTCTTATTGCCATTAGCTGGAACGGGTGCAAACATGGGAATAGCGCAGGAGTTCAAGGAATTTCTGAATGAATACAAGGTGGTGGGGCTTGCGGTCGCCTTCATAATGGGCGCCGCGGTAACGGACCTGGTGAAGTCGCTTGTGAACAACATAATAATGCCGGCGGTGACATTCTTCCTCCCGGCAGGGGAATGGCAGGCGGCGACATTCGAGCTCGGGCCGGTTGCATTCGGATGGGGCGCCTTCCTCGCGGCCCTGATAAACTTCCTGATAATAGCGCTCGTGGTGTTCGGGATAGCGAAGGTTGTGCTGAAGGAGGAGAAGGTGGCGAAGAAGTAGGCTATCCGAGCAGCGCCTTTATTGAATCCAGTGGGCGGGAGCCTGAGGCATATCGCTGGTAGAGGGAGAGCCTCATCCTGTCAAGGGTGAGCGCGTAATCTATGGAGGCGCGGAGGCTCTCAGCGGACAAGAAGGAGGAATCCAGCATTATCCCTACATCTTTCTTCTCCAGCTGGGTTGCGTTGTTGGCGCGCTCGGGATATGCCCCGTCAACTATGCAGAGGGAGGCCTTTCCGTGGGAGAGAGCCTCCATGATGGTGGTGTGGCCGCCGTGGGAGATTACCAGCTCCGCATTGCCGAAATGAGCGCGGATGTCCGCGACCTCGCTCGCGTAAACCGCGCTTTCGCCCAGGAGAGGGCGCACCATATTTTCCACCGGGCCTGTGACCGCGTACTTCTTTTTGTGCTTCATCTGCTTCACCCCCTCTATCAAAGGGCCGATGAAAGATAGGGGGAGGCCGGTCCGGAGGTTCTGCATGGATACGGAAAGGGGCGGGGGAAAATCCGGCACCAATATGGATTCGGGGTATTTCAGCAGGCGCTGGAGCAGGGAGTACGCCACCCTCTTCCTCATCTCCCCCTGGATTCCTACGAGGGCGCTTATGTCGTTGGTTATGAATATTGTTTTCTTCCTGGAAAGCATCGCGCCCGCGAGGCCGAGGGGGGAGCCGTCCACGATTATCCTGTCCACGCGTTCGAAATGCCCGAGGATGCGGGAGAGGACCTCCGGATGGAAGAGCTCGGAGAGGCCGGAATAATCGGTCGCTATCTTCACCTTCCCCTTTTCGGAAAGTATCCTGTATGGGGAAGGGATCTCTATGAAATCCATCGAATTCTTCCTGCAGTACTCCGCGCCCTTGCCGAAGGTCATTATGGGGAAGCCAAGGTGCGCGGAAAGGAGGCGGTCGCGCGAGACGTGGCCGTATCCGTTCCCTTCGGAGAATATGAGCCCTTTCATGGGCGGAATAGGGAAAAATAGGTTTTTAATTAGCGGTTCTCGCACCTCAGCTGCACATATGTGTCCGTGCGGTCCTTGAGGTTGGCCTGCGAATCGTATGCGAAGACAGCAACGTCGCACTTGTAGAGCTGGGGCGCGGTGTTGTGGCTTGCGTAGACCTTTATCTCCTTCTGGAGGTAGCCGCGCGGCTCCACTATGCCGAGCCGGAACCTGCCGGAGTTCTGGGATTGCGTCTGGGAGAGGGAGAGCGCAGGGGGCAGCTTCACCTCCGCCTCGTGCCACATGGAGGAGTCGCGCGTGGAATCTATCTTCACCACGAGGTCCACGGAATTTGACCTCCTCGCTGCAATCGGGCCAGGGAATATCGTGAGTTCAACCTTCATCCTTCCACCCTGCAATAATTTTGCATAATTAGGAATATAAATTATTGGCTGGAAGGGTTTCCCATGAATTTCATGCATGTTTTCCTGCTTTTGGGGGCGCTGTCCCTCGCTGGATGCTGCGGGCCGACTGGGACTTCCGGCTCAAGCTCGTGCAGGCTTGGGACATATGGGGAGGCTTGCACGGACCTGTGCTACAGGATGGGCGAGGGAGAAGGGTGCTTCAGCAGGTGCATGGACGAGGTCAGGGCCGAGGGGTGGGGGGATGCGACCACCTGCTGCAGGGATACATACAGGGACCAGTGCCGGGAGATTTGCAACGAGTACGGCTCGTACGGGATGGAGGAGTGCATGAGGGACTGCGAGGCGCAATATGCCGATTTCGGGCTGTCAATGGACGGGTGCGGGCTGCCGGTGTGATGCATGATACCGGAATCAAAATTCATAAGGAAGGAAATTGTGCTGAGGAACATGTGGCTGGACGATGAGGTCCGGCTTACGAGAAAATCCCTGGTCCGGTGGGTCGCGCTATCGCTGGGGCTGATTTCCGAGAAGGAAAGCAGGGATTTGATAATAGACTTATTGGACGTGCTTTTTGAGTTCCTTGCCAGGGGTGAGGAGCCGACGACGCAGGAAATACTGGACAAATTGAAGGCGAAGACCGGGGAGGAGCCAAATCCCAAAGCAGTGTATTACCATCTGCAGAAATTGATGGACCAGGGGCTCCTGCAGAGGGAGAAGGGGAAATACTTCATCTCACGGGAGAACAGGAAGCTTTCCGCGGCGGTGAGGGAGCTCTACCTGAAGGAAGTGAACGAATCCCTGGCCGAAATTACTAAGGCGCTGGAGATGCTGGAGAAATGATATGTGTTAAAAAATAGTAAAAAGCGAATATATAAAAATGTTGGCTGAGAGAATATATTAGTGGATTTTATGGTACATGCACAAAAAGAAAAACATGGCGTCGCCTTGGATGCCGCAAATGTGCAGAGGAAGCCAAAACCTAGCGTTGGCTCAAAAATGAAGCGGGCGCTGGACCAGATTGCACGCGAAGTGAAATGGTATGAGGTGGAATGCTCCTGCTGCGGAAAGCCATTCGAACTGCCTTTCAAGCCGGAAAAAAAGGACAGGCCGCTCTACGGGCCGTGTTGCGTGGAAAAGCAGGAGAACCTATTTTAGGCCATTGCCTCCATAAAACGCCGGGATGCGGGCGGACGTGCCGGATTCGCAGTGATGCCAGTTGGAAGAATGGACGCGTTCCAATTCAATAAAAAGGTTTTCCTGCAAATCTAGGGCATGGATTTCTCAGGGTTCTACAAGCTTCCAGTTGAGGACAGGCTGAAAAGGCTGAGGGAAGCGGGGAGGATAAGCGGGGAGGATGAAAAGCTGCTCCTGGACGGGGATGCGCTAAAAATGGACGTGGCGGACCGGATGGTTGAGAACGTGGTGGGCAGGTTCCACCTCCCTTTTTCCGTTGTTCCCGGGGTCGTGGTCAACGGGAAGGAGTATGTGGTGCCAATGGTCATAGAGGAGCCCTCGGTGGTTGCGGCATGCGCGAACGGGTGCAAGCTGGCGAGGGAAAGCGGCGGGTTCACTGCGGATGCGGACGAGCCCATCATGATTGGGGAGATGCAGGTCGTTGGGGTCGGGAAGGAGGCGAAGGAAAAGGTGCTGGAGGGGAAGGAAAGGATAATGGAGAAAGCGAAGGAATACGCGGCAGGGGTGGAGAGGTACGGGGGAGGAATGCGCGGGCTGGAAGTGAGGGAGATACAGACCGCGAGGGGGGAGATGCTCATACTGATGTTCGAAGTGGACGTGCGGGACATAATGGGCGCGAACACCGTGAACACCATATTGGAAGGGGCCGCTCCCATTGTTGAGGAGGTTTCGGGCGGGAAGGTGCGGCTCAAGATATTGACGAACCTTGCGGTGAAAAGGAAGGCGAGGGCAAGGTGCGTGTGGAAGAGGGAAGTGGTGGGCGGGGAAGTTGTGGAGGGGGTGCTGGACGGGTACGAGATGGCCGCCCACGACATATACAGGTGCGCCACACACAACAAGGGGATAATGAACGGGATGGACGCGGTCGCGCTGGCGACCGGGAACGACTGGAGGGCGGTGGAGGCCGGGGCGCATTCCTATGCGGCGATTGGAAGCTATAAGCCGCTTACCAGGTATTATGCGGATGAGGGCGGGAACCTGGTGGGGGAGATAGAGGTTCCGCTAGCTGTGGGCACGGTGGGCGGCGCGATAAACATAAACCCGGTCGCGCAGCTCGGGCAGAAAATACTGGGGGCAGAGGGCGCAGGGGAGCTGTCCATGGTCATGGCGGCGGTCGGGCTGGCGCAGAACTTTGCGGCGCTGAGGGCGCTCGGGACCACCGGGATACAGGCGGGGCACATGAAGCTGCACGCGAGGAACCTGGCGGTGATTGCGGGCGCGCACACCCCGAAAGAGATAGACATGGTGGTCAGGAAAATGGATGAGAGCAGGGTGTATACTGTTGAGAACGCCAGGAAGATATTCGAGGGGATGAGATGAAGCAATACCTCCATTTGGCTGCATTGGTCCTTTTTTCTGCCGGATTTTTCCTTTTTGGGTACGCCGGCATATCGGAGCAGGGGTACGGGGAGCTGCCCGCCCTGGGGATAACGGACGCCCAGAACGCGTACCTGCTTGCGTTTGCGAGCGTGGTCCTTTCCCCTGTGCTGGTTTATTTCGCGCTGAGGAGCGTTGAGCTGCCTGAGTGGAAGTGCATGTTCGGGGGGCTGATGCTGGCGACGATGCCGGTCGCCCTGAACAACGCGGCTGCCGTGGCGGACCCGATGGCGCTGGTTCTCATGCTGGCGGCCTCTTTCGCTGTTTTGGCTGCCGGGCTCGTATCAAAAGCGATGGGCAACAGGAGGATAGGGCTGGCGATGCTGGTCGTGGTTGCGGGAGCCGGGATTTTCATCGGGAGCGCAACCGGGGTCGACTATTATGTCGGGGAGTACTCATACCTTCTGCCGTTCTCTTTCGCGCTGCTGCTGGAGGGAGCCAAGGAGAGGAGGGAGGACAAGGCAGGCCCCCCCATCATAGGGGCGGCGGCGCTCCTCTTCTCCCACCCGGTGGGCGCGGTGGTGCTCGCGTGCACGAGCGCACTGGGGCTTGCGGAGATATGGAAGGAGAAGGACAGGCCGCTCAACCTGGCGTTCATGGCGGTTTTCTCGCTCTGCCTGCTTTTTTCGCAGGGGGACATGGCGAGGACGGCGATAGCCGGGCTTTTCGGGTTCATAGTGTTCTACGTGATAGCGGCGATGTATGAGGTGAAGATGAGGATGCTTGCCCAGCCGGCTGCGATATTGCTGATGATTGCCGCGGTGCTGACCATGGCGGCAAACATGGGCGTGCATGCATATGAAGGGGAGAGGATGGCCATCCCCTCGGAAAGCACCGTGGAGATGTACCAGTGGGCTGGGGGGAAGGGCGAGGTGGGCATATTCGCCTATCCAAACGCGTTCAGGTTTTATGCGGGAAGCGCGCCGGTGGTGCTGGACCCGCTTGGGACTCAATGGGCAAGAAGGGTGGTATTCACATACGATACGCTGGATGCGGCCGCCGGGAGGAGCATGAACGTTTTCGCTTATTTCGCCAGCGCAACCGCGCAGGACGGGGTTACTGAGATAGCGGTGTTTTCGAACAAGGCGTACATGATGAATACAGTGGTCCAGGGAGGAAGGGTGGACCGGGTGGACGGGGCGATTGTCGGGCTCAGGAGGATACCCTTCACGAAAATAAAGATGCTGGACGACGGGCTGGAGTACGGGGACAAGAGGAACCGGCTCATAATGGTGGACGGGATAGAAGGCAGCGTGCTGGCTGAAGGGCTAAGGAGGCAGAAGGAGCATTCCCTGCCAGGGGCCTTCGCAGTGGGGGGTTAGATGCTCCTTTTGATATTGGGCGTGCTGGCGTTTTCCCTTTTGACGACCGTGACATTCTCCTATTTCCTGATTCCGAGGCTGAAGAGGTTCGGGATGGTGGGGAAGGACGTGAACAAGGAGGGCAGGCCGGAAGTCGCGGAAATGGGCGGGCTCGCGATAGTGGCCGGGTTCACCGCCGGGGTGCTACTTGCGATAATGCTCAATACGTTCAACGGGATGGAATTCAACATAACATATGTTCTGGCCGCCCTGGTGACGATACACGCGATGGGGTTCATAGGGATCGTGGACGATTTGCTGGACATCCCCCAGGCGGTGAAGGCGTTTTTGCCGCTGGCCGCGGCGGTCCCGCTCGTGGCGGTTAGCGCGGCGGGCAGCACCGCGATGGCGGTGCCGTTCGTGGGGGAGGTGGATTTCGGGCTTTTCTACATAATTGTTCTGATTCCGGTGGGGGTGGCGGTCGCGTCGAACCTCACCAACATGCTGGCGGGGTTCAACGGGATGGAGGCGGGCATGGGAAGCATAATAATGCTAACGATGGCTGCGATAGCGTATTCGATAGGGAAGGTGGAGATGCTGGTGCTTTTCGTGCCCATGCTCGGGGCGCTCCTCGGCTTCCTGAAATTCAACTGGTACCCTGCAAAGGCCTTTCCAGGGGATGTGGGGAACCTCACGATAGGGGCCGTGGTTGCCGCAGGGGTGATAATCGGGGACCTGGAGACCGCTGGCGCGCTCATTCTGTCGCTTTATGTGGTGGATTTCTTCATAAAGGCATACAACCGGTTCCCGAGCAGCAAATGGTGGGGGGAGCTGAAAGGGGGGAAGCTTTACCCGGTGGAGGGGAAGGTGCGCGGGTTTGCGCAGCTTGTGATGAGGGCGGGCGGGGGCATGGGCGAGAGGAACCTCGTGCTCGTGTTCATGGGGATGCAGGCGCTGATTGGGATTGCGGTTCTCCTCATGTTTGTGAGGGTTTAGGCCTTTCCGCCCATCCTCGCGTAATCGTCGAGGTTCCCGATGTCGTTCCATTCATGGACCGGGAAGGTGTTTATGCGCTTTCCCTTGGAGAGCAGGCGGGGGAACACGTTTTTTGCGAAATCTTCCCCCTCATTTATGAATTTGAAGATTTCAGGCTCGAGCAGGTAGATGCCCGTGTTTATGGTGTGGGAGAGGACGGGCTTCTCCTGGAACTCCCTGACCTCTCCGTCCGGCCCGGTGCGGATTACGCCGTAATTTATCTTGGTGTTGTGCTGGAGGGTCCCTATCGTCGCGATGCAGCGGGATTTCTTGTGGGAAGCGAGCATTTCCTTGAGGGGATAGGAGGAGAGGTGGTCGCCCATCGTGACCAGGAAGGTCTCCTCGGGGAGGGATTTCGCATGGAGGATGGCTCCGGCGGTTCCGCGTTCCTCCTCCTCCTCGAAATATGAGATTTTTAGGCCGAATTTCCTCCCGTCCCCGAAATATGCCCTTATCTGCTCCTTGAGGTAGCCGGTGAAGAGGACGAATTCGGAAATTCCCTCGGCCCTGAGGCGCTCCATTATGTGGAGGAGGATCGGCTTTCCCTGGATGGGAAGGAGCGGCTTCGGCGTTTTGAGCGTGAGGGGCCTGAGGCGCGTGCCCTTCCCTCCGCAAATCACGAATGCTTTCATATGATCACATGATGTACAGGCCCATTATCGCGCCTGCGATTGCGCATATTATGTTTGTGGTCCCCTTTGTGCCGAGGCCGCGCTCCTCCAGGACCCCGAAAAGCGTGTCTATGGCGCCACCGGCAAAGCCTGCGAGGGCCACCAAAAGGGCGGCGGTGGGGGTGAGGCCGAAGAGGAATACGCTGGAAATCCCTATGAGGGCGCCTCCGCACAGGGACATTATGAAACCAAGGATGCTTACTGCACCTGAGGTGCCAGGCTTCACCCTCCTGAATCCGTCTAGGGAGATTGGCTCGCCTGAGAGGACGCCCAGTTCGGAAGCGAACTTGTCCGCGGTGACTGCGGAGATGGATGCTATGTAGGGCATCGGGCCAACGAACGGGGAGAGGGCGGCGCAGGCTGCGGGGACCAGCCCGTTGGAAAGGACGTTTTCCCAGCTCCGGTCGTGCTCGTATATCCCCATCTCCTTCTTCTCGTAATAGCCGTATTTGGTGACGAAGACTGCAAGAATGAGGAAGAAGAGCATCAATGCGAGGTAGGGGGCGCCCCCGAAAATGAAGACTGCCGCCCCGAAAAGGATTGCAAGCGTAAGCCCGGGCTTGTCCAGCATCGCCACCATTTCATTCTACCTTTATTGTTGCCCCATCCATGGAGAACCTGTTCGGGAGGAATTTCTCTATTAGATTTATAGAGGTTGCTGTATGGCTGGATATTCTCGAGGTTTTGTATGATGTTTTTCCGGCGAGGGCTGCGTAGATGAGGAGCTGGTCTGCCAAACGGTGGTCGACATCCACGTCGCCTTCCTGCCTTATTCCGTTGAAGCACTCTTCCCCTACTTTCTCGGAGGGCTTCCCTTTCTCCCCCATCACCTGGAAACCCACGAAACCGCGGTATGCGAGGATGGAGTTGCCCTGGCCGGTGCATTTTTCCTCCCGTACGTATACGCGCATGTCATTATGGTAGAAGATTTTCTTCTCCCGGATGGCGATTTGCATGGGGAGGTTGGCTAGGGAGATTATTGCCCGGGTTTGGGGGAAGGGGACTCTGGCCCAGTAGCCGGTTGGTTTTGGCTTGGACGGCTTCACGCGGATGCGGATTTTGCCCCCTCCCCTGGGGTAATAGCCTGCTCGGAACATTTCGGCTTCTATTGGGCAGCCCAGGTGGGCGAGGGCGGGGAGGAAAACCCTCTCGAAATAGTCGTAGGAAGGGGCCCCGGGGTTGTGGGTTCCGCCGGTTATTTTTGCCTCGGAAGGCTTGGCGGCGGACAATAGAAGGGGAAGTATGGTTTGGGCTACTAAAATGGAGGAGCCGGCAGTGCCTATGTTGAACTCATATTTTCCCCCTATTATGCCGGAGGGGGTGTAGGAAAGCTCGCGGGAGTCTTCCTCTGCGCCCTCCAAAGTGCCCCTGGCGATGGAGCGGACTGCCTTTGCGGCGGCGAGGTGCTGGGGGCGCAGGCCGGGCTTGTCCCTCTTTGCGCGTATGTTGAAGATGCGGACAGGGGTATTTGTGAGGGCGGAAAGGGTGAGGGCCGTTCTTGTAAGCTGTCCGCCGCCCTCCCCCCGGGAACCGTCTATCTCCATCAAGCAAACACCCAATTACTCTGATTGGCAATGGATAAAACAGTTGGGATTTCCATATCACCAGCTCTGGAGGTTTGGAGAATTAGGCCAGCGCCGAGCGGCGCTGGCTGGCAAGGCGACCAGTTTTCCTCCCCAAAATACGCAACTCACTATTGGTTTGTAACATCTATATAAAGGTTTCGGGAAGTGTGTGCAGAGGGAAAATAGCATGTAAGTAACGTCTTTTGGTTTAAAAAGATATCTCAACAAATGGAACGCATGGCACGCAAGATCGAGATAAACCACGACAAATGCATACAGTGTGTGGGCTGCGCATCGGTCTGCCCGGTCATGGCGATCGAGCTGGTTGGGCTCAGGATGAAGACTTACCCGGAAAAATGCATAGGGTGCGGGGCGTGCGTTAGGGTATGCCCGGCCAACTGCATAAGGTTTGTGGAGAAGAGGGAGTGAGCTTATGGCGGACTACGATTATGATGTCATTATCATCGGAGGGGGGCCTGCCGGGGCGACGATGGCGAGGATTGCGGCCCAGAACGGGCAGAGCGTAATGGTTTATGACAAGAGGAAGGAGCTGGGGGAGCCCGTAAGGTGCGGGGAGGGGCTGGGACAGCGGGAAGTGGTTGCCCAGGGGCTGGATTTGCCGAGGTGGTGCTTCTCAACGGAGATACACGGGGCGAAGGTTGTGGCCCCGAACGGGAAGAGCATAACATGGAAAAGCGGGGATACGAAGGGCTGGGTGCTGGAGAGGAAGATATTCGACAAGTGGCTGGTGGAGCTGGCCGTGGAGAAGGGTGCGAAGGTGAAGACTTACCACAGGGTCACGGACCTTGTGAAAAAAGATGGGAGAATAGACGGGGTGATGGTCTCCAGATGGGGCGGGGAGCCCTATGAGGTGAGGGCTCCGCTGGTGGTCTCTGCGGAAGGGATGGAGGCCATGGTCGCGAGGAAGGCCGGGCTGAAGGCGGCGGCCACCCTTTACGATGTGGACACCTGCTACCAGTACGAGATGAAGCCGTACGACCATGAGAATCTCATAGAGCTCTATTTCGGGAACGATGTTGCGCCCAGGGGGTATGTCTGGATATTCCCGAAGGATGCAAGGAAGGCGAATGTGGGCATAGGGATAGGGGCGCATTTGACGAACTGGAAGAAGGGGGGAGAGGTGGACGGCGCGGACCCCAAACTCCTATTGGATAAGTTTGTGCAGGGGCATCCCCAATTGAAGGATTCGAGCGTATTGGAGGACTTTGGGGGGGTCATCTCGGTGGGGGCGCCGATAGATTCGTTTGTGAAGGACGGGTTCATGTGCATAGGGACCGCGGCCAAGCAGGTGGATCCGATACATGGGGGCGGGATCGCCCTGGCGATGGAGGCCGGGATAATGGCCGCGAACGTCGCAGAGAAGGCGAGGGGGAAGAAGGATTACTCGGAAAAAGTGCTCAAGGAATACGAGAACGTATGGAGGGCCGGGCCGGGGAAGAAGGTGGCGAAGAGGCTGCTGCTTAGGAAGGTGATGGAGGAGGTGAATGACGACGACCTCAACCACATCTTCAATACGATTACGGATGCGGACCTCCAGAAGGTGCTGGAAGGGAGCTTTGCCGGCCCGGTTGCGAAAGTGGTGGGCGGAAGGCCCCAATTGCTGAGGGTACTGAAGGCGCTGGTCAGCTGAGGGGATGGAAAGAGAGCTCGCCGTTCTTTGCGTAGGGCATCGCGACCCCGTTTTTGCCCATTAGCTTGACCGCATACATCGCCATGTCGGCCAGGGATATCAGCAGTTCGCCCCAGTTGCGCGCATATTCCTGCAGCGGGCCATCAACGGATTGGGGCATTTTCCTCTGCCTGCGGATGCGCTTGAGGTCCGCGTCGCACTGCTCCCTGAGCTGCTTCATTTTGTCTATCCTCTCCCTCACCGCGTCCATCATCTTCTCCTTGAAATCGGAAGGGAACCGTTTCACTTCCCGGAGTTCCTGCCATATGGAGGAGCCGGCCACGCCTATGCTGGCGCGGGCCTCAACCGGGCCGCATTCGGTGCTGCAAAGCATTGGGTTGAAGAGGCTGTGGAGATAGGCGCCGTGCCTCTCCAGGTCGGATAGTGTTGCGACGCCCGGGCTGAGGAGCACGAACTCCTCCCCTCCGTACCTGGAAGCAAAGCCCCCTGCCTCGGAGCGGAGCCTGGAGCCGATTATGCCCATCATCTCGTCTGCGGTGGAATGGCCGTAGGTGTCGTTAAGCCTCTTGAAGTCGTCGAGGTCTATGAAACCGACCGCGAAGCGCCTTTTCCTTATTATGCTTGCTACCGCCATCTTGAGCAGTACCTCATTCAGGAAGCGCCTGTTCCATAGGTTTGTGAGCGGGTCTATCTTCCCGATTTCCTCGTCCCTCTGGGAATAGAGCTCCTTCTGGATGAGGCGGGACATTGCAACCAGGAAATTCATCTGGTCGTTTTCCCTGCTGCCGCTCGGGTCTATTGCGCCCTCCATGGCGACCATGTGCGTGACCTCCATGCGGCCGCCGGACATGTTGCCGAGGGGTATCCAGCATCCGGGGGCGTCGTAAGGGTGGCCCGCCTGCACCTCGGTAGTGTTGAAATCGTCAGGGTCAGAGTTGAACATCGTTATTTTCCCCTGGTTGAAAACAATCACGTTCCCGCCAATCACGTTCCTTATCCTGGGGTCCATGCTGAAAAGGAAATCACGCTGGCCCTCCCCTATTGGCCTGCCGCCCTGCCTCTCCATGAGGCGGAAGCCGTCCTCTCCCTTGAGCTCCCAGAGCTCCACCTGGCCTATGTTCGGGTCTGTTGCGAGGATTGCCCTCATTATCTGCTTTCTGCGGAGGTGCCTGTGGCCCACCATGTGCAGG
>JAKQHW010000057.1 GCA_029557835.1 Microcaldota archaeon
ACCTCGTCCTGTCCGGGGCATAGAGGAAGTTCTTGAAGGGGACGTTTCACCGGACAGGACGAGGTTCCTTTTCTCGTTGAGGGCGGACCTGAACAGGATGCTTGCGCCCAGGGCCGCACCGGTTCCGCCCGCAGTTGCGGAGAGGGCGCCCCCGGCGGTTGCCGAGGCACCTCCGGTTGCTGAAGAGGCCGCACCAGCCGTGGAGGCCACCCCCGCAGCCCGCGAAGCACAGGCCTACAACATCGCCTGGGCCGAGGACATGATGAGGCAGATACTTGAGCTTTCGGGCGGAATGAACCTGGACGACCCAACCATCCTCTCAATCAGGGGCATGGAGCCGCTTTACCGGGAGTTCTACGCGCACATAGACGAGGCGATAGCAAACACACCAGATGCAACAAACAGGGAAAAGCTGGAAAGGGTAAGGGACAGCATCCTAAAGCCGGTGCTGGGCTAGCTTCTCACTCCGGAACAAGCACTTCCTGAGCCCATTCCATCCCGTTCTCGTCAAGCCGCGGGCCGGTTATCCCGAACACCTCGTGCTTCATCAGAAGGAGGTACATCGCGACCGGATCGTTCCTCCTCCCAACCGGGAGCCTCATCCAGTCCTCCACCAGCGCGCCCCTCATCCTCGCGTTCTCGTACTCGTCCGTGCTGGGGCGCAGGAAGGAGTCCCAGTCCCTGAACCCCCTCGCCTCCACGTACGCGCGCACCTGGCCCGAAAAATATTTCTGCTCGCCCTCAATCCCCAGAAGCCGCACCGTCTCTTGCGGCGAAGCCTGCAGGTATAGTTCGTACAGCACCCCGGCCCTCGCCCTCACCATGTCGTCGTGCATCCTCACGAACTGGAAAGTGCGCTCCTCTATCCTCGCGCTTATCTCCCCGAGGACCTTTTCCTCGCGGCTTATCTGCGCGGAGGCGCCGGCTGCCATGCCGGAAATCCCCATACAATATTTATATAACTTCCCGAACCGCGGAAGGGAGCGCCCCTCCCCAGTTTGAGGGTCCTCCTGACCCTCCCCCAACTTCAACCTATTTCCAGAGGTTTCGCATTACCGGAAAACAGGCCCAGAAAGCTTTAAATGCTCAAATCCGATTTAGGGTGGGAAACGTATGCCTGAAGAAGCAAGACCTTTTGTGAAATGGGCTGGCGGCAAGCGCCAACTTCTCGATGAGCTTACCAAAAGTCTTCCCTATTTTGAGAATTACCACGAACCATTTCTTGGAGGTGGCGCGCTTTTCTTCAAGCTTGAGGCGAAGGGCAAGATAAAAAAAGCTTACCTCAATGACTCAAATCCGGAATTAATCAATGCGTATTCCGTAATCAAAACAGATGTTTTTGGGCTGATGGCAGAGCTTTCATCTCCGGCTTACGCAAACAATCCGGCGGCCTATTACAAGATTCGTGCTTCTAATCCAAAATCCCGAATAGGAAAAGCCGCGCGTTTCATTTATCTGAATAAAACTGCGTTCAATGGGCTATATCGGGTTAACTCGAAAGGGGGGTTCAACGTTCCTTTTGGAAAATACTCAAATCCAAAAATACTAGACAGCGAAAACCTCCTGCGAGTTCACAGGGCTCTGCAGAAAGACGAACTCTATTGCGGCGATTTTACAAATTCCCTGAAGCGTACCAATAGGGGCGATTTGGTATACTTCGATCCACCATATGTTCCAGTCTCCCGAACGTCAAATTTTACTGGGTATACTAAAGATAGTTTTTCGGAGAAAGATCAAGAACGGCTCATGCGGGTAGTAAAGGCACTCGACTCTCGTGGCTGTTTTGTGCTTCTTAGCAATTCATATTCGGATTTGGCATTTGACCTTTATTCCGAATTTGAACCAGAGGTTGTGTATGCCAACAGAGCAATTAACTGCAAGGGCGACAAAAGGGGCAAGGTGAGGGAACTAATCATTAGGAACTGGGAGCCCCAGGTAGCTCAAAGGAAGCTCGTTGAAGAAATAGTCGCATCCTACTGATTTCACATATTCCAAAACGTCTTTGTATTCCTTCTTTTTGAACCAGTCATTGAGGACATAGACATATCTTACCTTCAATCCCAGCGGCTTCATGAGTTTTTGATACTGCTTCAGCTTGAAATCACATGTTTGCAGTTTTTCATCCACGGAACCGGATACAGTCTGAAATTTTACTTCCACAATGTAAAGCGTTTTATTGATAAGAACTAAAACTGCGTCATCAGGCAACAATTTCTTAGATACGATCGCTTCAACATCGACCCCAAGCGGCTTCAGAAGCTTTGAATAAAGCTTATTTTTCTTGTACAGGCGCGCAACGTCCTTGCCTTCAAAAATAATGCAATCATCTTTAACCGAATATCCGGGAACTTTTGAGATTACGGTTGCAAAATCCGCCCTTTGTTCGAAAGGAAGGCCATTCTTCAATGGGTTCCGCCCGCCTTTTCCGCCACGAATCATGGGGGGCTTTCAACCACAAGAAATATATGAGCTTGGATATTTCCAATATTGCTCTTCGGCGCTCCGAACGCGGGCACAAACCTTTAAAAACTCATATGAGCCTATCTATACTTCACCCACTTTAGTGGGTATCTTCTGTAAAAATGGAAACTTGTATCTTGCAAGTTCGACTCACGCTTCAAGGGTCAAGAAGGGGAAAAGAATATTGAACTAGCTTTTCCTGACAATTCCTTGACAATACAGGTACTCCAAATCAACTCCAGTTGATCCTGCTGGAGGGTACTGCTATCGGAGTTCGACTAAGCCATGCAAGTCTACTCTTGGACTTCCAAGGGTGGCACACTGCTGAGTAACACGTAGTCAACCTGCCCCAAGGAGGGGAATAACCTCGGGAAACTGAGGCTAATGCCACATAGGCCATCTATGCTGGAATGCTTGATGGCCCAAAAGGCCGGCGAATTGGAGCCGGTCCGCCATGGGATGGGACTGCGGGGGATTAGGTAGTTGGTAGGGTAACGGCCTACCAAGCCGATAATCTCTAGGGGCCATGAGAGTGGTGGCCCCCAGAAGGGCACTGAGACAAGGGCCCTAGTCCTACGGGATGCAGCAGGCGCGAAACCTCTGCAATGCGCGAAAGCGTGACAGGGGAACTCCGAGTGGCGGAAACTTAGTTTCCGTCTTTTGCCAAGTGTAAATAGCTTGGAGAATAAGGGTGTGGGTAAGACTGGTGGCAGCCGCCGCGGTAACACCAGCGCCTCAAGTGGTACCCACGAATACTGGGCCTAAAGCGTCCGTAGCCGGCCTGAAAAGTCTCTTGTGAAATAATGGGGCTCAACTCCATTGCGCGCATGAGATACTCTTGGGCTTGGGAGCGGGGGAGGTAAGGGGTACGCCTAGGGTAGGGGTAAAATCCGTTGAGCCTGGGTGGACCACCAGTGGCGAAGGCGCCTTACCAAAACGCGTCCGACGGTGAGGGACGAAAGCTGGGGGAGCGAACGGGATTAGATACCCCGGTAGTCCCAGCTGTAAATGATGCAGACTGTGGTGTTGCGCCAGATTTAATCTGTCGCAGTGCTGTAGCGTAGGTGTTAAGTCTGCCGCCTGGGGAGTACGACCGCAAGGTTGAAACTTAAAGGAATTGGCGGGGGAGCACCACAAGCCGTGGATGCTACGGTTCAATTGGATACAACGCCGTAAACCTCACCCGGTGCGACGGCAGCATGAAGGCCAGACTGAAGATCTTGCCTGACGAGCCGAGAGGTGTTGCATGGCCATCGTCAGCTCGTGGTGTGAACTGTCCGGTTAAGTCCGGCAACGAGCGAGACCCATGCCCTTAGTTGCTACCTTCACCTTTAGTGAGGGGCACCCTAAGGGGACTGCCCGCGTTAAGTGGGAGGAAGGAGTGGGCGACGGTAGGTCAGTATGGCCCGAATCACCGGGGCTACACGCGGCATACAATGGGTGGAACAATGGGTTGCTACTCCGAGAGGAGGCGCTAATCCCCTAAATCCATCCCTAGTTCGGATCGAGGGTTGCAACTCACCCTCGTGAAGCTGGAATGGCTAGTAATCGCGTGTCAATATCGCGCGGTGAATAAGTCCCCGCTCCTTGCACACACCGCCCGTCAAGTCATCCAAATGCGATGTAGGTGAGATTCTGGTTCTTGCCAGGCTCGAACCTATGTTGCGTGAGGAGGGCTAAGTCGTAACAAGGTATCCGTAGGGGAACCTGCGGATAGATCACCTCCAAATTTTCATAATTTGGAAAGAGATTGGAGCAAGGAAGAGGCACGAATTTTAGTTCAATTCATTTCCCTTTGACAAACCTTGAAGCGTGAAATTATTTCCCTCCAGCGTGAGCGCTGGAAAATCTTAAAAAAACTTTAAAAAATCCAAAAAGCCGCCTTCACCCGGAAGGCGGCATACTGTTCCTCTGCAGCCTGTCCGGAGGTATCCGGTTTATCGGTGATTCCCGGGGTATTCTCCTCATGAACGCCCTCTTCCCCTCCACCATCGCGTTCCTGAGCACATCGTCAACGGGCGAGAGCGAAGGCCTCCCCGTGCTCACCCATGTATTCACCATGTGCACCCTCACGCCGAATTCCCTGGCCACAAGGCTCACGATAGGGTCCCTCTCCACCTTCACCTTCATCGAATTCAGCTCGGCATCATTGTCGCTCAGGAGGTAAAGGTCCCTTATCCTGAGATGCTTTATCGCGTAGAATATGCTCAGGACGCGGTAAGGCCCGAACGGATACGTGGGCGCGTTCACATCATACCCGCTCAGCGCGAAGACGCTCCCTGGGGTTGCCAGGTGCGCCCCCTCCCCGTTCAGGTATTCCATGAGCCTGTTGCGGGGGTGCTCCACGTTAGGGGAGCAAAGGAGGAGCGCCACCGGGCACTGCTTCTCCACCCGCCTCGCCTTTTCAGGATGGCTATCCGGGAGCCTTCCCAGGATCTCCGTGACCATCCTGGCGATGTCGTCCAATATGGTATAAACCTCGCTGTTCCGGTCTATCCTGTACACCATTCCGGTCCGGTAATTGGTTATGCCCATGTTCACGGTGCAGTCCACGTCCTTCAGCTGGAAATCGTTGCGTATCGCCTTCGCGATTTTCCTCGCCTGCTTTGTCACGTGCATCTCATGGTCGTGTATGGGCCTTATGAAGTCCTCCGGGCTCTCCCCGTCGAATCCGTACGCGGCCTGCAGGAACTCCAGCATGCTCTCGTTGCCCGTCACCGTAATTATGCCGCAGTCCCTCCTCACCTCCAGCCTCCCCCTCACGAATTCCATCAGGTCCCGGTACACGTCGGCCGCATGGCCCATCCCGCAGTTTATGGAAGAGCATTTTTCAAACGCAATCTCGTCCGGGGACCACACCGCCTTCCCGGCATCCGCCGCCTCCTTCAATTTCGCATCCGCATGGGTGTTCACCTGGAGGACGAACTTCATCGGGAGCCACCCTTCCGGCGCCGTTTCCCTGAATGGCCACCATTTTCCCTCCATTCCCATGGCTATTTTCCTGTGAATCCCCCTCTTGAGCCCGTCTATTATGTCCCCGGTCGCAAAAACGCCTGCCCCAACAACAGACCTCCTTATCACCTCTATTCCCGCCGCGGCGTAGAGCTTGCCCATATATTCGGCAACCTTCTTCTCCACATATCCCCTGTCGCGGGAATCCGCGCACCTTATGTCAAAAACAGCCTGCACTTCCTTTATCTCCCCGCCATTCAAATCCTGACCTTCCATAATCTCACCCGTTACAATCATACCTTCTTATTCCTAATCAAAAAAGGGTTTTTAATCCTATATTTTACCCCTTAACGACACCTAGGGGCCTCAACCTCGCCACAATCCCGCTCAGCCCGGCCTCCTCAACGCTCTTCACGACCTCATCCACGTTCTTGTACGCATCCGGCGCCTCCTCCGCAAGCGTTTTCCTGTCCGTAGCCCGCACATAAATCCCGCGGCCCCACAAATCCTTCGCAATGTCCTGCCCGCGGTGCTTATCTATCGCCGCATGCCTGCTCATCGTCCTTCCGCTCCCGTGGCAGGTGCTTCCCCACGACAATTCCAGCGACCTCTCCTTCCCTACCAACACATACGAGGCGGTGCCCATGCTTCCCGGGATTATGACCGGCTGCCCAACATCCCTGTAGAGTGCAGGCAATTCCTCCCTCCCTTTTGGAAAAGCGCGCGTCGCCCCCTTCCGGTGCACAATCAATTTCCTCTTCTTCCCGTCCACAGAATGAACTTCCTCTTTGGCAATATTATGCGCCACATCATACACGAGGTCCATCTTCTCCCCGGTCCCGGCCCCAAAAACAGAATCAAAGCTTTCTCTCGCCCAGTGCATAATCACGTGCCTGTTGGTGAACGCATAATTAACCGCGCACTTCATCGCCTTCAGGTATGCCTGCGCCTCCCTTTCCCGGAGCGGCGCATAGACCAGTTCCCTGTCCGGCATCGGAAGGTTCAGGCGCCGCGCCGCGCCCATCACGCTCTCCAGGTGGTCGCTGCATATCTGGTGCCCGAACCCGCGCGAGCCGCAATGTATCATCACGGTCACCATCCCCTCCCGCAATCCGAACGCCTTCGCAGCCTTCCCGTCAAAAACCTTCTCGACATACTGGATTTCCAGGAAATGGTTGCCCGCGCCCAGGGTGCCAATCTGCGCCTTCCCCCTTTTCTTCGCTGTGGGCGAAACCGCGGATGCGTCCGCGCCATCTATCCTTCCATACTCCTCCGTCCTCTCCTTGTCCTGCGTCCTCCCGTACCCGCGCTCAATCGCCCAGTCTATCCCCCGCACGGAAGCCTCGTCCAGCTCCGCAGGCGTAACACGCAGCTTCCCCTCGCTTCCCACTCCCGAAGGAACATCCGCAAAAAGCCTGTCGCAAATCTCCCGTATTCTAGGGCGGACGTCCTTTTCTTCTAGTGCGGTATTTAGTAGTCGAACGCCGCAGTTGATATCATAGCCCACGCCCCCGGGCGAAACAACCCCGTCCTCCGCATCAAACGCGGCCACGCCCCCGATCGGAAACCCGTATCCCTCGTGCCCGTCGGGCATCAGCATCGCCGCCTTGATTATCCCATCCAGTTGCGCAACATTCCCCAGCTGCCAGAGCGTCCTGTCCTTTTTCATCCCTTCAAATACCTGCGGAGTGGCAAAAATCCATCCAGGGACCTTCATCCCCCCTTCCTTCCCCATCTCGAAGAACGCACTTTCCTTCTGGCTGATATTCATGAATGCACCGAAAAAGAGTTCACATCCCCAGATTTAAAATGTGCCGCTATCCCTGGGGCGGCCAGCTCGTTAGCGAGCGCCTGGCCGCAATCTGCACCCCCATGTTCCCGTCCCTTCTCACCGCATGCTCCAGCTCCTCTCTCGCCTTCTCCGCGAACTTCCCCCTCATCATCCCCAAGCCTATCGCCGCCACCTGCTTGGTTATGGAGGAATCGCAGTGCAGCGCGTCCTTCAGCATCACGAAAGCCTCTTCGCTCCCAACAGAGGCAAGCGCCATCGCCGCAGCCCTCTTCTCTATCGGGTCCACCTGGTCAAAGAGAAGCCTCCTGAGAAGCGGCATCGCCTCCGAGCAGTCAAATCCTAACTGTGCTGCTATGCCGACCAGGTATGCACATTTGCCTTCAAGGGACCGCTCCCTCCCGGCCACTGAAACTATCGCGTGCACGGACCTGTCCCCCATGCCCCATATCCGGGCCTTTGCCAGCTCTTCCGGCGAATCCATTATCCCCTTCACCCTCATGCGGTCCATCCACTGCAGGAGCCTGCCCCTCTCCGGCTTCACCGCATCCCCCATGACCATGCCCACCATGGGGTTATTGTGTAGAATTATGCTTTTAAATGCTTATACCACAAATTATATCATGGCCAGCCAGAAAGAGGCATCCCCATTCGCAAGGGAGATGCAGCCTCCAAATGAAAAAGGCATCCCGGCCCCCTTCATTGTGGGAAGGAAACCCGGCGCATCGGCCCACGAGGTTTCCGCAGCCCTCCGGGGGGAATCGGTAGGGAACCGGAATTTCGACAGGTCCCACCTTCCTGCGCTGCAGAGGATCATCACAAACACTGAGGAGGAACCCGGGCTCAGGCTTTCCGCCTCCGAGGCGGCATACCCGCTTCTCCTGAGGAAAGGGGCGCCCTCCGAAGGCCAGGATGCTCCCCCGCTGCTCCCCTCCCATCCTGCGATCCTATGCCTCGTGATTCTTTGCAAGGACGAGGAGGTCCTCCGCATGGGGGCCGCGGCATCCGATTCCCTGCTCAGGATAGCTTCGGACAATGGGGAGCAGATCGAAAATCGCGTTTGCGCACTCCAGCTGATATCCTATTCCGCCGAGGAAAACCGGGGTTTCCTAGCGCTCTACATAATCCCCAAGCTCGAGGAGATCGTGCGCTCCAAGGACGCCCCGGCCGTGCTGAGGCTGAACACGATTGAGAGCATAACCGAATTCGCGGGCGTGCTTCCGGAAAAGACCCTGCTCAGGCTAAAATCCACTTTCAGGGATGCGCTCGCAGAAGAGCAGGATGCCCACGTGCGCAGGCTGCTCGAGGGCGCGCTGGAGTGCATTTCTTTGGGGCAGGGCGGGTGCTCCGACGATTCCCCGACCGTCCGCCTACCCGGGCAAAAATGAGCCCCACTCCATTTTTAAAATTCTATTCAGCATTCCCACCGCATGGACAAGAAGAACTCCCACTGGAGCGAGCTGATCGCGGACGAGATTGCGCACAAATCCGCGCCCCCGTTCGTCGTTGCGAGCGGAATAACCACCTCCGGCCCGCTCCATCCCGGAACCCTTTGCGAGTTCCTTTTCGCGGACGCAATCGCCAGGGAGCTCGCGAAAAAAGGCAAAACGCAGTTCGTTTTCATAGCCGACCTGCTGGACGCCTTCGACTCCATACCGGAGCCGTTCAAAAAATATGAAAAGGAGCTCACGCCCCACCTTGGGAAGCCGCTCGCCCACACCCCGGACCCGATGGGCTGCCACCGCTCTTTCGGCGGGCATTTCCTTTCCGAGGCCGAGGGCGCAATGGAAAAGTTCGGCGCGCATCCGGAAATCCTCACCGCGGACCGCCTTTATTCAGAAGGCAGGTATGACGAATACGCAAGGATGTACTCCGAGCGGAAGGATGAAGTAAAGGAGATGGTCCGCGCCTCCTCCATGCGAGAAACAATGCCCGAAGACTGGCACCCCATAATGCCAATCTGCGAAAAATGCGGCAGGGTGGAGACCACCCGCGTCACAGACTGCGGCGGAGGGGAGTATGGGTACGCCTGCGACAAGAAAACCAGGTATGGGGTGGACGGATGCGGCCACAGGGGGAAGGCCAAAATCTCAGCCCACAAATACAAATTGCTCTTCCGGCTGGACTGGCCCGCCCGCCAGGACTTCCTGAACGTGACCGCGGAGGGCGGCAGCGTGGACCACCACACGAAAGGGGGGACAATCGCCACGGTATACGCAATCCACAGGCAATTTTTCAGGAAGCCGGGGCCCGCGGTGTTCTACAAATTCGGGTTCCTCAAATACAAAGGCAAGAAATATTCCAAGAGCAAGGGCATCGGGCATTCGGTTGCTGAGCTGATGGAAGTGCTCCCGCTCCCGGTCCTCAAATACGCGCTCCTCCGCCCCGACCTGCAGGAGGACAAGGAGCTTGTCCTGGAGGAGCAGACCCTGTTCCCGCTCGTTTCCGATTTCGAATACGCCGCATCCATAGATGCGGAAAAGGAAGTTGAGAGGGCCGACAGGAAAAAGGCGGTCGCATACTCCCTCACCCAGGGGAAGAAATGGAGGGCGCCGCTCCAGGACATCCTCGTCACTTATGCGCTGTACAAGGATTGGGCAGAGGTAGGCAGTAGGCTGGACGACACGGAAGGAGCAGCCTACATCGCCCCCTACGTGGAGCAATGGCTGGCAAGGAAATGGATTCCGGACAAATATGTCTTCGAGCTTAAGGCCGCGCCCCACGCGCACACGGAATTGGTCAAGGAATTCGCATCCTCCCTCGAGGAGGGCATGGAGGAACAGGACATCCAGAACATCGTTTACGAGATTGCGAAAAGGGAGGGCGTCCCCCCTCCCGAGCTTTTCAAATCCGTCTACCTCGCATTGATCTCAAAGCCGCAGGGCCCCAAGCTCGCAAGGTTCGTCAAAATACTCGGCATTGGGAGGGTCAAGGGGATGATAGGATGAGGGCCGCGCCCATCGCCATTTTCGCCGCATTCCTTTTCCTCCCTGGATGCCTCTACTTCGGCCCGTCCCAGCCCATTCAATCCGGGGAAAAAACCTATTACGGCACCAACAACTGCCTTTTCAGGGACCCGGGGCTGGACTGCGGCGCCACGCGCGCCTATTACGAAAACGGCCGGACATACCTCGACCTCTCGCTCATAAACCGCTTCGGGAAGCCCATAACCATAAGCGGGGCCTCCTGCGTGCTCTACGGGGACACGGCAAATGCGCTGGCGCATGCGTATCAGACAGAAGCCGGCCTTGTCTCCGGGAGGGATTACAAAAACGGAAGGCTCCAGTGCGTGGATTCGCAGGGCAACCCGGCCCCCGCCTACCCGGAGTTTCGCGGCTCCCTCATAATCTGGTTCAACTACGATGACGACCTTGACCGCTCCATAAGGCACGTTGCGGTCGCCTCGATGCTCAGCTCCTAGGCCGTTTCCTTCTCCGCCTTCTTCTTTTTCGGAGAGGCGGCCTTCTTCTTCCCGGGCTTCTTCTCCTTCTTCCCCTTTTTCGCCCCCTCCTTTTTCTTTTTTCAGTTCGTCTTGCTCTTGCAGTCCATCACAAGGCACATCTCGTATGCCCGGCCCTTCCCGCGGATTTTCGCCATCGGGCCGCCGCATTCCTTGCACTTCTTCTCAATCAGCGCGGGGTACCCCATCCTCGGGAGGGGATAGGAGTTCCTGCATTCCGGATATCCCGTGCAGCCAACGAACTGGCTGCCGGTCTTCATCCTTATCGCACGCAGCGGCTTGCCGCACTTTGGGCACATCGCCTTCGCCATCTCCGCGTCCGTCTGCCTCACCGAAGCCAGCAGCTCCTTCCCTATGGCCGCCTCATTCCTCCTGAAATCGTCAAGGACCTGCACCAGCATCTCCTTCCCTTCCTGTATCACCACGTCCTTGCTGAGCCTGCCCGCCACGACCTTCTCCATCTCGCCTTCCAGCCGCCTGGTCATGCCCTCGTCAAGTATTTTTGGCGCGAATTTCCCGAGCACGTCCCACACGCCCATCCCGAACGGGGTCACCTCTATGCTCCTTCCGCCGGCATATCCCCTCTTGAACAGCGTCTCCACTATGGTGGCCCTCGTAGCCTTCGTCCCAAGGTGCTTCTTCTCCAATTCCGATATTATGCTCGCGGGGGAATACCTGTTCGGAGGCTTCGTCTTTTTCTTCTCGTTCTTCCTGTCCTCGACCGGCGCCGTTTCGCCCCTGGAGAATTCAGCGACCGCCTTCTCCTTGTTTTTGTAATAGGGGTAGAACCCTATCCACCCCTTCTCGACAATCCGCGAGCCGTTCGCGTCGAACCCCTCCCCGCCGGCCCGTGCCTTTATCTTCGTGGCCGCGATTTTCGCGGGCGGCGCAAAGCATGCGAGGAACCTCCTCGCAATCAGGTCATACAGCTTCTTCTCCTGCTCGCCCAGCTTGCCAGGCTTTATCCCCGTAGGGTGTATCGCGGGGTGCGCCGGGTCATCCTTCTTCCCTTCCCTTGGCCTGAACCATTTCTTCTCCAGCAGAACGTTCGCATGCTCCGCGTAATCCTGGTTCGAGGAGAGCTTCTCGATTATCCTCGCAAGCCCAAGCTTCGCGGGCAGCTTCTGCGAGGACGTCCTCGGGTAGGAAATGAGCGAGCCCTCGTACAGTGTTTGCGCAAGCGAGAGCGTGAGCGCGGGCGGGAACCCGAACGCCCCGTACGCCTCCAGTTGCAGGGAAGTCAAATCAAAGGGAGGGTATGCCCACGCCTCCACCTCCTTCCTCTCCACGCTTTCTATCACGGCCCCCTGCCCAACGGCTATTTTGGAATACGCCGCCTCGGCCAGCGCCCCGTCCATGAACCTCCCCGCCTCGTGCAGGAACTCGGTGCCCTTCAGCCAAATCCTGACCTCCCAGTAGTCCTGGGGCACGAACGCGGAGATTTCCCTCTCCCTTTTCGCGAGTATGTCCAGCGCAGGGCCCTGCACCCTCCCTATGCTCATCGTGCGGAAATTACCCGCCTTCCTGAGTGCGCCCATAAGCGCCCTGGAGAGGTTTATCCCATAATACCAGTCTATTATGTGCCTGGCCTCCCCCGCATGCGCGTTGTTGAAGTCTATGCTCCCCTCCCTGTTCTCGAAGGAATCCATGAGCTCGGACTGCACGAGGGACGAGAACTTCATCCTGCCCCCGTTCTCCCCCCCGTAGCAGAACCTGTAGACGTTGTACCCTATCAGCGACCCCTCGATATCATAGTCGCATGCGACCGTCACCCTCTCCGCCTTCTTCCCGAGCGCGTTGAGCACTTCCACATATTCCCTTGTATAATATGAGAATTTGCTTATCTGGTATGCGGGCTTCCACTCCACGTCAAAAACAGGGTATGAGCGGCTTTCCTTCCTCTCCACCAGGTTGAACAGGTGCCCCACCGCGGGCGCCACAACATACTCCCGCCCGTCCCTGCTCACTTCGTAATAGCTTACCTTCCCGTGCCTTTTCTGGGAAACCTCCCCCCCTATCGCCTTTGCGATGGTGTATGCGACCTTGGGCTTCTCGGCAACTATCAATTCCATATTTCCCGAGTAAGAAGTTGAAGGGGTTTATAAATACCGAGCAATCTCTCTACGCGCACACCCGCGTGCGCGCGAATCCTTCACCTTCCGGAATAGGTTGCGAGGGTATTGTACTTCGCCCCGCCCGGCCCCAGCACGCTCTCCACAAGGTGGAACTCCCTCACGCTGAACTCCCCGAACCTCTCGTTCCCGTATTTCTTCAGATAATCGTCAAGCACAAGGTCCCTTTTCACCCGCGCCATGGTGATGTGCGGCGAAAACGTGTCTTCCGGGAACATGCCCCCAAGCTTCTCATTCATCTTCCCCGCAAGGCCGGCCAGCTCCTGGCCCTCGCACCCGGCCCACACAACACGTATGTACTTTTTGTTCGGGAAAACCCCGACCCCGCGCACCTTCACCCTGAACGGGGAGAAGGAAATCTCCCTCAGCACCCCGTCCACCCTGTCCAGCATGCGGGGGCTGACCTCCCCAAGGAACTTGAGCGTGATGTGCATCATGGGCAGCTCCACCCTCTTCAGCCCCCCCTTCTCGGGCAGCTCCTTCTGCGCCCTGCCCACCGCCCGCTTGACCTCTGGCGGGACATCTACTGCGATGAAAAGCCTCATGCGAATCTCTCCCATGTAACGCTTATAAACCCGCAATCCAAATTTGTAGGCATGCCCCTCCTCCAGCTTGCGAAGGCCTCCGCGGAACAGGCGGAATCATACCTTTACGACTTCTCCAACCTCGCCCTAGAGTACGCACACGGCTGTTTCCGTGAAAAGAGGTTTTCCCGGGATGCCGGGCACGCCCTGCGCGTGATAAAGGGCGGCCGGCTCGGCTTCTCCTCATGCAATTCCGAGGGCGCGTTCAAAAGCGCAGTGGATGCGGCTCTCCGCTCCGCCTCAAGCTCCCCCCAGGTGAAATACGATTTCCCCCATGCCCAGAAATACCAGTACATGCGGACAAAGAACTGGGACATAGAGAAGCTGGACGAGAAGTTCGCGATGGGGTGCGCGATGCAGGTGGTGGAGGCGATAATGGAGAAGGCCGAGCCCGCCCGCGTCTCGCTCACATTCTCTTTCGGGAAGGAGGAGATAGAGAACACGAACGGGCTTTCCGCATCCATGGACGGCAGCGGCTGCATGGTCTATGCCGAGGCGAAGAAGGGCGACCTCTTCGGCTTTTCCTATTACTCCTCCCCGTTCCTTCCGAAGGATTTCGGCGCCCTCGGGAAGGAGGCGGCGGACATGGCCGCGGGCATGCAGGACGCACGCCCGCTCCCCACCGGAAAATACGAGGTGTGCTTCTCCCCATACTGCCTCTCCCAGCTGATAGACTTCCTGCTCTTCCATTTCTCCGCCGAGAACGTGCGCCGGGGCGTCTCCGCCCTCTCCGGGAAAATCGGGGAACGGCTGTTCAGCGAAAAGCTCTCGCTCTCCGATTCCCTTTCCGCGCCCGCCTCGAACATATGGCCTTTCGACGCGGAGGGCGTATCCGCAAGGGCCGCCCCGCTCATCGACAAGGGGAGGTCAGTGGGCCTCCTTTCCGACACGTACACCTCCACGAGGATGGGGGAGGAATGGAAGGGCAACTGTTCCCGCGCGAACTATTCTTCGCTCCCCGCCCCGTCCCACTCCAACAAGCTGGTCGGGATAGGGGGCTATCCCGAGCACCTCGCCTCCGATTACATCTACGTGGAATCCTTCCACGGGATGCACACCTCCAACGCGGTGAGCGGGGATTTCGGGGTGCAGGCGGACATAGGGTTCTTCATAAGGGACAAGGGCGAGCGCTTCCCGGTCACAAACCTCCTGCTGACCGGAAACATATTTAACCTGTTTAATTCCATAACTAAGGTAGGCGACAGGCAAGCCACATGGGACGATTTGATCGCCCCGAAGGTATGGTTCGGAGGCGTCCAGGTTGTCGGCCCAAAGGGATGACATGAAAAAATTCAAGACCACCGGGGACATAGATGTTCCATCCAGGCTGATAGACCAGGTGATAGGCCAGGACAAGGCGGTGGAGATCGTGCGGAAGGCGGCAAAGCAGAAGCGCCACGTCCTCCTGATAGGCCCGCCCGGGACCGGCAAGAGCATGCTCGCGCAGGCGATGGCGGAGCTCCTGCCCACGGCCGAGCTGCAGGACGTCCTCGCTTTCGACAACCCAAACAACGACAGCGAGCCGCTCGTCAAGGCGGTCCCCTCGTTCCCTTCGATGGATTATCTGATGAAGAACAGGGAATCCATCCCCTACTACTCCCCGCAGGAGATTTCACTCATCGAGAAGTATTCCCGCGAGAACAAGGGCCCCCTGCTCCCCAAGGCGCTGAGGAACTCGCTCGGCCGCAGGATGTCCCAGGCGTTCCGCTCCTCGGAGAAGCAGAAGGAGCGGGAGGGGATATCCCCGTTCTTCATCCTGCTCGTGCTCGCCATAATAGCGATAATAGTAACCTTCCTGCTCGACCTGCCCGAGGACCAGAAGGGCCTCATCATGATGGTGATATTCGGGCTCGCGATATTCTACGTCCTCTCCTCCGCATTCTCCGGCATCTCCAGGCGGATGGTCCCCTCCATCTCCCGCCCTAATTTCAAGGTGATAGTGGATAATACCGGAAGGGCCGCCTCCCCGTTCGTTGACGCCACCGGCTCCAAGGCCGGCGCCCTTCTCGGCGACGTCAAGCACGACCCGCTCCAGAGCGGGGGGCTCGGGACCCCCGCGCACATCCGCGTGGAGGCCGGGGCAATACACAAGGCGAACAAGGGCGTGCTTTTCATAGACGAAATCGCGTCCCTCAAGATGAACTGGCAGGCCGAACTCCTCACCGCGATGCAGGAGAAGAAATACCCGATAACCGGCCAGAGCGAGCTCTCCTCGGGCGCGCTGGTGAAGACCGAGCCCGCCCCATCCGACTTCGTCCTGGTGGCCGCGGGCAACCTCCCGGACCTCCAGCACATCCATCCCGCCCTCCGCTCAAGGATAAGGGGGGAGGGGTACGAGGTCTATGTGGAGGATTCCATGGACGACACCCCTGAGAACGAGGACAGCCTCGCGAGGTTCGTCGCCCAGGAGGTCAGGAAGGACGGCAGGATACCCCATTTCACCTTCGAGGCGGTTGAGGAGGTGGTCGAGGAGGCGAGGCGCCTTTCCGGCAGAAGGAAGAAATTCACGCTAAATTTCAGGGAAATCGGCGGGCTGGTGCGCGCGGCGGGGGACTTCGCAAAGGAGGAGGGCGCAAAATACGCGGATGTTCCGCACGTGGTCAAGGCAAGGGCGGTCGCCAGGCCCATCGAGTCCCAGGTGATAGGGAAGCTGGTCGAGCAGAAGAAGGAGTACCAGGTCTTCCAGACGAAGGGCTTCTCCGTAGGCAAGGTCAACGGGCTCGCGGTGCTCGGGGACGCGTTCTCCGGGCTCGTGCTCCCCATAGTCGCGGAGGTCACTCCCTCCTCTTCGAGGAGCGGGGGCAAGATAATCGCCACCGGGAAGCTCGGGACCATCGCGAAGGAGGCGGTTGAGAACGTCTCCGCGATAATAAAGAAATACGCCCAGAAGGACCTTTCCGCAAAGGACATCCACATACAGTTCCTCCAGACATACGAGGGGGTGGAGGGCGACTCGGCATCCATCTCGATTGCGCTCGCCGTGATATCCGACCTGGAGCAGATACCGGTCGACAACTCCTATGCGATGACCGGCTCCCTCTCGGTGAGGGGCGAGGTGCTCCCGGTGGGCGGGGTCACCGCGAAGATAGAGGCGGCACATGCCGCGGGCATCACCAAGGTGCTCATCCCGAAGGCGAACCGCCAGGACGTTTACCTCAAGAAGGAGCTCAAGGGCAAGGTCGAGATATTCGAGGCGGAGAACATCCTGGACGTGCTCT
>JAKQHW010000012.1 GCA_029557835.1 Microcaldota archaeon
TGGGGAATGGAGGAAACTGGAGAGGGTCGGCAGCGGGGGCGAGAAGGCATGCCTTGCGCTAACGCTGAGGATTGCGCTAGCGACCGTGCTCGCTCCCGGGGCGGGGTGGCTGGTCCTGGACGAGCCTACGCACAACCTGGACCAGGGGGCCGTGCAGGCGCTTGCAGAGGCGCTTGAAAGCAGGGTGCCTGAGCTGGTGGAACAGGCGTTCGTAATAACCCACGACGAGAGCCTTATGAATTCGGAATTTGCGCGGAGCTACAGGTTCGCAAGGGACAAGGGCGCGGCCGGCGCAACCGTGGCTGAAGGGCTGTGAGGGCTAGGACGCGACCTTCCGCTCCATCTCCAGCGCTATCTCAAAAAGAGTTCCTTTCGAATTCTTGCTTTTTCTGTACCATTCGGCGCATTCCTTCTCCATGGAATTTGCGTACAGGGAAAGGCAGTAGAAAAGCGTGCCGCTGCAGCTGAAGCCCCTCCTCACGAGGCCCCTCATCATGATTATGAAATTGTCTATCGCGTCGGTGCTTTTCTTCATCGGCCTGAGGTAGCGCGGGTCGGCCACGAGCGCCCTCCTGGAGTCTACCATCATCTCCGAAGGGACTGGATTGGAGAACACGTGGCCGCTCCTGTGGAGCCTCACCATCATCTCGGTCGCGAGCTCGGCGAATTTCCCCCTGCCCTCCTCTCCAAGCTCGGACCAGGGGAATGACTGGAGGTGGGGGGCGGACATGCTGGCGTCCACGCCCCAGGTGGATTTGTCTATGCGGGAGACCAGGTAGAAGTTGCCGGCAAGCGTCCTGAACCACCCCACGACATGCGAAACAAAATCCGCGATTTTCCTTGTGGATGCGAAAAGCTTTTTGGCGAGCTGGCGGGTGGCCCTGCGCAGCACGTAGGTTTCCCCCGAGTGGGTGAAGGCCGCCGAGTCCACCCCGTCCCTCTCATCGAGCCCGTGGAAATAGCGCAGGGTTTCGTCCGTGTATTCCATCGAATGGACCTGGATCAGGCCGGTCTCCGCCTTCCATTTGTATTTTACGGAATGGATGCCGTTCCGGTTGGAGGAGGATGCTGTCGCAGGCGCCTCGGCCGGCCCGATGGCTATGCAGGCGTTCTCTCCGCTCCTGAAATCGGCCATTATCCCTGCAAGGGCCTCGTTTCCCTGCCCCCAGCTGAGAAGCCTCTTTTTTTCCATAGCCTAACCCCCTCTAAACTGCACGAATTGTACATACTGGGGGGAAAATGATTTTAAACTTGCCTGGAAGGTGCAAAAATCAGAAGAAATCCCCGATGCCCTTCTGCCTTCCGCCGTGCGTGAGCTCGTATTCGTCCGCACCCAGCTCCTTCAGTATCTTCAGGACGGCGGGAAGGACCTGGTTGTTTATGTAATAATCCGGGTCGTAGTCTGAAGCGAATTCGAGAAGCTCGGCCTTTTCTGAGATGCTCTTTCCCTTGCGGGTGACCACGTAGCCGATTATGCTGCCCTTCTCGACCGCCCGGCCCTTTTTTATCGCCTTCTGCGCGGCGGAGAGCTCGGGGCTCAGGATATCGTAGTCGGAAAGGCCCTTCTTCATCTGGGTGTATATCGCAAGGTCCTCCAGTGGGACATTGCCGGAGCGCAGCTGCCCTACCACATCCCGCACTATCGCGACCGCGCGGTCCTTGCTGCCCTCCCTGAGTATCGCCTCGAGGACCCTGCGCTGCGTGGATTTTGCGGCCTGGGACCAGTCCCTCCGCACCAGCTCGAAACCCCGTATTTTTATCCTGCCGTCCTCCCCCAGCAGCGCATACTTCTTCTTCGCGCCCCGCTCCTCCGCCTTTTTGCTGACGAAAACCCCTCTTTTGTAGAATCCCTCCAGCTCGAGCTCCATCTTCTCCGGAAGGCTGCGGTTCACTTCCTCAAGGAAGCGCAATGCATCCTCGTGCCCCTTTTCGCCCAGCAGGAGGAAAAGCGAGTCCGTGTCCATGTAGAGGACGCGGAAGCCCGAGGCCTTCGCCTTCTCTTCCGCCTCGAGGATGTGCATCCTGCCCCATGCGGTCACGCTTTCCGCGCATTTCCTGCTGTACCAGCGGGAGCGGGCGTAGCCGAGATAGCCGTAGAATGAGTTCGCCAGTATCTTGAGGGCATGGGAGCGGGCGGAGAGCGCCCTGTGCCCGGGGGAATCCTTTTCTGCGGACCTGAGCTCGCGCTTTATGGCGGCCCTCCGGTCTATGAGGCCCTCGAGGA
>JAKQHW010000026.1 GCA_029557835.1 Microcaldota archaeon
AATACCCACTTATAACGTCAAATCCACCCTGCTCAAATGCATAAACTCCATAAAGGCCTCGGATTATCCGGGCGAAATGGAGATAATAGCGGTGGACGACGGAAGCACGGACGGCACCCGCGAGCTCCTCAAGGAGATAGACGGCATAACGCCCATCCTCAAGGAAAAGAACGAGGGGAAGGCCGCGTCCATAAACAAGGCGGCCAAAATCGCGAGGGGCGAGGTGCTGGTTTGCGTGGATTCGGACTCCTACCCGGAGCCAAACGCGTTCCGCGAGGGGGTCAACCTCCTCATGCAGTCCCCCGAAGTGGGCGCGGTCACCTGCTTCATACGGGTGGAGAACCCAAACTCCCTCCTCAAGAAAATCCAGGACATCGAATATCTCACCGGGTTCGGCTTCTCCCAGATAACCACGCGCGCCCTCGACGCCATTTTTGTCACCCCCGGCCCGACCACCATCTTCCGCAAGTCCGTGTTCCTGGAGGTGGGGGGATACGACGAGGAGAACATAACCGAGGATTTGGAGATGGCCTGGCGGCTCAGGAAGCACGGGTACAGGATAGACTACACCCCCGAGGCGGTGAGCTACACGGACGTCCCAGGAGACCTCCCCACCCTTTTCAGGCAGAGGATGAGGTGGTACAGGGGCAAGCTCTTCAACCTCCGCAAGCACAAGGACATGATGCTCAACCCCAAATACGGCTATTTCGGCACCTTCATCTTCCCGTTTTCGTTCACCGCCGAGTTCGCCGGGATAGTCCTCAGCTTCTCGTTCCTCTACCTCATCCTCAACCAGCTGTTCTGGTCCGCAAGGTACGTATGGTCGAACTTCATGCTCGGCGCCCCCCTCCTCGACCTGAGCAGCATGCTGATGGTGGGCGGGGCCGTTGTGCTCATGGGCCTCATCCTGGTGAGCCCCTGGTTCCTCACGGTGTACCTGAGCCATGTCATAGGGGGCAAGAGGTTCACCCTTTCCGACGCCCCTGCCGCCGCCCTGTTCCTCCTCTTCTACGGCACCATTATATCCTTTTTCTACTGCATAAGCTTCTTCAAGGAAGTAAACCGGAGTGATTACAGATGGAAGTGAAGAAAGACGTCATAGGCAAGGCGGTGCTGCTCACAGCGCTGCTGTTCGCGGCTTCGATGTACGCGGGCTACCAGATAGAGTCCGGCAAATACGCGGAATCCGAGGCGCGCATCTCCGAGCTGGAGGCCGGCATAGAGAACTCCCTCCTCTTTTCCATGTTCCTGCGCACCCACAGCGACAGCTCGGTGTGCGGCGTCCTCAAGTCCCAGCTCGACGAGACCGCTCAGCACACCTACAACCTTTACGGGGAACTCGAGGAGGCCGGGAGCACCAGCGTCTTCCGCAACTACGGGCAGCTGAGGAAGAAGTATTTCCTCGCGAACATGCGCTTCTACCTGATGCTGAGGGAATACAAGCAGTCCTGCAACGACACCGAATTGGAGCCGGTCCTGTTCTTCTACTCCGCCTACAACGAATGCCCCCAGTGCGTGGCCCAGGGCCGCGTCCTGGACTCCGTGCGCTACGAGTGCCCCGAAGTGCGCGTTTACGCGTTCCCGGCAGATGCGCAGGAGATAGAGATGATAAGGACCTTCAAATCCTATTACAGGATAGAGGAAACCCCCTCCATGGTGGTTAGGGACCGGACATACCCTGGCCTGGTGCCCAAGGATGAGATAAAATCCATCGTCGGCTGCGGCTGACTCAGAATGTGCGCCTGGTCCTGAGGAAAAGGTCCGCCCCGAATTTCTTCTTGACCATCGCCTTGAGCCCCTTTATCCTGGAGCCCGCCTTCCCTATCGCTATCCCGCGCTGGACGTCCGGCACGGTAACGAAGAGCGCGACCTGCCCTGGCGCCCTCCTCTCCTCCACATCAAGTATCTGCACGTTGTTCAGGAAGCCGCGGAGGAAGTCCTCCGCGCTGTCCGCGTCCTTCGCTATCATCACGTTCGGGCCCAGCCTGGCCCTCAGCTTCCTTATGTTCGCGCCTTCCTTCCCTATCGCCTTCCCCAGCGACATCGGGTCGACCAGGAACACATACCCGCCCTCTATCTTCGCCATGTCAGAGGGTATCACCCCGCATAGGGATGCGAAAAGGTTGATTATCCCCAAATCATCCTGGGTTATTTCCACTCTCTCACTTCTTCTTCGCGAAATCCAGTATGTTGGAGACCCCTTCCTCCCTCACGGTGAGCAGGAGCACGGGGTGAGGCTTCCCGCATATCGAGCCCAGCTCTATGCTCGTCCCGGGGAACTCGACCACCGGTATCCCGGAAAGCCTTGCGTATTTCCCCGCATCCTCCCGGACCGCTTTCGGCGCATTGCCCGCCATGACCGCCATCTTGGCCTTCCCTAGCAGGAGGTCGCGCGCGCTCTCCTTGGAGCCGAAGCAGACCTTGCCGCTCTCCACCGCGAGCCTTATCGCCGCGGAAAGGGGGTTCTCCCTCTCCTTCTGGCTCTTCCTTTTCCGGACCACTTCCTTCTTCTGCCTCCTGGCCCTGCTGCCCTTCTGCTTTTCCGGCTTGCCTTCGGTTTCTTCCAGATCAACGTCCTCTTCCATTTCAATTCACCCTATTTCTTCGCCTTCATCCTCAGCCTGATCTTGCCAGTGCCTATAGGTATTGTCTGGCCCACGATTATGTTCTCGGTCACCCCCACGAGGTTGTCCTCCTCAGCGGTGACCGCCGCGTTCACGAGGTGCTTTATCGTCTCCTCGAAAGCCGCCCTCCCGAGCACGCCCGCCTTCTCGCCGCTGAGCCCGTGCCTGCCTATCGATTTCACCTTCCCGTCCGCGCACATCGCGTCCGTGAGGAGCATTATGTGCCTGGGGTCCACCGCGAGGTTCTGGAGGTCCATGACCTGCTTCACCTCCATCTCCAGCGACTTCCTCGCCGCCTCTATTCCGAAAACCTTCAGTATCTCCATCACGTTGTTGGTGTAGATGCGGGAAGCGTCCACCTCCTCGTGCGCCGAGACCTCCTTTATGTTGAAGCCGCTGGCCCTCACGAAGTACTCCCCCTCCGCGTCCCTAACCACCACCGCCTTCTTTATTCCCGCAATCCCCTTCACCAGGGTCTTGCCAAGCTTCCCGGTGAGCTTCCTGAGGGACTTGAGCACAGGCTCGTCCCCCTCCTTCCTGACCTTGACCACGAACGCGCGCTCCTCGCCCTTCTCGACCTCGAGCGCCCCCGCCGCCTTCTTCACGGCCTTCTCCACCATCGCGGATGTCACGCGGAGGGCCTTCGCGTCTTCCGGCCTAATCCTCACCACTATGTTCTTCTTCCACATCTCCTCGCGTACGTCCGCCACCTCAGACAGGTGCACAGACTCTATCTTGTCCGCGAACTCCGCGGCCTTCGCCTCGCTCCTGGAATGGGCGGATTTCAGGTATATGTTTATCAGGGGCTTCTTAGGCTCCTTCTTGGCGTCCACCAGCTCGATGAGCCGCGGCAGGCCCGTGGGCACATGCTCCGCGACGCCCGCGTAGTGGAACGTCCTCATCGTCATCTGCGTGCCCGGCTCGCCCAGGCTCTGCGCGGCGACTATCCCAACAGCCGAATAAGGGTTGATTGTTTCTTTCTTTGCCATCAGAATCACACCGTGTCAACGTCATCCTGCTTCGCCATCTCGGCGTATTTGGCGCTCGAGGCGAGCATCGGGTCGTTCGCGTCCCCCCCATACAGGAACTCTATTATCGCGCCCCTCCCGTTCCTCACCGCAAACTGCTCGTCCACCACCAGGTCCTGCAGCGCGTGTATCAGCCGCCTCTGCATGTAGCCGCTCCTCGCGGTCCTTATCGCGGTGTTGACCAGCGACTCCCTGCCCCCCATGGAATGGTGGAAGAAATCGTCCGGGCTGAGCCCATGCCTGAAAGAGGCCATCACGAACCCGCGCTCCCTTCCAGTGAGCGCGCCCCTCTTGTAAAAAGGCAATGTCCTCCCCCTGTATCCCCTCGTGAGCCTCTTGCTCCTCACCGCCTGCTGCCCCAGCATCGCGGACATCTGGATCGCGTTGAGCAGGCTCCCCCTGGCCCCGATCTTGGCCATGATTATCGAGGAGTTCTCCATCCCGAGGTCGCTTTCCACCACTTTCCCGACATCCTCCCTGGCCTTGCTTGCGACCATCATTATGTTGCCTTCCAGCGTCTCCTTGAGCGTAAGCCCCGGGGACCTCTCCAGCTTACCGTTCTTGTACTGCATGATCAGGTTCTCTATCTCCCGGTTCGCCTTCTCGTCTATGTCCCTCACCTTCTTCTCGGCCGGGCCGCTGAGGGAATAGTTCTTCATCGACACGCTCAGCCCCCTCCAGGAGAGCGCCTCAAGGCACATGTTGGTGACGTTGTCCAGGAACTCCCTCGCCGCCCCCGGCCCGTGCGCCACGAATATCTGCTCCAGCAGCTGCTTCTCCAGCGCCCTGCTCTCCACGGCGCCCTTAACCAGCTGCCCGTTCTTCACCACTATCTCCTCGCCAAGCTTAGACTTCAGCTTCGCGTTAAGCCCCTTCGGCAGGAGCAGGGAGAAAAGCTCCTTCCCGGAGTACATCCCGTTCTTCCCCGGCTTCGGGAGCTCTTTTATCCCGGCAATCATGAGCAGCCTGGACGCATCCGCCTTGTCGAATTCCGCCCCGTCCTTGGTCATGAAATAGGATGCGGACACATGGTCCTCCTGCGGCTTTATTATCGCGTGCCCGTGCCTCGGGGATATGATCTGGTTCTCCACCTTCATGAGGAACCTGGCCTCGGCCTGCGCCTCCTGCGTCTGCAGGACGTGCAGGTTCATCTCGTCCCCGTCGTAGTCCGCGTTATACGGCGCGGTGACTGTCGGGTTCAGCCTGAAAGTCTTCCCAGGGATGACCTTCACCTCGTGCGCCATCATGGAAATCCTGTGCAGGGACGGCTGCCTGTTGAAGAGGACTATGTCCCCGTCCTTGAGCTGCCTCTCGACCGCCCAGCCCACCTTCAGCTCCTCGGCCATCGCCTCCCGCATCTCGTCAACGATCCTTACCTTCTTCCCGTCCGGCCTGAGGATGTAGAGCGCCTTCGGGTATTCTTTGGCCAGTATGTACTTCTTGCATTCGTCCACGTTCCATTCCGTGACCTCCATCGGCACGGTCAGCTCCTCCGCGACCGCGGGCGGCACGCCCACCTCGTCTATCCTCAGCCTAGGGTCCGGGGAGATGACGGTACGGGCGGAGAAGTTGACCCTCTTCCCCAGCAGGTTGTACCTGAACCTCCCTTCTTTCCCCTTCAGCCTCTGCGCGATGGTCTTCAGCGCCCTCCCGCTCCTGTGCCTCGCGGGCGGTATGTTCGCGGTCTCGTTGTTCATGTAGGTCGTCACGTGGTACTGGAGCAGCTCCCACAGGTCCTCTATGATCAGCTGCGGCGCACCCGCGTTTATGTTCGCCTCCAGTTTTTGGTTTATCCTTATGATGTCAACGAGCTTGTGCGTGAGGTCGTCCTCGCTCCTCTCCCCGCTTTCCAGGGTTATCGACGGCCTTATGTTCACCGGGGGCACAAGCAGCACCGACAGCACACCCCATTCCGGCCTCGCGTATTCCGGGTCGTAGCCCAGCTTCCTCAAATCATCGTTCGGAACCCCGGCCACCCAGTCCCTTATGTCCGTGGGCAGCATCTGCACCCCGTCCCTGAAGAAGGTCGTCGGCTTCAGGTATTTCACATCCGGTATCTTCGTCCCGCAGTTCGGGCATTCGCCCTTCGCCTTCCTGCCGCTCTCCTCGACCACCCGCTTGCATTCCGGGCATGACGCCTTCATTATATTATAGATATATTTGGCGAGCTCCACGTGCACGACCGGCCTGACCAGCTCGATGTGGCCGAAATGCCCCGGGCACTCCTTCACGCGCCCCCCGCAGCTCTTGCACCTCAGCCCCGGGTCCACCACCCCGAGCCTCGAGTCAACGAGCCCCCCGTCTATGGGATACCCGTCGTCGTCGTACGTGTCCGGGATTATCACGCGCGCGGCGGAAATCTTCCTCACCATGTCCGGCGAGAAAAGAGAAAACTTTATTTTTCCGATAACTTTTTCAACCTCTTCCATCGTTCCACCATCAGGCCTTTTCCTTCAGCAATATCCTAGGGAGTATGAACATAGACCTTATCTCCCCGAGCAGCAGCTTGAACGCATAGCTCATCTCTATGGGCACCACGTCGCTGCTCCCGCACAGCGAGCACAGGTACTTGTTCTTCACCACGTCGTGGTGCGCAAGCATCCCGCACTCCTGGCACACGTACTGCCTGGTCTTGTCGCTCTCCTCCAGCAGCCTCTCCCTCACGACCATGCTGGCCCCGTACCCTATCAGGCAGTCCCTTTCCATCTCCCCGAACCTGAGCCCGCCTTCCCTCGCCCTCCCTTCGGTGGGCTGCAGGGTGAGCAGCTGGACCGGCCCCCTGCTCCTCGCGTGCATCTTGTTGGAGACGAGGTGGTGCAGCCTCTGGTAGTAAATCGGGCCGATGAACAGTTTCATCTTTATCCTTTTTCCCGTCACCCCGTCGTATACCCATTCCTCACCGTGCTCGTCAAGCCCCGCCTCTTTCAGGGCCTTCGCATAATCCTCCTCCGTGTTCCCGGTGAACGCGGTCCCGTCCATTATCCCGCCCTTCATCGATGCCGCCTTCCCGCCCAGCGTCTCGAGCAGGTGCCCCGCGGTCATCCTTGAGGGGATTGCATGCGGGTTGAGTATCAGGTCAGGCACTATCCCGTCCTTCGTGAACGGCATGTCCTCCTCCGGAAGCATGAGGCCGACCACCCCCTTCTGCCCGTGCCTCGAGGCGAACTTGTCGCCCACCTCCGGCACCTTCTCGCCCCTCATCCTTATCTTCACGAGCCTGTTCCCGCTCGGCGCCTCGGTGACCATCACCGAGTCCACGACCCCCTTCTCCCCGCTCTTCATGGAAAGGGAGCTCTCCCGCTTCTTCTCCTCCACAACCCCGAAAACCGAAATCTCTTCAAGGAACCTGGGCGGCGAGGTCTTCCCCACCAGCACCACCTTCCCCTCGACCTTGCTCTCCGGATGCACCACCCCGTCGTCGTCCAGGTGCCTGTATGCCTCCTCGCCCCTGAATCCAACGGTGTCCGGGCCGGGTATCTCTATCTTGTCCTTCTGCCCGCCCGGATACAGCCTCTCCTCGCTGTCGTAGGTCTTGAACATCATCACGCGCCCGAGCCCGCGGTCTATGGCGCTCCTGTTCACCACAACCCCGTCTCCCATGTTGTATCCTTTGTAGGTGGTGATTGCGACAACGAAGTTCTGGCCCGCCGCCTTCTTCTTCATGTCCAGCACCTTGTACCCGTCCGTCTGCACGAGCGGCTGCTGGGGGTAATACATTATGTATGCCCTTGTGTCGAACCTCTGGCTGAAGTTGTTCGCGTACACGCCCAGGGACTGCTTGGTCATCGAGCACGCCATCGTGATCCTCGGCCCGGAGTTGTGCTCCGGGTAAGGCAGCATCGAGGAGGTTATCCCGAAAATCGCGGATAGCACCGATTCCAGGTGCGTGTGCTCCGGGGTGAGCTCCTCCTCAGTCATCGCTATATATGTGTTCTCCTCCTCCTCGGCGTCGAGGTATTCTATGACGCCCATCTTTATGAGGTGTTCCCAGGTCAGCTGGCCCGCTTCCACCTTCTTCAGTATCTCCGGGGTGAGCCGGCTCTTCCCGTTCTCCACGACCACGTACGGCTTCCGCACCCTTCCCGCGTCCGTGTTTATGTGTATCTCGTTCGCCCTCTCGTTATAGTACGTATTCGTCTCATAATTAAGCTCGTTAACCCTCCTTTTCTCCCTCATCCTCTGCACGAGCCCTGCGCCGTCAGCGTGGAACCCGACCAGGTTCCCGTTAACGTAAATCGCGCACTTTCCCCTTTTCCTTTTCTTCTTCTCTTCAGCCATGAGAGCGACCCCCCTACTTCTTCCACTCCTTCTCTATCCCGAACTTGTTCAGCATGTCCATGACCTCGGCCTCATCCCCGCCCTTGGTCACCTGCGCCAGCATCGAAAGGTTCTTCACAAGCGAGCAGCTCGGCCCCTCCGGAGTCTCGCTCGGGCACAGCTTGCCCCAATGCGTCCCGTGCAGGTCCCTCGCCTTGAAGTGCGGGTGCTTCTTGCTCAGGGGCGATATCACCCTCCTCGCATGTGAGAGCGTCGCGAGGTTGCTTGTCCTGTCCAGCAGCTGCGAAACCCCGGTCTGCCCCGCAATCCAGTTGCCAGTCGCCATCGCATACTTTATCCTGTCCACGAGCGTGTCCTGCCTCACGAGGGTGTGCACCTGCAGCTTCCTCCCCCTCGCGTCCGCCCTGCTGGCCTGGTATACTATATCCTTCACCAGGAACTGGAACGCATACCTGAACAGCTCCTCCATCAGGCTGCCGACCAGCTTCACCCTCTTGTTCGCATAATGGTCCTTGTCGTCCGGCTTCATCCTCTTGTGCGCTACGCGCACCGCCTTTTCCGCCATCTTTATGAGGTAATACGCCTTCATCCTCCTGTCCGCCTTCTCCACCCCGAGGTGGGGCAGCAGGTAAGTGTCCAGCAGGTTGTCCAGCCTGTTGAGCCTGAACTCCTCCGGCTGGCCCGGGGATATCTTCTTGCTCAGCGTCTGGACCGCCTCGTCCCTGCTCTTGCTCTCCTCCAGCTCCAGGCTGAGCAGGACGTCGTTCCTCACTATCGGCTCTCCGGAGAAGCTCGCCTTTATGTCCTCGTCCTTGTCAAGACCGAGCACCCTGAGCACCTGCATCAGGGAAAGGTCGGTCGGCGTCGCAGGGAACTCGCACTTCAGCATGCCTTCCGCGCTCCTGCTCACCACGCACCTCGCCCTGAACCCGTGCCTGGTGGAGAACACCTTCGCGACGACCCCCCCGGTCTCGACCGTGGTCATGACCTTGTTCGGCACCAGGTCCTCTATGCCCACCAGCACCCTCTCGCTTCCGTTGACTATGAAATATCCCCCCGGGTCGTCCGGGTCTTCCCCGTTCTCAATCAATTCATCCTTGGTCTTGCTGCCCAGGTAGCATAGCCCGCTCTTCACCATCACCGGTATCTCCCCGATGTAGACATCCGAATATGTGGGCCTCTCTATCCCGTTGAAAAGCGGGACGATGTCAAGGAACATCGGCGCGGCATAAGTGATGTTCCTCAGCCTCGCTTCCGAGGGAAGTATGGGCCTGTACCCGCCCTTTACTTCATAGAACCTGGGCGGCTCGACCCTTATCTTGCCCAGCCTGAGCGAGAACCCCTCCACATGGGTGTCTATCTTCCCCACGCGGTCCACAATGCTCTGCATCCCCGTGTCTACGAAGCGGTTGTAAGAATCAAGCTGCTGCTTCACGAGGCTGTTTGTCCTGAAATAGCAATCCATCAAGGCGTCTACCATCATCCCACCAGGCTAAAGCTCAAACGACCAACCGGTAATAATCGTATTCCCCGGTCTCATCCCTTCTCCTTATCTTCACGACGTCCCCGGCCTTCGCCCCTATGGCAACGGCTGCAGGGTCGTTGTAGTTCATCCTGGGAAGCATGCTCAGGTCAATTCCGAATTTTTCAAAAAGTTGCTGCTTCCCTTCCTCCCTCATCACTTCCATCTTGGGGACAAGATGGTGCTTTAATACGTCGATGTTCTCCGTTTCCTTGCTCAATGTCACACCCGGGCGGCTAGGCATTATCCAGCAACCCCGCTGGGAATCGCTGAATAAAGATGAGGCTAGCAGTGGCATCTAATCTTAAAGGGATGTATTTAAAAAGGTTATCCATGCGCGTGCAATAGACATTGCCTCAAAAATCCTTCTCATCTTCGCCCGGCCCAGGCTCCCGCACATTCTTCCCCAGTAGCCTGTCCAGCGCCCTCCCATATCTCCCCCCGAGCCTGGCGGCTATGCCCTCAACGCTCTTGGCGTCGAACTCGCCCAGGTGCCTTTTCACTATCTCAAAAACCGCCATCTCCGCGACCGCGCAAACGGCGGGGCTCCTGTCGCTCAATGCCATCTTCAGGCACCTGAGCGCGCCCCTATCCCCTATTTTTGAGAGTATCAGCGCCGCGTTCGCCCTTATGCTGTGGTCGGAATGCGAAAGCGCCTCAAGCGCAGCCGGCATGCACTCCCTCCCCGCGCCATGCATCTCCCCAATCGCAAGATAGGGCATCTTCTCGGCCGGGCTGTTGAGCCATCTGATTAGCCTTTCGTTCATCTCTTCGGCTGTTTCAGCCTTATGCCCCTTCCCGAAAACCATCTTCCCTTTTCCTGCTTCCGGAACGGCCATTTCCGCCTTTTTGCCTGTTGGAGGCTGCATGCGCATATATCCCACCATCAATTTTTATGTGCACAAATCTTTATAACTCGCAACGCATTCCCCCCATCATTCTTTTAAGATGTGCGCAAACAATCCCTTCCGATGAACAAGGAAACGAAAGCCAGTTTTTTCGCATGGCTCATCAACATAATCCTATTCGCAGTCAAGCTTGCCGCAGGCCTGCTCTCCGGCTCCCTGGCGGTCCTTTCCGATGCGTTCAACTCCCTCACGGACATAATATCATATCTAATCGTCTTCATCTCAGTCAAAATATCCGGGAAGAAGCCGGATGCCGGCCATCCCTATGGACACAGGGGCGCCCAGCCCATCGCCGCATTCATAGTCGCCGTTTTTCAGGGCGTGCTCGCATTCGAGATAATCCGGGCAGCCGCATCCAACCTGCTTTTCGGGGAACCCGCCGTTTCCGTAACCTCATTCACCTTCGCCGCCCTTGCCTTCAACATAATCGTCAAGTACGCCATGTCATTCCAGTTGGGAAAATACGGGGAAGAGCTCAAGAGCGCCTCCCTCTGCGCCATTTCGGTGGATTCCCGCAACGACGTCCTCGCCTCCTTCATCGCAATAATCGGGATAGCCGGGGCCCTCTATGGAATCCGCACGTTGGATGACATCGCCGCAATTGCAATCGCCCTGTATATCGCATATTCCGGATACCGGATGGCAAAGGAGAACATGGACTATCTGATGAGCGCCAGCCCGCCCAGGAAGCTCCTGGACGAAATACGCGCCGCCGCGGAATCCGTCAAGGGCGTCAAAAAGGTCGAATCGGTAAGCGCCCATTATATCGGCGACCGGGTGCACGCCGAGATAGAGATAATCCTCAGCAGGAGCCTTAAGCCCAGGGAATCCCATTCAATAGGCGAGAGGGTCCAGAAGGAAGTGGAGAGGATGAGGATTGTGGAGCGTGCTTTTATCCATATCGATTTCGAGTAGAAGACGAAGAAGTAGGTATCTATCCTTTAAGCGTTGGAAAAGGTAAATTTATTGCCCCCTAAAAAACCTTCTTAAACCTTGCCCTCAATCTTATTGCCATATGAAACTTCTGCTTGAATGCCTCGTCGCATCTTTCATCGCGCTCTTTGTGCTCAACTGGCTTGGCCTGAACGTCTCGCTCCTCGCCGCTGTGACCTCCTTCTTCGTAGTCCTCCTCATAATCGTGCTGATAGAGGAAAAAGGGGGCCTTTCCCCGCGCTACATACTCAGGACCTTCCGCCTCGAGCGCTCGATAATCGCAACCGCGCTCGTATTCGCCCTCCTCTACCTGGTCGCAATAGTCTTCTCAGTCATAAACACCAAGATGAGCGCATACATAACCCCATTCGTTATCTCAATGGAATCGACCATAGGCCTCATCGGCCTGGCGCTCATCGCAGGCATCTCCTACCGCCTTTTCTACCACTTCATGTACAAGGAAATAGATGTGGACACCGGCCTGCAGCTGGTCAAGAAAGTGGGGAGCCAGATAGACCGCAGGATGCCCAAGAAAAAGGAATGACCCATATCCTTCCCTAATATGCGCGGGCCACATCCAGCTTCGGCGTTTTGCGGTGAAATCGCCGCCATCATTCCCCGATAACCTTCACCAAAACCCTTTTCTCCCGCTGCCCGTCAAATTCACAGTAGAATACCTGCTCCCAGGGCCCGAAGTCCAATTCCCCTTTGGTCACAGGCAGCACAACCTGGTGCCCCATCAGCTGCCTCCATATATGCGCGGCCGCGTTGTCCTCGCCCACATTGTGCTCATATTCGCCCCCATACGGCACAAGCCCCTCCAGCACCCTCGCATAGTCCCTTTTCAGCCCGCCCTCCTCGTCGTTCACTATCACCGCGGCGGTTATGTGCATAGGGTTCACCAGCGCCAGCCCCTCCTTCACCCCGCTCTCGCGCACCACCTTCTCCACCTCCCGCGTTATGTTGACGAACTCGATCCTTTTCGCGGTCCTGAATTTGAGGTATTCGGTTTTCGATTTCATGCGCCGCTTTACGCATCAATCTTTTTTAATTCATCCCGCCATAACCAGAAGGCATGAAAGCAAAGCCCGAGAATCCCGCACACGCACCTGCGCCCCATGCCCCGAAGAACGTTTTCGCCGCAAAGGCGGCCGCATTCATGCTCACCCTCTCTTACGCATGCTCGTCCTTCTCCCCTGCGCAGGCCCCATCCGCGCCCGCGCGCACCTCCCGAATATCCTCCGAGCACGGGAAGGTGGGCGTTTGGAGCTTCAGGCGCTTCGGGGATTTTGCCTGCGAATTCCTCAACACCGAGTCCGGGGCTTCCGTATCCATAGGGAGGGAGATGGTGGTGGTCAGGCGGCCCTCCCTTTCCGGAACGGAACTGGAGAGGAATTTCCCGCTCGGCGGCATAGGACTGGATTCCCTTGGCGCGGCCTCCAGCGGCGGCTCGCTCATCCTCACCTTCCCGGGCCCCTCAGGCAAATTCTTCGAGATGACCGTCTCCCCAGGAGGGGAAAACCCGGCCCTGCGCACGTTCGTCCGCGAGTGATGCCGGAAACAATAGCATTATAATACTTGTAAATGGAGCGTAAGCAAGGTGTCAAAATGAAAGCAACCCTGACGCACATAGGGGCGATTTCCCTGGGGAAACTGCTCGCAATATGGTCCTTCGTGCTCGGCGCGATACTGTACGTGTTCTACCTCCTGCTCACGCTCATGATGTCCCTGTTCGGGCTGGTCGCAGGGGACCAGAACGCTCTCGCGGGCGGCATAATCGCGTTCCTCATGACTGCAATCTTCGGCTTCATAGGGCTGATATTCTACTCGATAGGGATGTTCATCTTCGGGTTCCTCGCCGCGGTGGTCTACAACATCATCCTCGGCGTGGGCGGCGGAATAGATATTGACCTGAAGGAAAGGACGAACTGATTAGTTTTTTCTTATTTTGATTTTTCTGATGCAATATTCGCAGCCATGACCGAAACCCAGTAAATTACGAGGAAGGCCAAAAGGAAGGGATAATCCGTGAAGAAGCGCACGACCAGCCCTGCGCAGCCCGCGGCAACCAGCGCGGCCGGGACTTCCGCCCCGGCAGCATCCTTATCGTAATCAAAAAGCCTGGCATAGCCATAGTTATTAAGGGACGGGAACATGCCGAAAACTATTGCGCTCCTGGCGAAAGCAAGCAGCGGGAAAATTATTGGAAGGAGGTCGATGATGTTGGAGCTTCGGAGGAACTCCATGTAAACCTGGAGGGCACCTGCCAAGGAAAACGGGATTAGCGTTGCAAGGGCCACCAAAACCATGAGAGTCGCCAATACGTCGTCCGGCACACCCTCCACGAGCGCATACTTCACCGAGAGGAATTGGACATAAATGAAAACCAGGAAGGCGATACCAAAAACTACCAGGCACTGCACATTGCCCAATATGGCGGTTCCAAGCAGAATCTGCCCGATAAACGCCATCGCTTCCGCGCTATATAATATGAAAACAATGATGAGCGATAGCGTTATGGCAAAGAGGTCAATTTCCCTGAATTTTGGCAAAAACTCCATAACATCTCTTCGGATTATGCTGAATCCAACCGGATTATGATTGATCCAACGCCCCGGATCGGGCTCGAACCGATGGCCTCCTGCTTAACAGGCAGGCGCTCTACCAACTGAGCTACCGAGGCAGTCAAAAACGCGGGGGAGGCGTCCCCCCCATTTTTAGACGTCATTCTGACCCCCCTCAACTTCACTTCATCACTCTTTACCCGTACTCCTTACGCGTTTCATTTCCGTTGAGAGAGTGGAATAATTCTACCCCTAATCTTTTTATAAAACTATTTACGCTTCCTCGCAGAACGAGTAGCCGCAGTTCGGGCACCCCCTGCACCCCTCCCGGTATATTATCGCAAAGCCGCAAACCGGGCAGATCCTCTTCCTTTCCTCTTCGTCCACATACCTCTCCCCCCGCCCGGGTTTTAAACTTTTCCGGTAGAAATCCAATCAGGTGTCTTTTATGAATAGAAATCCGAAGGACGGAGAGGAGGCGTTGTCCCTCCTTTTGGATGGCAACAGGAAATTCATGGCCGGTAAGCTCACCCAATACGACCTTGCCGCGAGGAGGAGGGAGCTGCTAGCGGGCCAGCACCCGTTCGCGACGGTGCTCTGCTGCTCGGATTCAAGGATAGACCCGGTAAAGATATTCGACGCCAACCTGGGGGAGATATTCACCGTCGAATCCGCAGGCAACGTCGTGGACGACATCGCAATCGGCAGCATAGAATACGGGACAGGCCACCTCCACACCCCGATCCTGGTCGTGCTCGCGCACGAGAAGTGCGGCGCCGTGACGACCTGCTGCGCGGGCGCGGTCTGCACCGGCCATCTCCCCAGCATAATGAAAAGGATAGAGCCCTCCGTTGTGAAGGGCGACGTGGAGGCGAGCACGGATGCCAGCGCCAAATCCACCAAAAAATGCATAATAGACAACAGCGAAGAGGTCCGCAACCTTGTGCTGGAGGGGAAGCTCAGGGTCGTCGTCGCAAAATACTGCCTGGAGAGCGGAGAGGTAAAGATACTGGAATGATTCAGCATGGCCGGGGAAAAGGAATATGAACTTAAGAAGATGGTGCGCAAGCTGAGGGAGTTCAGCGGCAGCGGCACCCAGCTCATCTCGGTATACATCCCGGCCGGCTATCCAATCCACGAAACGGGCGGGAAGCTCCGAGAGGAGGTCTCCCAGGCCTCTAACATCAAGTCCAAGCAGACGCGGACCAACGTAACGGACGCGCTTGAGAAGATAATAAACTACCTGAAGATGTTCAGGAAGACGCCAGACAACGGAATTGCGATATTCGCCGGCAACATCTCGGACAACCCCGCAAAGACCGACATCCAGCTCTTCTCGCTTGAGCCCCCGAGCAAGCTCAACGTTTCCATATACCGGTGCGACTCCCGCTTTTTCCTCGAGCCCCTCGAGCGCATGATGGAATCCAAGGATTCCTACGGGGTGATCGTGCTTGACGGGCGGGAGGCTACGCTCGCGATAGTCAAGGGCACCGACATCCAGGTCGTGGACCGGCTCATCTCCCACGCGCACGCAAAGGTCCGCAAGGGGGGGCAGAGCCAGAGGAGGATAGAGCGCCTGATAGAGGAGTCGATAGAGAAATACTACAAGCGGGTCGGAGAATCGGTGGACAAGCACCTCCTCGGGAGGGTAAAGGGCATAGTGGTGGGCGGCCCCGGCCCCACAAAGGAATTTTTCGTAAAGATGTCCCCATTCAATTACCAGATAAAGGTGATGGGGGTCGTGGACACCGGCTATACGGACGATTTCGGGGTGAGGGAGACACTCTCAAAGGCCGAGTCCATCCTGGAGGGGCAGGAGATGGTGCGCGAACGCGCACTCGTGGAGCGCTTCATAAAGGAGGTCGTGAAGGAGGGGCTTGCCACCTACGGGCTGAGGGAGACCATGGAGGCGGTCGAGACCAAAAGGGCCGACACCGTTCTGGTCTCAGAAGGCCTCACATTCAACCTTGTCGAGTGGAAATGCTCATCCTGCGATGAGTCCCTCTCCAGGCCGACCAAGGACGAGCCGAAGCCGGTAAAGTGCCAGAAATGCGGCGCGGAGATGGAAGTAATGGGCGTGATCCCGCTCATTGATTACCTGATTGAGAACGCCGAGCAGAAGGGCATAAAGATGGAGGTGATATCCACCAATTCGGTCGAAGGCAACCAGTTCCTGCACGGATTCGGGGGGATAGGCGCCTTCGTCAAATACAGGAAAAACTATTGAGCTTCTTCCCCCTCTTCCGGATTTTCAGGCACATCCGCACCCGTCCCGTTCTGCTCAACACTGGTGTTCAATGCGGGCGGGATTGCGGGGAACGACGGCCCCGCCGGGCGCGCGCCTATGTTGCAATCGAACTGGACGTAGTTCTCCCCTATGCCCACCACCAGCTCATTCTCAAAAATCCTGGTCTCGTTGTATTTCCTTATGTACACTATCGACTTTCCTGGCGCATCCCTCGCCGAGCCTATCTCCGACAGGCACTCGGAAAGCGGGACTGTCTTCGCGGTCCCGTCCTCCAGCGTGGTTATGCATTCCGAATCAAGCGAGAATATCCTCTTGTCTATGTTGCCTATCGCCGTGCTGTATGATATGTCCACCGCGCACTGCATTATGTTCCGCCTGATGCTGTTCTCGCTTGCGCCCCTCAGGTCCATAACCACATACATCTCGGATGATGATGCAAGGTTGTCCGCGAAATCCTCCATATATGCCTCTTCCTTTCCGGCCCATAGGTCCGCTTCCTCCCCCTGGGGCTGCATGAAATATATGTAAGTGCCTATCGCAACCGCCAAAACCGCCAGCACAACGGCCGCCACAGTTTTCCCGTTCACTCCATCACCCATTCGTTTCCAGGGCCGGCCTGCGCCTGTGCCGCGCCCGCCTCAACCGGGACCGAAAGCATTGTGGCGACCTCGCAGCCCTGGAAATACTGCTCGTCCCCGGTGAATATGGCATTGTCCACGAAAACCACCGAGAACTCCGGCCTCGTTGGAATTGCGGAATACTTGAGCGTTATCATCGGCTCCTCGACCGCATTGTAGCAGCCCTCAAGCGTGCCCCCCTGCATCGTTATGCAGTCCCCGTTCACCTTTTCGTATATTGTTACCTGCCTCGGCGACAATTTGTCCGCCATCTTCTGTGCGCAGGATTTCATGTGCGCCAGCGCCCCAGGGCTGACGCCCTGCCCTTCGACGATTATCGCGACATTCCCGGATTTTGCGAGCGAAGCCCGGTATTCGGAGAAGTCCGCATCCGATGACGCCCCCTTCAGCGTGAAGTACGCGCCGGCGGAAACCGCTCCGACCGCGAGCAGGCCCATCCCTAGGAAGACGAATCCCACAAACATGGCGCCCCTGCTTTTCCTCCTGCTGGCCACCCTTGCGAAAAAGAACAGGAACCCCAGCGCAAGCAGCGAGCCAAGCGAAAAGAATGAAAGAGTGGACAGCATAAGCGGCGTGAACTCCGAAAGGTGCTCCTTGTCCTCCCGGCTCATTGGCTGCACCGCAGCCGCTACGTCCAGCACCCCCTCGTTGGTGTTCCTTGCCGCGGCCATGAAAGGGCTCATGTAAACGCTTCCAGAGGAAACGCCCCTGACAATCGGCTCGGCGGCCCGGGTTATCTCCAGGTAGCCATCCCTCATCTCCGTATACCTCTCCGGGGCCAATCCGGCCACGAACCCGCGGTCCAGGTTCTTCTTCCTTGCGGAAAGAGCAGCCGCAGTTGCCGCCTGCTCTTCGTTCAGGTTCGAGGTTTCCAGTATGAATATCGAAACCGCGGCCTCCCCCCGGGCCTGCTCGGTTGAATTGTAAATCTCCCACTGCCCCGGGACTGCGGCCCCCATCCTCGCCGTCCTGGCCCTCAGCTCGTCCATCGATGCGTTTATGTCCGCGAACTGCCCGGCCAGAAGGTCCGCATCAACCTTCGCAATCAAGGCGTCGATCCTGTCCGCATCCGCCTTCACTGAATTATTCGCGACCACCGCTAGCAGCGCCCTCGCATCCGAAACCGCCCTCTGGGATGCCGCCTTCTGCGGGTCATAACTCGAACGGTAATACGCGCGCGCCGCATTGTCCTCAGCCATCCTCACCCGCGCATCCGACCTCTCGCCAATCAGCGTACCGAGCGCGCTGTAGTCCCCCAGCATCTCGGTCTTCCTCAACAGAGCATCTATCTTCACTTCCGCGCCCTCAAGGTGCTCCTCGTCTATGAGTATCCTCGGGCATAGCCCGATGCAGTCCCTGCACCTGTCCTCGCCCCTCGGGAGCCTGAACCGGGTGGATTCAAGGGCCGCCTCATCCTCGAGCATCCCCGGTATCATCGCCTTCAGCTCAACCAATGACTCCCTTATGTTGCTGCCGTTCATATTGTCAAAAAGCTCCTCCGCCCTTTTCTCGCATTCGGTCAGGCGGTTGCTCGCAAAAGAGAACGACTCTATGTCCGGCTGTATGTCCGAAAGCTTTGAGCATCCGAGCGCATCCCCGTATTCCTCGCACATGAAGAGCGCGGTATAATGGCAGTTGCTGCTGTTCGTGCATGGGAACACATTGAGGAACATGCTGTACCTGCAGACCTCCTCCTCCATGCCCATCCTTTCCTTCATCCCCGGCAGCTGTACTTTTGTGTTGGGATAATCATCCCCGTTGTTCCTGCTGTCATGGTATGCCCCGAAGTCCGCCCTCAGCGCCGCAATCTCCGCGTCGGTTGGATAGTAAAGGTCGGTGAAATGCTTGTTCACGACCCGCCCTATGAGCGCATGGTCCGTTATTATGCTGTGGCTCCCGTCAATGAGGAAGGTCGGCTCCCCCCCGATATACACCAGGGTGTAAGGCACCCCGCCAACAATAAAGGTGCTCTGGTCCGTTATCGCCTCGCCCGGCGCAAGATACTGCGTAAGGTCGGCGGAGAATGCTGCGGGGAGCAGCAGTAATAGTCCTACTACGAGGCTGGTGGTCGGTCGCATGGGGCTTTTATTGCCCTTACTTATTTATAAAGTTTTTGAATTGAAGTGGGCCCAGCCCTTCAGCTTCACTATATTTTCCCTCCCCCAGAAGAAACGTGGGGGAAGCTAATTCGCTCCCCACCCTCCTTCACTGCAATTCCCTGCAACGGGGCGTCGACCGAACCCCCCCATTTTGAGGGTTCATTCTGACCCTCCTTCACTTCGCTTGGCATCGCTTTGCATGTACTCCTTACGCATTTCTGATCAGTTTTACTATATTTTCTCTCCCGCGCTTTATCCTCTTCACGTATCCCTGCGCTTCCAATCCCGAAACCAGAAGGCTCATCTTCGCCTCCGTGCATTTCATTATCTCGCGCAATTCCTTCTGGTTCCTCATCCCCTCGCTGTTTCCCAGTATCTCCAGCACTTTTTTCTCTTCCTCATCCAGCTTTTTCTTTTCCAAATGAATTTTCTCCACCGCCCCCTCCAGCATTTTCCTTTTCATGAAGAAATACGCAAGCGCAACTACCGCAACACCCAAGGCCGCCCCCAAAAAAATTAAAGGCGCCAAATCGTGCTCCTGCTCCGGAATTTCCTCATCCAACCCCGGCACATCAAAACCAACAACGGCCTCGAACTCGTCCGGTGCAAACAGCACGAAATCATAAGAGGCGCCGCCCTCCCCGAGCATTATCCGGTCTTCGGCGTATCCCCCCAGTTTCCCTTCCGGGTAATAGAACGCCTTCACAGTGTACTCCCCGGCGGGAATGTCCATCGCATATGTTCCGTCCGTTGAAAATGCCTGGTAGGTGGAGGCCCCCTCCGCCTTCACCACAACCCCCTGCACAGCATCAAAGCTGTCCATGCTGTAGATGCTCCCGCTCAGGTTCGCGGCATGCAATGCAGCAAGAAGCGCAAAAAGCGCCCAAAAGGCCCTCATGAGTCCCTATTCGTAAAAAAGCTTTCATAAAGCTTTCGCGAAAGTTTCGATTTAAATGCCCGGTTCGAAGCCGGTGCTGGTGATTTGCATGAAAAAGGCGATTTGGGCGCTTGCCCTGTTCGGGCTGATGTTCGCGGCCGCAAACGGCGCGGGCGCATCCCAGGACGTGAGGCAAAGCGTATTGGAGATGAGGTATGCGCAGATGGAATGCAGGGCGAATTTCATGTATGCATCCATGGGCAGCGCAGAGGACGCTGGCGGAAACCTTTCCGGTGACCGGAGAAACATGGAATCGGCCATGACACATCTGAGGGCATATGCCGTTTCAGGAGACGGCGCTGGTTTCAACCAACATATGGCCCAGACGCAAAACGCGTTCTCGGTAGCGGTGCGCAACATACATGGCGCAAGGGCCGGGGCGCTGAATGCCGCGGGCTCATGCAACGGCGGCGATGGCGGGCAAGGCGGCCAGGGCCAGGGCGGTGCACCAGTGTCCATATCCCCGGGATGCCAGGCAAGGACCCAGCTTTTGAACCAGCTCCGCACACGGCACGATGCGGCAAACTCAGAATATGCCGAGTGCATGAAGTCTGCCGTAAGGGGCAGGGTAAGGGCGGAAGTTTCGGAATTCAAAGGATGGGCAGCAAGGAGCCGGACGGCTGTAAGCGGCATGGAATCCCGCGGCTATACGGTTGCAGGGCTGAACAGGATAATGAATCAGGCAGAGGCCGAGGCGGATGCGCTTGAAGCGGAAGCGAGTTCCGGCACGGATGCCGATGCCCTCCTTGAGAGAAGGCAGGGGCGCCTTGGAAAGATATTCTATCTCTGGGCCCAGTTTCAGCAGGAAAGGATCGGCCTCCTGCTCGACCGCTTCCAGGGGAGGACCAGCGGATACGAGACCGAGATTGCGGAGATAAGGGCGATACTCGCCAATGCCGCGAGCCTTGGAGATGATGAGGCCTACACCGCAGAAGAGGCGCAGGAGTCCAGGCGGCTTGTCGGAGTTGCCGCGCAGCAGTTCGGCGCGCTTGTCGGAGAAGCGAGGGGAGAGGAATGAAGGAAGGGCTTTTTGCGCTCCTTTCCGTTTCCTTTCTTCTGCTGGGATGTGCCGGTGGAGGCGCCGGGATAAGTTCCGGCGAAATCCCCCCTGACGAGATTGGTTTCGGCCTGGAGGATGACGGAACGTCCCTCCCACAGGCAGTCCCTTCAGGCACCGTCAGCTCCATGGACATCAGCGACGAGGACCTGGCCCTTGATGACCTGTACATAGACCTTGGGGATGACAGCACGGCGCTTCCGGAGGCCGTAAGTTGAGGTGAAGAAAATGATGAAGGAGTTCGAGTCCGGTGCAAATGCCGCGGAAGGCAGGAAACCCGTCCGCGCCAGCCCCCTGCTCGGGAACCAGAGGATGGCAAGGCTGGTCAGGGACCTCTTCAGCGAGGCCCGCAATGAGAGGGTTTTGGCTGCACGGGAGCTCAGGCACATCGCAGGCAAGGGCGGGGACATATCCGAGGCATTCCCCGCCGTCCTCGCCTCCCTCCGCCAAAGGGAGCGCGATGTTGCGGACAACCTCCTTTGGGCGGCCAGGTATGCGCACAGGAATGGCTTCGACATATCCAATATGCTCCCATCCATCGCCATTCTGCGCAATTCGGGGGATGGAACCACCCGCGGGCTCGCAACAATAATCTGCGAAACCGCGGGAGGGTAACCCTTTCTTTATTTTTTCCCTGCCCCCAGCACTTCCGCCGCCCTTTCCATTATTTCATGGGAGTTCGCGACAAGGATTTTCCTCCCCTCCATCAGCACCTTCCCGTCGCAGACCACCGTGTCCACGGCCGAAGGGAACGCCGAATACACAATTTGGCTGACGGGCTCGTTCAGGGGTATGAACGCGAGATGGTTCGTGGAAAGCAAAAGCAGGTCCGCCTTCTTCCCCTTCGCGAGCTCCCCCGTATCCGAAAACCCGAGCGATTTCGCGCCCATGGATGTCCCCATTTTGAACGCTTCCCCATACCTCATCGCGTTCGGGTCGTGGTGGTACACCTTCTGCATCAGGCAGGCGAGCCTCATCTGCTCCATCATGCTGAAGTTATAATATGCCGCGACATCGGTCCCAAGCCCCACGGCTATCCCCATCTTTAGCATTTTGGGGATGCGGGCGGTACCGCTCGCAAGGAACATGTTCGAGCCCGGGCAGTGCGCAACCTTCACCTTCCTTTTTTTGAGAAGCTCGAGCTCCTTGTCCGTGCACCATATGCAATGCGCAAGCAGGGTCCTCTCATCCAGAAGCCCCAGCTTCTCGAAATGCCTCACAGGGCCGGTCCCATACATGTCCACGTCCCCCTTCCTCTCCAGCACGTTCTCGTCCGTGTGCGTGCGGAAGAAAACCCCGTATTTCCTTGCCATCTCCCCCGCCCCGCATAGCAATTCATCCGTGCAGGTGAGCGCAAACCTGGGGGTGAGCGCATAATGCAGCCTCCCGTTCCCCTTCCCGTGCCATTTCCTCAGCAGTCTCTCGCTCTCCCTGAGCGCGAAATCCGTATCCTCCTCCTGCCCCGGGGGAGAGTTCCTGTCCATCAGCGTCTTCCCAATCATCCCCCTAAGCCCGAACCTCTCCGCTACCCTGAACGCCTCCTCAGTGTGCCTGACCGCGGTGAAGTCCGAAAAGGATGTGGTCCCACATCTTATCATCTGCAAATATGCGACCTCAGCGCAGGCCCTCGCCCTTTCCCTGTTCAGCCCCCCTTCCCACTTCCATATGTATCTCTTGAGCCACCCGAGCAGCGTCATTCCCGGGGTCAGCCCTTTTGTAGCCACCTGGTAGGAGTGCATGTGCGCGTCCACAAAACCAGGGCACACTATCCTGTCCTCCCCGCCGATTGAATCCGAGAACTTGTGCCTTCGCCTCAGCTCGCTTCTTTTCCCCATGTCCACTATCCGGCCCCCCTCGACCGCCACCGACCAGTTCTCCCTCGCCCCGCCGGGGGTTAGCACCCACTTTCCCCAAAATTCCCAGATTTTCCCCATTCCATCACTTCCCCAGCACTGCAATGGCCGCCGCCACCCCGGCAAGCAGAAGCGCGAACATGTTCACGGGCCCGGGCATGTTCTGGAATATCAGGTAGTTCATCACAAGCGTTGCCAGTATCAGCACAGCCGTCCAGATTATGTGCGCGGTTATGAAACTGCTTTGAGCAGTCCCGTCGTGGTATCCCCAAGCGATGAAATACTGCGCAAGGAGGAGGATAGGCACCATCATCGCAAAATTCCTTATGTTGAACTCGTTCTTTGAAAGCCATCCGTTGCCCAGCTGTATGCCCAGGGCTCCCACCAGCAGCATGATCACAAATATGTATTCCATAACCCGTCCACCCCCTTTGGCGTCCGCCATGCAGCCGTTTCCAGCGCAACATTTTAATACCTCATTCCGGAAACCCATTGCAATGATATTCGAGGCATTGGTGCTAGTCGCCGCGCTCGCAATCCTTGCGAAATCCTCCGACCTTGTCAGCGACAAGTCCGTGGTGCTTGCGGAATATTTCCGCATCTCGCAGATGGCCATCGGGTTCATCCTCATCTCCGCCTCGACCTCCATACCGGAGCTTGCGGTCGCGGTGGTCTCGGCCTCGACCGGGCAGGGCGCCCTCTCTGCAGGGAACGTTTTCGGAGCAAACGTCGCGGACATACTCTGGGTAGCGGGGATATGCGCGTTCGTATACGGCCTCAGGCTGAGCAGGAAGGACCTCGTCGATGTCGCCGCGGTAATACTCGCCACCACCGCGATAATGGTCTATTTCGTATATTCCGCGTTCGTGCTAGGCTCCCCGACCATCGACGGGACGGAGGGCGCGGTCCTGGTGCTGGCGTTTTTCGCATACGTCTTCTACGTTCTCAGGAAAAAGAAATTCGCGGACGGAGACGGCAACAAGGTGGCCCGGCGCGATGCGGCGCAGGCGTTCGCCATATTCTTTTTCGGCATAATCCTTGTGCTGGTGAGCTCAGGCTTCGTGGTGGACTATGCGGTCCGCATATCCGAGGCATCCGGCCTTTCAAGGAGCCTGATAGGGGGGACAATAATCGCGCTGGGCACAACCCTTCCAGAATTGTCCGTGGCAATCGCATCAATGCGCAAGGGCAGGCACGGGCTCGCGCTCGGCAACGTGCTAGGGAGCACGGTGATAAACATGACGCTCGTGCTGGGGGCGGGCGCATTGATAAACACGATAACGATAGGCGTCCCGGCCTCCTTCCTCACCATACTCCTGTTCGCCATATTCTCAAACGTGCTCGTTTTCTATTTCTCGCTCACAAGAACGAAGATAGGCAGGGCCGCCGGCGCCTTCCTCCTCGCCCTCTATTCCCTCTACATAGTCCTTCTCCTCTACTCGGAAAGCATGCCGCCCATAGCGCAAGGTTTTAATTCCCCGCCGCTGTAGCCCTTCCGAGGTGTCACAAGTGGTTGAGAAAAAACTCAAGAGAGGGCTGCAGGCGCTGGTCGGCCCATGGGCGTACATTGCGGGCATGGTGATAACGGTTGTCGCGGGCTTCGTCTTCCCGTTCAACCTCATAACCCCGTCCGAGGCGACCATGACGGTGATAGGGGTGCTCTCGGCGCTCGGTATTGCGGTCGGCCTGCTCAACATCAGGGACATTGAAAAGACCAAGTTCCTGATAGGGGTGCTCACGCTCCTGGTTGCGGGCACGCAGATAACCCTGCTGACCTCCAACATCCAGTACCTTGGCAACCAGATACAAAGCGCAGTATTCTACCTGATGGCGTTCACGATACCGGCCGCCACGGTGGTTGCGATAAAGGTAATACACGAGGTCGCCTCGTAGGGTTTTGGTTTCCCATGCGCATAGGGCGGATGCTCCTTCTTATGCAGAGGGAGTCTTCCAGGAGGGGGGCCCCCGTCCTTTCCGTCGAATCAGCGATTGGGAGGGGTCCCTTCGCCATCCTCTCATTCACCGTCCTCTCCGCCCGCACCCGGGACGAAACGACAATAAGCGCCGGAAGGCGCCTCCTCTCCCGCGCGCCCACCCCGCATAAGCTCGCCCGCCTCACCCTCCCGCAAATCCAAAAGCTGATTTACCCTGTCGGATTCTACAAGACAAAGGCCAGGCACCTCCACTCCCTCTCCAGGACGCTCATCCGCAATTTCAGAGGGGAGGTCCCCGGCGATTTCAAATCCCTCATCTCCCTCCCAGGGGTGGGGAGGAAGACCGCCAACATCGTGCTCGCCTCCGCCTTCGGGAAGCACACGATAGGCGTGGACACCCATGTGCACCGCATAAGCAACCGCCTGGGCCTGGTTAAAACAAAAACCCCTGGGAAAACTAATGATGCGCTGGACAGGCTAATCCCTGAAAAATACAAGAAAAAGCTGAACATGTCCATGGTTGCTTTCGGCCAGACCGTTTGCACACCTCTCCGCCCAAAATGCCGGGAGTGCCCGCTTTCCAAAACCTGCCCGAAAATAGGCGTTCATCCTAAAGCGTAAACGAGAACGCGCCGAAATCCCCCAGTTTCCCGGCAATCTCCCTTGCCTTCGCCGCATCCGGGGCCAGGATAAGCACGCATCCCCCTCCGCCAGCCCCGGTTATCTTCGCGCCCAATGCCCCTTCCCCGAGCGCAATCCCCCTTATCTCCTCTATTTTTGGGGTTGAGAGCCCGAGCCTCGCCAGCAGCTCGTTGTTGTTGTCCATAACCCTCCCCAGCGCTTCCGCATCCCCTTTTCGGAGCGCCTCCAGCGCCTTCTCCACAAGCCAGCCCTCCGCCTCCTCCATCGCCCCGTATTCCTCCGGCTTCCCTTCCCTAAAAGACGAAACCATCTCCACCAGCTCCCGGGTCGGCCCCTTTTTTCCCGAGTTCGCTATCACAAAATGGAATTTCCCGCCCAGCGCGACCGCCTCCGGTCTTTCCCCCTTCCTGAAAAGGAGCGCCCCCCCGTGCGAGGCCAGCGCGTTGTCTATCCCCGAAGGATTCCCATGGAACACCTTCTCCCCTTCGAAGGCAATCTCAGCCGCCTCGGCATCCCCCATCCCCTTCCCGGCGGCCTTCCCTGCCGCGCGCGCAAGCGCCACGCAGTAGGATGCGCTCCACCCCACCCCCGCACCCGCGGGAAGCCCGCTTTCCACCCTGACCTCGAAATCCGCATCCCCGGCAACCCTCTCCAATATCCTCCCTGTCGCCTCCTTCAGCAAATCCCCGCACTGGAATGAGAACGCAAGGGAGGGCGCCCTCCTCACCCTCACCACCGTTTTCAGGGGTATCCCTATCCCTATCCCCCTCGCCCCGTGGACCACGAAATGCTCGCCTATGAGTATGGCCTTCCCATACCCCTCGCCCTCAAACCACATATGGAGAAAAAGCCACCAAAAACTATTTAACTTTCCTCTTTTTACCCTTACCATGGCCAAAGCTATCGTTCTGGTGATGGACGGCGTGGGTGACCTTCCCGACGCAAAGGGATACACCCCCCTCTCGGCAGCCCTGAAGCCCAACATGGACCGGCTCGCCGAAGAGGGTTCCACCGGGCTTTTCTCGTCCATCGGCAGGGGCATCGTCCCCGGAAGCGACACTTCCCACCTGAACATCCTGGGATACGAATATGAGAGATATTACCCGGGAAGGGGCCCGCTCGAGGCGCTGGGCGCAAAATTCCCCCTCAAGGACGGGGACATAGCGTTCCGGGCAAATCTCGCCACCGTGGACAACGGGAAGATATGGGACAGGCGCGCGGGAAGGATAACCACTGAGGAGGCCAGGGTTTTCGCGAAATACGTGCAAAAAATGCCCCTCGGCAACGGGGTGGAAGCCATCTTCCAGCCCACCGTGGAGCACCGCGGCATCCTCGTTTTGAGGGGCAAGAACCTGAGCCCCAGCATCACCCCGACCGACCCGCATGCCTCCTCTGTCCCGCTGCCGAAATCCCTCCCCCTGGACCCGAAGGACAAGGCCGCAAAGCGCACCGCCGAGTCCCTCAACAAATTCACGAAGATGTGCATGCAGAAGCTGGAAAAGGCCAGGGAAAACAGGGAGAGGAAGCGCCCTGTGAACGCAATAATCGCCCGCGGCGCCGGCACCTATTCCCAGATAGAGCCCATGTTCCAGCGCTTCGGCGTCCGTGGCGCCTGCATCGCGGGAGGGGCCCTTTACCGGGGCGTCGCCGCATATGTGGGCATGGACATAATTGAGGTGAAGGGCGCGACAGGCACCTTCGAGACCGACCTGAAGGCAAAGGGGAAGGCCGCGCTCCAGGCCCTCTGGTCCCATGATTTCGTGTTCGTGCACGTGAAGGCCACGGACTCGTTTTCCCACGACGGCAAGTTCGACGAGAAGAAGAACTTCATAGCGAAGGTGGACAAGGAACTGATGCCCACACTCCTGCGCGGCAACTGCCACATAATCATCACCGGGGACCATTCCTCGCCCGTGAAAAGGCGCGCCCATTCCGGCGACCCCGCCCCATTGCTCATCTGGGGCCCGGACGTCCGCAGGGACCAGTCCAGGAAATTCGACGAGTTCGCATGTGGGGAGGGGAGCCTCGGGAATGTCAGGGGGACCGAACTATTCCACATAATGCTCAACCTAATCGAAAAGCAGAAGATGTGCGGGACGTAATAAAGAAAGAAAATGGAAAATAAAGAAATTCAGGAGACCTGGGCGATCCTTGAGATGACGTTCGCCTTTATCTGGTGCCTGACGGTCTGGTCTATATCGTTCGCGTAGTTGTACCAGACCACCATCTTGCCCCTGAATTCCTGGTTGGGCTGGCTTACAATCGGGTCCCCGCGCGAATCAACGCAGGGCACGCCCACCAATGTGATCGAGGCGCCGGCATTAAGCTGGTCCTGGACCTGGACGCTTGCTGGAGTAACCCTCCCGTGTGGGGGCACCTCGTTCCCAGGCGCGTTTGTGCACATTATCTCCTTGACCACTATGTTCTGCCCGGCCTGGTTCCACACCTTCACATTCATCTTCAGGTTCCCGTTGCCGTCCACATACAGCTGGGGCGGGGGCTCGTTGCATGTGAAGCCCGCCTGCTCGAAAAGGCAGATTTCCGGGGCCCTGAACGGGTTCAGGAATATGAGCGCGGCAATCACGAGCACAATCGCAAGTATCGCCCACCCATATGTCATCAGGTATTCCATGGCCGCTTGGCCTTTCAGGTTGCTCATCTCATACACCTCATATCATTGTCGCGAATATCGACTGCAGGAAAGATGACACCACGAAATAAACCATGTATGCCACCACCAGCATGAACGGGAAGAACTTCAGCCCCTGCGTCTTGGCGCCGGTCTGTATCGTCCCAAGCAGCAGCGACGCGATCAGGCACGTCACGAATATGGTCGCCACGCTGAACCACTGGAACTCGTCCGAGGTTATTACCGGCGCGGAAGGCTGCACAAACGTCATCTGGGGCACCTGCCCGCCCAGCCCGCCCGGAGGCAGGTAGGAGAACGCGATCGCAAGCACCTCTATCAGCCTGCTCGCGACCGAGAACAGGAACGGGGTCCCCAGCACGGACGCAAAAACGAGGAATATCACATAGACCAGCAATGTGGACGCTATGTCCTTCTTCTGTATCGCCACCTCCCTTGCATCCTCCGCTGTTATTTCCAGTATCTCCGCGACCTCCCCCCCGGTCGCCATCGCCTGCTTCACAAGCAGCACGGTCCTCTCCAGTATCTTCGAATTGAACCTCATCGCGAGCCTGTCCAGCGCCTTTTCGAACGGCTCCCCGCTGAACGAGCTCTTTATCACATTCTTCACTTCTATGGAAAGTATCCCGAACTCGGGCTTCGCCGCATACCACATCGCCTGGTCCACGGTCATGCCGGAACGCACGTTCGCCGAGATGAGGGCGAGGAAATCTGGCAATGCCGCCTCAACCGCGGACTTGCGCGCCTCCCCCTGCAGCTGCAGGAACACCCAGGCGAGCATCCAGACCGAGAACGTGACCGCGCCCGCCGCAACCAGCAGCGTGAGCAGGTATATCGCGAAATCCGGGAGGTAGAAGCCCTCCCCCATCACCGCGAGGAGGAAGTTCTGCAGCACCGAATAATTGAGCATGACCAGGAAAGCGAACACCGCGAGCAGTGCGGTTATCAGTATCAGGAAGCCGGCGAAAGCCTCCGCGGAATGGCCGTACCCGGCCCCGCGAAGCATCCTCTCCATCCCCCTTATCCTCTCCCTTGAGAGGAGCCTCCCGACCGCCTCATAAAAGTTGTTGAACATCATCATCCCTCATATAACATATTTCGGCCTCGAGCTCTCCACCATCGCCAGGAACAGGAACTGCACTACCGAAATCATCACGAACACCAGCAGCAGTATCGAGGCGTCAATCCCGAACCTGGACGAGCCTATGAGCGAGAGCAGTATCACCGCGAAAGCCAGCCCCAGCGACGGGAAGATTATCCCGAAAATCATGTAGAACATCACCAGCGGGTTCAGCTTCTGCCCGTACGCCTTCAGCGCGATCACCTGCTCCCTGAACACCTGGTTGAGCACGACCTCCAGGGAGTCCGCGACGTCCGAGCCCGAGTTTATCGCGTTGGCTATCTGCAGCATTATCCTGTTGAAATCGTTCGAGGGGCAGTTCTGGATGACCTCCCTTATCGCCTGCGTCATCGACATCCCGAGTGTCACCTTCTCCACTATGTGGTTGAACTCCATGCTTACCGCGCCGTATCCCCTCGAGACGCCCACCAGGGAATCGAAGAGCGGCATCCCGGATTTGAGCGCAATCAGCAGGTGCCTACCCGCGAACACCAGCTCGTAGTCTATGTCCCTTTTCCTTTTCGTTATCTTCACGTCGGGGTACAGCATGAAATACTGGTAGCACATGAAAATGTAGGCGAGGAAGAGCGGGGCCAGCCATATGGCTTCGACATTTATGGATTCGAAGAAAAAGAACGTCAATACGGTGAGCACCACCGCGCCGATTAGCGCGGAAACCACCACGCCGTTCAGGAACTCCTCCGGGCCCTTTTCTATCCCGGCCATCGTGAGCTTCTTCTTCATGTTCGGGTAATACGGCATCAGCCATTCGGACACGGCCATCAACGGCTTCGCGCCCTTGCCCTTCTCCCGCACGGGGAGCGCAACCGGGGTAACTTTTGTCTTTTCCATCCGCTCACCACCTATCCTTATCCACCGCCCGTATTTATGCCTTTCCGCGCCCTTATGCGCCTGGCTTCCGCGAGGGCCTCCTCCCTCGCCATCTCCCCTCTCGAATATTTGGAGTATTCCAGCGGCTCCTCCGCCTGCAGGAGCGCCAGCAGGTCCTCTTCGGTCTCGAACCCTGCCGCAGGGCCGCCCCTAGCCTCCGCCTTCCTCTTCTCCACTTCCGAATCTATGTCGCTCCATACCGCCTGCCTCAGGGAGAGGAACTCCGCGGCGTACGTGTCCGCCGCCTTCTCGGCCATTTCGCCCGCCCCCTTCAGCTTCCCCTTCTTCTCAAGCTGCCCGAATTCAGAGGAATGCTTGCCCACAAGGTATTTCTCATAGCTGGACGCAAGCCCGCCCACCTGCTCCCTGAGCTGCTCCGCCCTGGAGACGAAAGCCGGTAGCGCATCCGCCGCCTTCCCAAGCGCCGCCTCCTCCTCAAAATATTTCACCAGGGGCGCGAAGGCCCTCTCATACGCCTCGTTCACCGCCTTCTTCGCGGCCGCCAGCTCGTATTCCTGGTCGTTCCTCACGACCGCCATGATGTCCGCCTTGGGCGCGGCCGCACCCGCGGCCTTCTTGCCCGCCTCGGACAGTATCGTCTTGAGCGCCACTATCTCCTTCTTTATCTCCTCTCTCCTCTCGTTGGATTTCTCCCTGAAAAGCTCGCGCGTGAGCTCGAGCATCCTCTTCTTCACTTCCTCCGTGTCCACCTTCTTCCCGGCCTTGACCTCGCTCCCGAACTGCTTCTCTATCCTTTCCACCGTCTCAGTCGCCCCCTCCAGGGGCGAGACCATCAATATCGGCGGAATCCTTATCCTTATTTCCGGAACCTGCGTGGCCGCCCGCGGCCTTGGCGGCGGCGCCGCCCGCCTCTCCGCGATTGCCACCGGCACTTCTCCCCTGCCCTTTTCCTCCTCCTCAAATTCCGGTTTTTCCTCCCTCTTCTCTTCAAATTCGACTTCTCCTGCCCGGGCTTCCTCTTTTGCGGGCCCGATTTCCATTTCCGGCTCGGGGGGCGGGGGCGCAGGAGGCGCTGCCGCCTCCACTTCTTCCCTGCGCGGCACCATCGCCTCCATGACCGCGCTGACCTTCTCCTCCGCGGGGGCCGCGGCAGGCGCCGGCGCTGCAGGCGCCTCTGCCCCGTACATCTTCATCAGCATCTCGCTGCCCGCAATGACCTTTTCCACACGCCCGTTAAGCGTGAGCGCCTCTTCATAGCCCATCTCGGAGAACTCGGGCGGCGAGAACTCTATCCTCCTCCTGGCCGGCCCCCCCTCCCCTTCCGGGGCGGAATATTCCAGGGCCTTTGCCTCCACGGAACGGACAATCCCCGCCGCTTCCTCAAACTCCATCTATCAGAACACCCATTTCTCGTTCCTCTTCACGCTGTCCAGCACCTCCTCCCTGTTGAGGTAGTAGTGCGAGACAATCGAGCCGACCTCGTTGACCGACTCATACCCGTTCTTCACCATCCAGTTTAGCACATCGACCTTCTCCCAGACGTTCTCCTCTATCTCCTTGTCCGTGAGCCCGGAATACAGGTGCAGTATCTCGGAAATCCTGGACGCCCTCCCCACCTTCGGGGTCTTGTCCGCCTTCGCGTCCCACCTGTAAACCACGTTGTATTCTCCGTTCTTGTGCACCTCCGCGAACTCCAGCGTCCTCCTGAGGTTGAACCTCCTGTGCCTGAACTGCACCACCACTCCCGCAAGCGCGTCCAGCATCTCCTCCGGCACGTTTATCGGCGGGTTGGTGAGCCTGGATATGGCCTGCTCCGTGTTGTCCGCGTGCAGCGTCGCGTACACGCTGTGGCCGGTGTGCATCGCCTCGAAAAGTATCTCCGCCTCCTTCTGCCTCCTGACCTCCCCGACGATTATTCTGTCCGGCCTCTGCCTGAGCGCGTTCACCATCAGGTCCAGCATGGTTATCTCGCCCTTCCCCTCCGGATTTGGCTCCCTCGTCACCATCGGCACCCAGTGGAGGAAGGACGGGAGGGTGAGCTCCCTCGTGTCCTCTATGCTCACTATCCTCTGGTTCGCGGGGATGAGCCCGGCAAGCGCGTTGAGGAAGGAAGTCTTTCCGCTTCCTGTGCCGCCCGCCACCACCAGCGAGAGCTCGTTCTGCACGCACAGCCATATCATGGCCGCGACCTCCGAGGTTATCGTCTGGCCCCTTATGAGGTTTGTTATGGTCCAAGGGTTCTTCGAGAACTTCCTGATGACCATTGTATTCCCGAAATTGGAAACCGGGAATAGCGTCGCGTTCACCCTGTCCCCGGTGGGGAGGTGCGCGTCTAGAAGCGGGGTCAGGGTGTTTATCTGCCTGCCCACCTTCCTCGCCACCAGCGATGAGAAGTCGTATATCTGCTCCTCGTCCTTGAGCCTTATGTTGGTCTTGCACCATCCGTGCTTCTTATGGTATATCCACACCGGCTCGCTCGAATTGTTGACCGCAATTTCCTCCAGGAAATCATCGTGTAGCGGGGTCTCAAGCTCGCCCAGCCCGAGCGTGCTCTGCACGAGGTAGGACGCGAGTATCCCCTGCTTGTCCTCCGAGAGCATCGGAAAGTTCCTCTTCAGGACTCTCGCCGCCGCCTCCTGGAATTTCCTCTTGACCTCCGGCACCTTCTTCGGGTCCAGTATCTCGGTTATGTCCAGCTTGACCTCGGTTATCAGTTCGCCCCTCAGCTTCGTTTCAAGGAGGAGCTTGGTCCCTCCCGCGATGCCCGGTATCGAGACATTGTACATGGGCACGAACCCGCCCCTCATCTCCACGGTTATCTCGACAGGGATGTTCTCGCTGAGGAAGCTGTAGGAATCGACCACCTTTTCCCTCTGCCTCTCGCGCGGCTCCACCGGCGCGGGCTCGTCCTCGAGCGGCGCCGCCGGCTCTTCCCTGAACCTGCTGACAATCCCCTTTATTTCCTCTTTTCGCTCATCCATATGCCCTCACCGGTGATTACCCTACATCCCACAGTCTCTTTATTAAATCCTTTAATTCTTTCCTTTTTTGCTCGAACTCGCCCTGCTCCTCCGCGGTGAGCCTTATGCGCTCCTCCCTATCTGCGGCCTCCTTCGGGCCCGGCGCCCCCTCCCTCAATGAGATGAGCTCAGCCTCCCTCGCGAGTATGCGTATGTTCTTCTCGATCCTCGCCGCCTTCTCGTTCAGCTCCGTGATAAGCGCCCTTGCCTGCTCGAGCCCCTCCTTCTTCTCCTCCAGCTCCGCAAGCATGCGCACCGCGTCCTTCACGTTCTCGCTCCCCAGCGCCTCAGTCAGGTCCCCCAGCTTCCTCGTGGTCTCACCCTTGAGCGCAACCAGCTGCTTCGAAACTGCCTCGCTCTCCTCATTTATTCGTTCCAGCTGCGCGAGATGCTGGTCCACAGAAAGCTTGGTCTTCGCCTTTATCTTCTGGAAAGTGGAATATGTGGCCGTCTCCTCCTCCATCGCTTCCTTCACTTCCTTGGCCTGCTTCGACATCGCCTTGCCTGCCTTCTCCACCTCGCCCCTGAGCTCCTCCAGCTCGCGCACCACCTCCCCGAACTGGAGCACATCCCCGGTCACCGCGCTCAGGTTCCTCTCGAACCTCTTGTACTCCTCAACAAGCTGCTCCTCCCTCCTCTCTATCCCGGACACCTGCCCGACGAGCGTGTCCTTGTCCGGGAGCTTCTCCATAACCTCGTGCGCCACCTTCAGCGCGTCCTCGTACTGCGCCACAAGCTCCAAATCCTCCTTCAGGTGGTTCTCTATCTCGGGCATGTTCCTTTTTATCGCCTCAAGCTTCGAGTAGTTCTCCTCCAGCTCCTTCCTCACGGAGGTGGAACTCTTGGACACGTTCGCCATCAGCTCCCTCACGGTCTGCAGCACCTCTGCGCTCTGCCTGAATTCCGAGATGAGTTCCTTCACGCTTCTGGATTCGTCCCTCACCTTCATGAATTCGCCCTGAAGGCGCTCCATGTCCCCCTTCAGCCCGGAAACCTCAACCCTCTTGTCCCCGCGCGGCGCCCTGCTCAGCGCAAGGTCCGCCTTGGCCAGCACGTCCGCCACGCGCCTCTCCAGCGCCTCCACCCTTGACCTGTATTCCTCCAGGTCCGCGGCTTTCTTCCCCGTGCCCTCCCTGCCCATTATCTTCTGGTGTTCCCTCAGCTGCTTCTCCAGCTCGGAAACCGACTCCCTTATGGAGCCGACCTTGCCGGCCAGCTCCTCGATCCTATCCATCGTCTGCTTGGATACATCGCCCCTCCTCTCGCCCATCCCCTTCACTTGTTTCGAGAGGTCCTCGAGGCTCCGGAAACTCTCTTCAAAATGCGAATAGAGTTTTTCTATGCTCTCCGCCTGCTGCCTGAGCTCCTCCCTCCCTTTCCTCTGCACCTCCTGCAGCTGCCTCAGGTCGCCCTCCAGCACCGCTTTCCTCTTTTTGAATTCCGCCTTCTCGGCCTTCACCTGCTCCGGGGCCGGGGAAACCCATACAAGCCTCACCTCAGTGAGCTTGTACTCTATCCGTATCACCTTCTCATCCTCGAGCACGTGCGCCCAGTCCTCTATGGTCGCCGGCGGTATGCCGAGGAGCTTCGCCGCCATGTTGAGCTCTACCTGCTTTTTCTCCTGCACAAGCCGTATGAGTGAGTCTACGCCCGTGGTTATCAGCAGTTCGTCGAACTCCATGATTCCCCTTTTAAAAAGCACCTTTATAAAAGTTGCGACCAAAAACGCGGGGAGGGCAAAAAACCCTCTTCGCCCCGAGCCCCATATATCGGGGCACGGGCCGAATCCCCCCATTTTTAGGTGTCATTCTGACCTCCTCCCACTTCACCAGGCAACGCTTTGCGCTCCCCCCTTGCGCAATGCAACCTTTGTTCATGCGTGGTTCCATTTGTCCATATCCGCCAACGTGCCATCTTCCTTGGAATTAATGCTGGGTCCAGACACGACTGGGCGCATAAGGTTTTAAACTTTTATCAAAAAACCTTTTCGGAGATTTCGGATGGCAGGCAAAGGCGAAGGCACAGGCTCCCTCATACAGAAGCTCGAGGAAACCAAGGTACAGATGCTTAAGAACAAGAACAAGATCCTCAAGAGATTCGGCAAGCCCGGGCTCAAGGCGTACCGGGGTATAGTGAAGGGCGGCGTATCTTTGGGGGAGCTATCCGAGAAATCCGGCATCCCCGAGGGGGAACTCGCTGAAATAGTAGAATTCATGGAAAAGGCCGGCATTGTCGAGGTCTCAGGGGAAATCCCGGCAAAGCCAGCCGCAGGGGGGGAAAAGAAAGCGGCTCCGCCCCCGAGGGAAATCCCGCGGCCGCCTGCCCCTGCCCCTCCGGCCGCGCCGCCCAGGCCTCCGGCCTCCAGGGAGGAAAAGCCGAAGCCCGGGGCGCGCAAGCCCTCCGGTTTCGAGATAAAGCCGATTAGCGACGAGGAGATCGGGGAGGAGGAAGAGGCGGAGGAAAAGAAACGCAAGGAGGAGTTCCGCAGGCAGCCCCCCGAGGTCGAGCCCGAGGAAATCGCGCCCCCTCCGGAACCGCCGCCCCGCAAGCCTGAATCTAAGCCCCCCCCGGGCATAACGCCAATAGAATTTGAGGAAAAGGCCCCGGCCCCTCCGAGGGAACCCCCCAGGGCACCGCGGGAACCGCCAAAGGAGGAGCCGCCGCCCCTTCCTCCTGAAGAGGAAGCAGTGGAGGAAGAGCCCGAGGAGGAATTCCTTACCCCCTCCGAGAAGGCGATAAGGGAGAGGTACGGGGAAACCGGGCTTCTTGT
>JAKQHW010000034.1 GCA_029557835.1 Microcaldota archaeon
TCCTCATGGCCCTCATAACATGCACCACCCCCATGGTCCCGGTTTTCAGGATGGTCTCGAAGGTCGCCGGCAAGGGCCTCACCTCGGTCCTCTTCATAACGTACAGGTATTTCTTCGTCCTTTCCGACCGCCTGGACAACATGCTTTCCGCGATAAGGGTGAGGGGCGGCTACGGCCATTTCATGCGCGCCCCCTCCTCCGCGGGAAATCTTCTCGGCTCCCTCCTCATACAGAGCATAGACATGGCCGAGCGGCTCAACAACGTCCTTGAGGTGAGGGGCTTCAGGGGGGAGTTCCCGGAGCGCGGAAACCCCCGGGGCTTCGGGAGGGCGGACGCCTTCCCCCTGCTCATCGCCCTCCTCTCGCTCGCATCATATTTGTATACAGGAGGTTTTTCCATATGAAAGCAATCGAAGTCAAATGCCTTGAGCACAAATTCCAGGATAGCAGCAAAATATCCATCTGCGGCATGGAGTTCCACGCGGATTTGGGCGAGACCGTGGCCCTCATCGGGCAGAACGGCTCGGGCAAGACCACTCTTTTCTTCCACGTGGTCGGGCTCCTGACGCCCAGCGGGGGGAGCGTGAGGGTGCTTGGCGCGGACGTCAACTCCCCCGGGTTCGAAAAGGCGAGGCGCAACGTGGGCATGGTTTTCCAGGAGGTGGAGAGCCAGCTCATAGGCCCCACCGTCTGGGACGACATCGCGTTCGCACCATTCAACGCCGGATGGGCGAAGAAGGATGTGGAGGCGGGAGTGGAGGAGATGATGGGCCATTTCGGCATATCCCACCTCGCTGACCGGGTGCCCCACTATCTCTCCGGAGGCGAGAAGAAGAAGGTCGCGCTCGCGGGAACCATGGTGATGCGGCCGAAGATACTCCTCCTGGACGAGCCGTTCGCCCACCTGGACCCGTCTTCCAAGAGGGACCTCATCCGGCACATAGAGCATTACCGCGCCGAGGGGGACAAATGCGTGCTCATAACCGAGCATGACCTCGGCACAATCCACCTTCTCTCCGACCGCGTATATCTTCTGGAAAAGGGGAAGGGCATGACATTTGAAGGGACGCCCGAGCAGCTCATGGAGGACCGGGACGCGCTCTCCCGCGCGGACATAGAAATCCCGGAGCTGGACGAGCTTTTCATGCGCCTCAGGAAGGAGGGGTACAAGGTGAAGGTCCCCAAGACCGCGGAAGAGGCGCTCCAGGCACTGAAGAAGATGAGGAAATAAATCAGATGAGGCTCGCCTTGACCGAGCGGACCGCCTTGTCCCGCCCCAGGGATCCGTAGAGCTCCCTTATCCTTTCCGCATTCCCCTCCACTATGAGGACCCTTGCGCAGGTTCCCCCGCTGTGCTGGTGCAGCTCGGTCTTTATTATCTTCCCGAACGGCGCCATCCTCTCATGGAGGCCGGAAGAGCCGTGTTTCTTGTAGGTCACGGTAATCACCGCGGCGGCCTCCCCCTCCGCGCCCTCAAGCTCATCCATCTCCCGCCCAAGCGCGTCCACCGCCTGGCCGATTATGCGGGAGCGGCTTTTCGCCCCGAGCTTCCTCTGCAGGCCGTCCAGTTTTTCGAGCGTCTTCCTGTCCAGGGAGAAGCTGGCTATCTTCATGCCCCCCGTTCTTCTTTCCACAATATAAGGCTTTCCTCCTTCCGTCCGGTTTAAAAACATTATGAATATAAATTCATAATAGGTGATTTGGAATGCCAGGAGGAGACGGAACGGGGCCCTGCGGAAGGGGGCCGGGAAGCGGATGGGGAAGAGGCCCGTGCGGAAGGGGCATGAGGCGCGGCTGCGGCTTCGGATACGGTGCGATGGGCCGCGGGATGGGCATGATGCCCCGCGCGCTTTCCCCCGAAGAGGAGAAGGCGGGCCTCCAGCAGCTCAAGGAAAGCCTTGAGAACGAGGTAAAGCAAATACAAAAAAGGCTTGAGGAACTAAAGTGACGCATGCCGAGGCCTTTGAGGTGCAGAAGGGTTCTGGGCGAACCCTCCTTTTCCATTTTCAAGCCGGCGGGCGTGCCCGCCCGTGAGCTCAGGTTCTCTACTTTGACCGTTGAGGAATTCGAGGCGCTCCGCCTCGCGGACGCGGAACTGTTGCCCCAGGAAAGGGCGGCCTCGCAGATGGGAATCTCCCAGCCCACCTTCAGCAGGATTCTCTCCTCCGCGAGGAACAAGGTGGCACTCGCAATCTCGGAGGGGATGGGCATAATGATAGAGGGGGGCACGTATTCCGTGCGTGGCAAGGAACGCTAGATTCATGAATACTTTCCGCCCTTTCTTATATGGCGGGAAAGGAGAAACCTTCGTCACGGATGCGCCCTTCTTCAAAAAACGCATAATTATAGATAAATGGGAAAAGAGCTGGGACGGGGTGAGGAGAGTGGCAAAAATCGCCTCAGCCTGTCTCGCCCTCAAACGCTAGACCAACAAACTTTTAGAAAAATTATTAAATGTGAGACTAAAAACCACCTTATGAGTAGAAGGGGAAGATATCGTACTGACCCCGTTACTGGGATTAGATACGAAAAAGGCAGTTTAATGGATATGACGAACAAATCATCTCGTCCAAATCATGGCGGTAGTTCGTATTACGCTCCTTCTGAGCCAACAATCGGCGATCTTCCGCCCTGGGCTCAAATCTTATTAGTAGTTTTAGTATTTGTGGTTATGCTATGGTTTTTTGTAATTCAGCCATTTATCAAATGGATTGATGAGAATACATGGTTAGCACTGTTTATCGGCATAGTAATCCTCTCTTTGTTGGCCGCGGCAGTAATGCTCTATCTAAAGCACCAAAAGCAAAAAGAAGCAGAAAGAATTGCTTTTGAAAAAGAGCAGAAAAGCAAGGGCTTAGTTTTGTTTAAGGATAGGCACGAAAATGAAAAATGGGGTAAACCTGATGAAGTTGAAGCATGGAGGCGCGAAGAGCAGATTCAAATCGAAAAAGAATCAATTTTCAATAGAATAATTGAACAAATAGAAAGATTTGAACCTTCTAGAAGATATGGAAATGAGTTCGGATATCATACTGAGCTACAAGGTTGGCTTAAAAGTAAGTTTCAGGATGCAAAAGTTGAATTACAAACGGGCGCATCAAGACCGGATATTGTAATAAACGACATCGCAATTGAAGTGAAAGGTCCAACTGATAATCAGGCCCTAAATACTTTGACAACCAAATGCCTGAAATATTCCCACTATTATAAGCATCTTATAATCGTGCTTTTTGAGCCGATTTTCTCTGAATCAAATTATGATGAGATAATTGCTGGCATAGAAAAGTACTTCCCAAACGTGAAAGTAATACGTAAATAACCTACTTGTTCGCAAAAATGTATAATATTTATAAACATTAGTTATACAAGTATGTACGTACATACAAGGTCAATACCAAATCATGACACAGTATGTACAAAATCCGGTATTTCCGGATTTTTTAAAAAATAAAAAAAGGGGAGTTTAAGGTCGCTTCGAGGTTTGAGTTAAGCTAGATGTGCTCCAACCCACAATGCGAATAGTATGACCGTTGCTAGGCCTATTCGCATTAGAAGTTCATCCGTTCTCAAGTAATCACCCCCTTTGTGGGGAGAACTCCCCAACATCCTTTTTTCAGGATGAACAGTTTTTCTCTATTTTCCACTATAGTCACTCTTCCAAGCCGAATCGGCTTATTTTTGCGTCCTTCTGTTTGGGCGCGCGTTGTTTGTGCAGAAAAAAATATTTATTTCTATGCGTGCACCGAAGATAAAATCTGTGAAATTGAAAAAAAAGTCCCGCTATCATTATCTTGTGACCACATTTTGCTCAATTGAACTGGCCTCCGCCCGCCTCGCCTCCAAACCCTAACCTATTTATTCCTTGTTTCCGTTGCCTTCCCATGGCAAAAATAGACTGGTACATGGAATTTGTGGATTTGCACTACAAGCCGGCGAAGGATGACGTAATTGTCCTGTTCTATTATGAGCCGGATGCGGGGATAAGCAAGAAGGAGGCCGTCGGGAGAATCGCTTCCGAAAGCTCCACCGGCACCTGGACCACCCTTTTCAGGATGCCACCGCGCATGAAGAAGCTCCAGGCGAAGGCGTTCTGGATGCAGGGCAATTACGTGAAGATAGCGTATCCAATCGGGCTCTGGGAGGAAGGGAACGCGGCCCAGCTCCTCTCCGGCATAGCGGGAAACATATTCGGGATGAAGGCGGTCCGGAACCTACGGCTCATAGACGCCACCCTTCCCCAGGCCTACCTCAAGCATTTCAAGGGCCCCCATTTCGGGATGGAGGGGATAAGGAAGATGCTCAAGATATACAAGCGCCCGCTCACCGGCGCGGTCCCCAAGCCAAAAATCGGCTTCAGCGCCGCGGAACACGCCCAAATCGGCTTCGAGACCTGGATGGGCGGCTTCGATTTTGTAAAAGACGACGAGAACCTCAGTTCAACGAGCTTCAACCGTTTCGAGGACAGGGTCAGGCTCCTTGCGAAGATGCGGGAGAAGGCCGAGAAGCTTACTGGCGAGAAGAAGGGCGCGTTCATCAACATAACCGCGGAGACCGAAGAGATGAAGAGGCGCGCGAAGATGCTCGCGGACTATGGATGGGACTACTGCATGATAGACGTGGTGGTAGCCGGGACATCCGCGGTGCAGACCGTGCAGGACTACTGCTCCGACCTGGGGATTGCGACACACGCCCACCGTGCGATGCACGCCTCCTTCACGAGGAACCCGAAGCACGGCATCACCATGCAGTTCCTCGCAAAAATTATGCGCCTGATAGGAGTTTCCCAAATCCACTCCGGCACCGCGGTGGGCAAATTAGTCGGGAGCAAGCGTGAAGTAACCTCAATCGCGGACGTCCTCCGCGACAGGAGGGTGAAGCCGCTCCCAGGGGTGCTTTTGGAACAGGACTGGGGCCACATAAAGAGCGCATTCCCGGTCGCCTCAGGGGGGATGCACCCCGGCTTGATCCCGGATGTCCTGGGGATGTATGGCACCGACCTGGTATTGCTCGTTAGCGGAGGCATACACGGCCATCCGAAGGGCACCCGCGCGGGCGCAAAGGCCTCCATGCAGGCGGTGGACGCGTTCATGGCGGGCGAAACCCTCGCCGAGAAGGCCAAAACCGCTCCCGAGCTCGCCGAGGCCCTCAAGAAATGGGGCTACTACAAGCCAAAATGAAGGGAGAAGATGAGGAAACTTTTCTGGGAAGACCCCTACCTCAAGGAGTGCGTTGCCACGGTTGAGTCGGTAAACGGCAACGAGGTCCGCCTCTCCCAATCCGTATTCTTCGCCTTCTCCGGGGGGCAGGAATCCGATTCAGGGGCAATAGGGGGAATTCCGGTGAAAGAGGCAAGGAAAGAGGGAAATGATATCACATACGTATTGGAGTCCGCCCCCGCCTTCTCCCCAGGGGATGAGGTTGAGGTCAAAATAGATGCGGAGAAAAGGATGAGGATAATGCGCCTCCACTCCGCGGCGCACATCGTCTGGTTCATATTTGAGAAGAAGACCGGGGTGAAGAAACTGATTGGCTCCAACGTCACATCCGAGAAATCAAGGATAGATTACGAATTCCCGGAATCCCTTGCCGCAATCCTTCCAGAAGTGGAAATGGAAGCCAACGAACTCATCCCAAAGGGGGCGGAAATCAAAACCTATCCGGATTCCGCAAACCCGGAAAAGCGCTGGTGGGAAATGGGCGGGTGGAAATGCCCCTGCGGAGGGACGCACCTGAGGGATTTGAAGGAAATCGGAACAATAAAACTCAAAAGGAAGAATTTGGGGAAAGGGAAGGAGAGGATAGAGATCACGCTCGCGTGATTATTCCTATTTAAAGACTATGTTTCTAAATTTTAGAACTTATTAGGGGTCGTGAGCTAACCTGGTATGCTGCCAGCTTCGGGAGCTGGTTGTCTGGGTTCAAATCCCGGCGACCCCATATTATTCATACTTATACATAAACGATTACCGGAAACAAACCACCCATACTTTTTATAACCCTCCCTACCAAATCATCCCCGCACATTCTGGGTGGGCGGATGGCTGAAAAGCAGGACCTTTCATCTCTCATCTCCTCCTTCGAGGAGTTCTTCACGACTATCTATAAGGATAGGATTACCGACGTTTTAATCACATACCCGAGGGTAAAGAGCCTGGAGGTGGATTACGGGGACCTGGAAAGGTTCGACCCGGCCCTCGCGGACGAGCTGGTGAGGAACCCAGAGCTGCTGGTGGAGGCGGCAGAGCAGGCCATAAGGAGCAGGAACATGACGCTCCCCTCCGGAACAGGGAAATTCGAGCCCCACATCCGCTTCTTCAACGGCCCTAATCCTGAAATCATGATAGAGCACATCGGCTCCCTCAGCCTCAACCAGCTGGTCACGTTCAAGGGCGTCGTCACCAAGCGCACGGACGTTATGCACAAGGTGAAGATGGCCAAGTACAAGTGCCAGGCCTGCGAAACAGAATACAAGGTGGTCGTGGGGAGGAACTTCAACGAGCCGAAGAAGTGCGAGGCGTGCAAGAAGCTGGCCCTTGTCCCGATGGAGGAGGAGGGCGTGTTCGTTGACCTCCAGAGGGCGGAGGTGCAGGACCTCCTGGAGAAGGTCAGCGGGGGCGCGCCCGCAGCCAAGATGGAGATTTTCCTGGAGGACGACCTTGTCAACAGGATAAACCCCGGGGAGAATGTCGAGATATGCGGAATCCTCCGCATAAAGATGCCCGTGAAAACCCGGCAGAAGAAGGAATTCGTCTACAGCAGGTGCGTGGAAGCTATACATGTGCGGAGCCTCAAGAGGGATTTCGAGGAAATCCCCATAACGCGCGAGGACGAGAAGAGGATAATCGAGCTTTCAAGGCAGCCGGGGATAGAGAAGAGGATATTCGCCTCCATAGCGCCCGCGATTTACGGATATGAAGAGGTTAAAAGGGCGCTTGCGCTCCAGCTTTTCGGAGGGACCAGGGGAAAGTTCCTGAAGGGAGGCGCGCCGCTCAGGGACGACGTGCACATACTCCTCATCGGCGACCCGGGCATCGCGAAGACCAGGTTTCTCCAGTCCCTCACCACACTCGCCCCCAAGAGCATCTATGTGAGCGGGAAAAGCGTCTCATCCGCGGGCCTCACGGCGAGCGCGGAAAAGGACGAACTGGGGGACGGGGGATGGACGCTCAAGGCGGGCGCGCTGGTGCTCTCCTCCGGCGGGATGTGCGCAATAGACGAATTCGACAAGATAGATGAGGAGGACCGGGCATCCATGCACGAGGTGATGGAAAGCCAATCAGTTTCCATAGCGAAGGCCGGGATAGTAGCCAAGTTCAAGGCAAAGACCGCGATAATCGCCGCCGCGAACCCCAAGCACGGGAGGTTCAACCAGACCAAGAACCTCGCGGACCAGTTCGACATCCCGCCCTCCCTCCTCTCCAGGTTCGACCTCATATTCCCGATAATAGACATACTTGACGAGGAGAAGGACTCCAAGCTCGCAGACCACATCCTCACGTCCCATGCGAACGCAGCCGCAGGGCTCAAGGTCCCGGAAGACGAGGCGGACCTCATGTTCGACCGCGACCTCCTCAAGAAATACGTCGCATATGCGAGGAGATACGTGCATCCCGTCCTCAGCGAGCCGGCGAAATCAAGGATAAAAAGCTTCTATGTTGACCTGAGGAAGATGGGGAAGGGCTCGGGCTCGGTCCCGATAACCCCGAGGTACATCGAGGGGCTGGTCAGGCTCTCCGAGGCAAACGCAAAGCTCCGCCTCAGCAACGAGGTTGAGGACAGGGACGCGGAAGCCGCGACAGAGCTGATGAAATACGTGCTCGCAAAGATAATGACTGACCAGGAGACCGGGAGGATAGACGTGGACATAATCACCGCCGGGAAGGCGAGGTCGCAGGTGGAAAGGATAGAGGCGATAGTGGACCTTGTGAAGTCACTCACAAAGGACAGGGAGGCGGTTAAGACTGAAGAGGTTGTGAAGGAGGCGGAGGCCGCCGGCATCGACCCGGGCCTCGCAAGGAGGATAGTGAACGAGTTGCTGCGCAAAGGGGACCTCTATGAGAAGGAGCATGGCTGGGTCAGCGTTGTGGGGAAGGAAGGATGAACCCCCTCCTCAAGATATTGCTTTTTTTCATCGCCACCCAGCTCCTTGGCCTCTACGCCGGGGTTTTCATAATAGAGGATGCGAAGGGAAATGAGATAGTCAGGGAGATGGTCTCCGTGCAGCAGGATGCGGCAATCCTTCCCCTCTTCATCCTGTATATTCTTGCGGGGGCCGCGGTCTTTCTCATCCTCATAAAGCTCCGAATATCATTCCTTTTCGCGTTGCTGGAGATGATGGTCATTTCAGTAACCTCATCAATACTCTTCTATGCGTTCCTCCGCCCCTTCATCCAGGAAACCGCGTTTGCCATGGCCGCGGCGGTGCTGGCCGGCATCTCGCTGGCCGTGGCCAAGCATTTCTTCTCATTCCTGAAAAATGCGGCCGCGGTCCTCTCAAGCGCGGGCGCGGGCGCGGTTTTCGGCTTCACGTTCAACTTCATGGCCTCCCTGGCCATATTCTTCATAATGGCCATATATGACTACATCGCGGTGTTCCGCACCAAGCACATGGTTTCAATGGCCAAGGAGATAATCCAGAAGGAGATGAGCTTCACGGTCACCGCAAAGGAAAGGCTCCCCTCGGGCAAGGAGTCCCGCCTGGACCTTGGCACGGGCGACCTGGCCCTCCCGGTGATGGTGGAGGTCGCCGCCTACCAGATACACCCCCTGCTCGCGTTCGCGACCATGGCCGGAGCAACCGCGGGAGTGTCCTTCGTCCTCGTGTACGCCTGGAGAAAGAAGATATTCCTGCCCGCAATCCCGTTCATATTCTCCGGCATAATGGTATCTGTGCTCGCCGCGTTCGTGCTCACCATACTCAAACTGCTCTGAAATCGACGACCACCTGCACGGTGCTCGGCGAAAAGGGGCGGACCTCCCTGCTCCCCAATATCTCTATTTTCCGCCCGGCTTTCCTGCCGGCCCCGAGCGCCTTCTTCTCCGCGGCCCCATTCCCTTCCGCCCGGTTCACGAACGTGTAAAAATGGATTATCCCCCCTTTCTTCGCGGCAAGCAGGGCCACATCCAGGAAATCCTCCGCGTTTTTCGGGAGGGGCATGAGCACCCTGTCCGCAACCCCCAAAAACCTTTCAGGAACGACCTTCCGCACGTCCCCCAGGATTGCCTCCACCCTCCCCTCCATCCTGTTCAGCCTTATGTTCTCTTCAAAATAGCGCACCGCGTCCGGGTTCAGCTCGATCCCATAGACCTTTGCGTCCTTCCGCCTCTTCGCAACAACCAGCGCAAAGGGCCCGACCCCGGCGAACATCACCAGCACGTTCTCCCCAGGCCCCACCTGCGAGGCAATCCTTCCCCTCTCGTGGCTAAGCCTTGGGGAAAAATACACCTTCGCGAGGTCCAGCCTCATCCTCACCCCGTGCTCAAAATAAGCGGTTTCCGTCCTCCTTTCCCCGGCAAGGAATGCGAATTTCCTGATACGATATTCCCCCTCCATCCCGCTTTCCTTCCCAAGAACCGCCTTTATCTTCCGGTCAGATGAAAGGAGCGCCTCGGCAATCTCCCTTCCCCTCCCCTTCAACTCCTCGGGGACCTCAAGCACGGCTATGTCCCCAACAACGTCATATGAGGAGAATATCCTTCCGGCCCCCTTCCCGGCAATCCCGGAAAGCATCTCCCTGAACCCCTTCCTCACCGCCCTCCTCCGCGCATCAACCTCGACAAGCGTATGGCGCGGCACCTTCCCCTTGACCGGAAGGTACACGTATTCCTCATCGTGCAAAGGGAAGTATGCCTCATCCAGAAGGCCGGAGGAGGAAAGCCTCCTCCGCATGTCCTCCCCCTTCTTGCGCGGGACCCTTACCGCCTTGACCATCAGCTCACTCTATTCAAGCACTATCGCCGGCTTCCCGGGCATCGCATTCCCCGCCTTCGCATGCCCGCCCTCTTCCTCCCGCCTCACGACCACTTCCGCCCCAAGTTCGGCGGAAAGGAAGCCCGCCGCATCCCGCAGCGCCCCATACTCGCCCTCCGCAGGCAGCACATCCGGGAGGGAATGCACCCTACTCATGAGCCCCTTCCCAAACTTGGAGACTTCCGCCATGTCAACGCCCGACCCCTTCCCCCATTCAATCAGGTCCCTGAGGGCCTTCTTCTCCCTCATCAGGCCATAAGCATCAAACTTCCATGCGGCAGGCACATACACGAACACTTTCTTCGGCTTCGCCCCGATTCTTTCCGAGATTTTCTCCACATCATACCTCACCATCCCCACAAGCCCCTCGCCCATCTCCAGCCCGGCATCCACCATCCCCTCCGAGCACTCCGGGAATTTCGCATCCACCACGAATCCCTTCTTCCCCAGTGAGTGCCATATCTCCTCTGCCACATGGGGCATGAAGGGTGACACAATGACCGCCCAGTTCTCGAAGAACCATTTGAGCTTCGGCCTCTCCGCCCTCTTCAGGTACCACTGCAAATCGTGCATCACCTCATAGAACACGTTTTGCGCAAGCGCCCTCATCTCCAGCCCCTCGTAAAGGGAAGGGAGCGCAATGAGCCGCCTGCTCATGCGGGATTTCAGCCACTTCTCCATCCTCCCGTTCCCGTCCGCATCCGCATATTCGAGGAGGGATAGGATGTGCTCCAGCCTCCCGCGCACCCCCTCCGCGACGCTCCTTTCAAAATTGGTGTCCTGCGCCAGGTCCGCCCCGGCGACCACCGAGAACCGCACCACGTCCGCCCCGTATTCCCTTACCGCCTTCCTGAGGGGCAGGATGTTCCCGAAGGATTTGCTCATCTTCTTCCCCTCCATCATCACGAACCCGTTCGTGGCTATCTGGCGGGGGAGATGTTCCTCCGGGAAAAGCGCCACATGGTTGAACACGAAGAACGGAAGGTGGTTCCTCACCAGGTCCCCTCCCGAATGCCTGGAATCCAGCGGATACCAGTAGAGGAATTCCTTCCTCATCGGCTCCCACTCCTTCCTCCCTTTCCCCAGCCCCAGGAACACATAATCAAAGAACTCCTCGTCCAGTTCCTCCGGGTCCGCATCCCTGAGCAGGTGCGCAATCGTATAGAACGCCATGTATGCGGTTGAATCAGAGAGCGGCTCTATTATCTTGGATTTGTCGAACGGAAAAGGCGTCCCGAGCCCGGATGCGCGCGTGCACGCCTTCTCCTTCAGCCAGTCCACGGTGGCAAGGTAGTCCTTCCTCACGGCTTCGGGCATCACATCCATCTTTCCGATCCATTCCCGCACCGCCGCCTTCCACCCCTCATCCCCATAATCCAGGAACCACTGGTCCTCCACCATCTTCACTCCGACCTGCGCGCCGCACCTGCAGAACACCGGCCCCTTGGCCAAAAGGTAAAACACGAACGCCTTTCCTTCGCCCACGAGCCTCACCTTCACCTTTTCCTTTGCTTCCAGGACCTTCATCCCCTTGAATTCACCGATTCCCATAATCCCGGTGTGCGCCTCAATCTTGTAGAGCTCCTTTGTCGCATCCTCGGCTTTCGGGTCGTTCTGGCCCCCTATCCCCATCCGCTCCACAATCTCCCCGGCAGGCACCGAACCTGGCCTCATGCCGGGATAGGACAGCATCACTATGGGCCCGAGCTTCCCGAACATCCCAAGGTCCCGGAGCGCGAGATAGTCATATGGCGCATGCGCAGGCACGCTCATTACGACTCCGGTCCCCTGCCCGGCATCCACGAATCCAGCAGGAAGTATGGGGATTTTCCTCCCGTATGGCTCCTCCGCCTCCTTCCCCACCAGGTCCACGCCATCCACCTTCCCCAGAATATCCAGATGGAATTGCAGCGAGAGCATCTTTGCCGCCTTCTCCGAAACGTACAGTATCTCCTCCCCCTTCGCAACCTTTACGTACCTCTCCTTCGGGTCCACCCACAGGTTGGTGACCCCATATACCGTTTCAGGCCGGTAAGTCGCGGCCACAAGCCACCCGTCCCCGAACCTGAATTTTATTCCGGCAACCTCCTCAATCTCAGGGTCCACGTCCCCCTGGGTGTCGTGCGCGCTCACCACGTTGGAATCCGAGGGGCACCACGCGACCCTGTGCGTCCCCTTCACCACATATCCCTTCTGCCTGAGCTTCCTGAACTGCCACTGCACGAATTTGTTGAAATGCCTGTCGAACGTGTAGAACTTCCTCCTCCAGTCCACCCCGTACCCTATCTCCTTCATCCCCTCCTCTATCTCCCTGGAGAAGTGCATCACCAGCGCCTCCGGCTCGGTGAGGGTTTCCGCGGTTTCCCTGCTTATCCCATATATGTTCTCGAAAACAGAGAGGAGTTCCGGGTCCCCCTCCCTGAGCCTTTTCGCCATCCCCAGGATGGGGGTGCCAGTGACATGGAACGCCATCGGGAAAAGGACGTTGTACCCGCGCAGCCTCCAATACCTCGCGTATATGTCCGCGGTCGTGTAGGTCCTTCCGTGCCCAACGTGCTGGGGGGAATTGGGATAAGGGAAGGCGGCGGTGATGTATTTCTTCTTGCCCTTGCCGGCCTTGGGCTCGTACACGCCCGCCCCGGCCCATTTTCTCCTCCATTTTTCCTCTATTCCCCTCATATCCATGAAAACCATCTTTCCTACATCATAAAGCGCTGCTGATTACTTCTTTGGAATATATTTATATACATTGTTAAAGGAATATGGAAGCATGCTTTCGAGCGGCATGTTCTTGCCATTACTGGCAGCCACCATCCCGAACCCCATCACCCCCCTGGCAATCGCCGCCCTTATGCTCGCCCTTTTCATAGTCGCGATGTATTACATGTTTTCGAAACTGCTCGCCTCCCCCCAGCTCGAGGCGTTCGCAAGGGAGGAATTTTCCCAATTCGTATTCACCATGCTAATTTTCGGCTCGTTCATGATGCTCTACATCTCGATTTCGGGCCTTGCCTCCGCCGCCGCGTGCGGAACCGCCCGGTGCGACCACATCGACCTCGCCATCTATTCCCTCGGCATCGTGCAGAGCGCGATGTTCAACACATACATATCCCTTTATTCCTCGGAGTTCATAATCGGGCTGGTCTCCACCATGGGCTTCAACATCCCCATAGTGGTCACCCCCGCGTTCTACGTATGGTTCCACATGTCCTCATTCGGCGGCATAGAGCCGATCAGCAACGGGCTCATAACCCTCATCGAGAGCATGGGATACCTCTTCGGGCTTGCGTATGCGAGGGAGCGGCTCGTTTATTTCTTCAGGGACGTGACCTTCACGATACTCATCCCCCTTGGCTTCTTCATGCGGGCGCTGCCCTTCAGCAGGAGGACCGGCTCGAGCATAATCGCAATCGCGTTCGCCGGCTTTTTCGCATATCCCCTCTCCATAGCCCTCTCCCACCAGCTGATTTTCGGCGGGTTCGGGGAAGGCTTCGGCATGGACGTTGTCACCCCCCTCCCCCCTCCCGCGCTGTGTTCGCAGAACGAGACTTATGTCGAGGAATCAAACCTGGAAATAGGGGAGGAATGGGAAGGATTCATCGGGGACCTCTCGGCCAAGGATTATTCCTCCAATTTTTTCTCAACAATCCTGGGCGCATTGTGGTCTACGGTGACAGGAATAGCGAGCATATTCACACAATTCCTGCCCGCATTTGCAGGAAAATACAGCTTCAACCTGCTTTCCCCGACATTCTCCCCGTTCATACACGCGGCATATTTCTACCTGATAAAGCAAATCGTGACGCACGTGCAGTTCGCGGTCTTCGTCCTGCTCACGTTCGTCCTTGAGATAATAATCACCGTGACTGCATTCAGGAGCGTGTCCGGCTTCCTGGGCGGGGAGATGGAGATACTGGGGCTGACGAAGGTGGTCTGATGGAATACCCCGCATACTTCGCCTCGATAACCGCCGCGACCATAGTGCTGCTTGCCGGCTACATCGCGCTGCTGCACATGGGCTCCAGGTTCTTCAGCAAGCCGGAGATGGCGGCATATGCGAACGTGGAGCTCCAGAACCTTTTCATCTCCGCGGTCATCTTCGTGGCCGCCATCTCCATATTCTTCGCGTCCGAACAGCTCGCGTCCTCGATAGGCCTTAAGCCCGGCGAGAAAAGCATGCATGACGTCTCCATAAGCTTCCTGCAGAAGGTGATAAGCAATGGGGTGATGCCCGCGTACGTGGACCTCGTCTCCCTGGACCTCAAGCTCAGCTTCTGGTCCGCGATGCAGGGGAGGCACGGCCCCACGGTATGGAACTTCACGTTCAAGCAGGTCACCGGGCTCGAGCCCATAATAAGCGTGGTGAGGATACTCACATTCACCCTGACCGCGTTCCTTGGCACCCTGAGCGCACAGGTGGTGATTTTCTACCTGATAAAGGCGCTGATGCCGATAGTGCTCGCCTGCGGCGTGCTGGTCAGGTTCTTCCCGCCGGCCCGGGACGCCGGCACTTACCTGATAGTGTTCGCCATAGCCTTCCAGTCCTTCTTTCCGCTCCTCTTCGTGATGAACGTCCATATACTTGACGAGGTCTGGGCGGCGCACGGATGGGGGGATTCCTACGCGCCGTACATGAGCATACCAAAGGATTTGAGGGTGCAGTCATTTGGCGAGATAATCCCGGACGCCCTCCAGGCCAAGCTGGCATCCATGCAGTTCGACCCATCCACCGTTGCCGAAGTATTCGGCTTCCTGCCGTTCATGTCGTTTTTGAGGTTCGCCGCCCTCATCCCGTTCTTTGAGGGCATCGCAAGCCTCTCGCTGCCCGCCCTGTTCCTGCCGGCGATAACGATGTCGCTCACTATTTCATTTATAAACGCGCTGACGAAATTCTTCACGGGGAAGGGATAGGATGGGGATTGTGCTGCTCTCGCTCGCCGCGATCGCGCCCTTTGCGGGCGCCCTCCTACTCCTGGTGCTGTCCGTAGTGGCGCTGGCATACGCGGTCGGCTCCCTGCTCTCCAACGAGCAGATGAAGGCGTGGGCGAGGATCGAGCTTGTGGAGGTGTTCTATTCCGCGGTCATCCTCGCGATGGCGCTGTTCCTTATAACAATGGCCGACGATTCCCTGGGGTTGCTAATAAACTCGTCCCACCCATATGTCTCGAACAACGTCGCACACGGCCAGGGTTTCTGCAGCCACCTGGGCACATTCAGGGAATACCAGCACCTCCCCTGCCACATCGCGACCGCCAAGAGCTTCTTCTCCACCCTTTTCGGGGAGAGCAGCTTTTACCTGTATTCGGTCATCAGCGACTACAACCGGATGGCGTATCTGGCCAGCATAGGGGTGAATATGGAAACAATCGTCCACAGCGTCGGCTCGATGTCCTTCTCGCCCTTCTCCGCCTACCTCAGCATCCCCATCTCCGTATACAACTACCTTTTCGACTATGGGGTGCGCTCCCTCATCCTCATCAAGGCCCAGGAGATAATGCTGGAGTTCGTGAACGGTTCGATCCTCCCTATAATGCTGCCGGTGGGGATAGCCCTGCGCGCCTTCCCCGCGTTCCGGAAGCTGGGCGGGCTGATAATGGCGATTGCGATCTCGATGTATTATGTCTTCCCGGCGTTCTACATAATGGGCTCCTATGTGCTCACCGGCATGATGATGGAGCAGCTCTCCCAGCACGGGAACGTCGACATAATGAAGGCGCCGCTGGTGGATTTCGATTCGATGAAGATAACGGACGACAAGTCCATGGGGGACCTGATATCCAACCCGGACGTTTCCCGCGGCGCGGGGGGCTTCACAATGGCGTTCGGGGGCCACACCTATACTGATGAGGACCTGGACAGCGGCAGGCTCATCTACCTCAACACTTCGGATGCCGACATATGCACCCCCACGCAAAACCGGCAGTCCGGCTTCAGCGCAATAGATGAGTGGACGGAGTTCGTTTCCCTGCTCTGGAAGCTCATAACCTTCCCGTTCTCCGGCTTCATGACCGGGGAGACCTTCGATGAATGGATAATGGGCGACAACGGGCTCGTGAACGGCATGGCGAGGATGATATTCTTCTCACTGTTTTTCTCCTTCCTCTCCATCATGTCCACCATAGCGGCGATAAAGACCATATCCCCCATGCTGGGCGGGGATACGGAGATAGCGGGGCTGACGCACCTGGTGTAGCCTATGAGGACGATCCTGCTTGCAATTCTGGCCGTTTCCCTCCTGTTCTCCCAGCAGGCGGCCCCAGAGCCGCAGATATTCCAGACATTCCAGACATCCCCCGCCCAGGTGCAGCCCGTTCCCGGAGCGCCCCAGTCCGGCTCCGGGGTGGTGGCCGGGGTCAGCCAGGGCATAGAGGGGCTGGAGAACAAATGGATGGATGACGCCTTTTTCAACAATAAATTCTGCAACCCTGACCGCGGCCAGCTGGGGCATTTCGACCCGTTCGTCCCAGCCGCCCTCATGCTCCTCGTCATATCCCTTGCGATAACCGTCGTCTACATGCTCAGCTCGGCATTCGACTCGCCAATGCTCGCCGCCCTTGCCAAGCAGGAGGGATACGAGATAATGCTCACCATCCTGATATTCCTTGGCTTCTTCTCCATAAGCGGCCTGCTCAACAACGTGGTCCTCGGGGCAGGAGGGGGGGACGACGGCTTCATGGGGACCGCAAGCCAGTACTCCAAGACGATGGTCCTCAAAATCTCAAAGGACGTGGGCTCCCTGGCGGTATTCAACACGTTCCTCTACATGTATTATTCCGCACCCCTTAAATTCGGGAAGGCGGCGCACGCGGGCGTATATTTCAACCTGGGCGCAGTCCTCAGGCCAATCATAGACGGGATAGGCGTCGCTGCCAACCTGCTCTCCATAGCGCTGGGGGAATGGCTCGCCAACCTGAGCCTGCTTTGCTTCATCAAGCGCGTTGCCATCCCGGTTATGCTGCCGCTTGGCCTATTGCTGCGCAGCGTGCCGCAGCTTAGGGGAGGGGGCAACGCCCTCATCGCCTTCGCATTCGCGCTCTTCATCGTATACCCTGCGATGCTCACGATGAACTCGCAGGCATACGAGATCAGGTACGGGGCCATGACCGCGGGAATGCCCATACAGAACTCGGTCGCGCATTTCCTGACCCAGTTCGGCGCAGTGGGGGGTGCCGCGATGCTGAACTGGGTCAGGAAATGCGCGACCGAGT
>JAKQHW010000036.1 GCA_029557835.1 Microcaldota archaeon
GAGGAGTTCGCTATTGTCGCGAACCTGGCGCCCTCGATGTAGAATCCCCTGGCTGAGTTGTTGAGCGCGGTGTCGTTTGCGAATAATGTGTTGAGCGTCTGGCCCCCCACGAAAAAGCCGGTTGAGTAGTTTGCAACCACACAGTTGTAGACGGAGGCGTTCTCCATCTGCGCCACGTATATGCCCGTCCCGGTGCCGTCCACGCCGTCGATTATGGACTCGTTGCAGTCAAGGAAGATATTGGATGAGTTAATGGATAGCAGGCTGTTGGTTCCGGAAGCGTCCGCGATGTAATAGTCCCTGCAGAGGGTCGTGTTCTGGTTCACGTAAAGAATGCCTGTGCCGGAATCCTTCACTACCCTCCCCGCCCACGTTTTGTCGTCAGACAGGTTGAGGCAGCCCGGGTCCCCAAGGGTGTAGCCGGAGAAGCCGGAGACGTTGAAGGTGCAGGCTGTGCCAGCGCATGAGAGGGATGCCGGGTAGATGGAACCTGAGAGTATCTCGGCCCGGGTTGCCGGGAAGCCCCCTCCCCGGTAAACCACCGGGTAAGGGAAGGTTGAGCCCAGGGTTATGTTTGCGGACACATTAGCCTGCTTGGCATCGGAATCATTCAGTGAAACGAAGTATGGGTCAAGCAGGAGGTTGGAGTAATTCAGGTAAAGGTCGTTTACGCCCATGAAACCGAAGCTGATGAGGCCGATGGATGAATTGTAGCCGGTTGTGAGGTTTGTGAAGTTGTTGTTCGTAGCCGCGGTTGGCTGCTGGAAGAGATAATGGGTCTGGTTGTATATGAGGGTGTTGGTGAAAACATTCCTCACTGCGCTGGATGCCAGGTATACGCCGTATTCCCCGTTTGCGAAAGCCACGGAGCCGGAGAAGGTGTGGTTCTCGGAATTGACCAGGTGGAAGCCGTTGAATGTATTTCCGTACACGCGGTTCCCGGAGAACAGCCCATGGTGGAAGCCGACAAGGTAAAAGCCGGTGTCCGAGTTGTTGTATGCGGAGTTGTTGGTCACGTTGTTGAAGACGCTGGCTCCTGAGAGATAGAAACCGTATTGCGTATTTTCGTATGCGGAGTTGTTTACGAGATTGTTGTAATCAGAAGAAACAAGGAAGCCATAGAAAGAATTATTGTACGCGGCATTGTCGGACAGGTTGTGGTAGTCGCACCCTTTGTCTATCCTGATGCCGTATTGCGAGTTGTTGAATGCGAGGTTCCCCTGGAACGTGTTCCTGGTCGAGCCGGATACCCTGAATCCGTTCTCCGAATTGTTGTATGCGGAGTTGCCGGAGATGGTGTTGTTTTCCGAAACCGAATCTAAGAAGAACCCGTCCACCCCGCAGTCGTACGCCTTGTTTTCCGATATGTTGTTCCGGTCGGATGAAAAGAGGTAGAAACCTGCGTTGGACATCCCATGGACGTAGTTTTTTAGGAATGTGCCCAAATCAGACCCTACAATCTGGAAACCATCAGAACCTCCAGAAACTTCATTGCCATAGACATAATTGTAATGTGAGGAATCAAACCAGATTCCAATCAGGCCCGCGCCGAGGGTGATGTTGTTCTCTGAGATATTGTTGCGCGGGGAAATGCCTGCATAAATTGCGAGAATCCCTTTTGTATTGATTATGTTGTTGGAAATGATTGTGTTGTTGGTGGAGTTAAGGAGGTATACGGAATACACCGTAGCGACCTCGCTGGTCAGGTTGTTCTTCGAGAAAGTGTTGTTGTTGGAGCTGTTCATCCACACCTGGAATGAAACAGGCTGCGGCTTTAGGAGGTTGTTTTCTTCGAATATGTTGTTGTTCGAGCGCTCCATCCATATGGAAATCAGGATGGTGTTGTTTGCCGTGTTGGAAGAGAAATTGTTCCAATGGGACGAGACGATATAGAAATCCACGGTGTTGTCCTGCCCATTGTTGTCGGAGAATGCGCTCCAGTTTGAATTCACCCCGAAGCCGGCGAGGGTGGAAAGCGTCGCGTCATTGTTGGTTACTGTCGAACCCCTCGAGCCGCTCCAGAAGCCAAATCCGTAAGTCGTGGTGTTGTAAGCGAGATTGCTGTCCACGGTCGTGTTAAGGTCTCCTTCGAACCAGAATGCCGCGGATAGCGGGGAAGCCGGAGAGCTATTGTGGGCGGAGTTGAATTTGAGGATTGTGTGATTGGAGTTGTATACGGTAAAGGGCCTGGTGAAATTGTTGGCGTGGCAATTGATGACCATGGCATGCTCCTGGCTGCCGACAAAAACGGCGCCTACTAAGTTGGATTGGGTCCCGGTTATCATGCGGCCCTGGCAGTCGAGCGTGACGTTGGTTGCATTTATCCAGAGGCATGCGGTGCCTGCCGTGGCCACGGTATAATTCAGGTCCGCGACCACGTTGTAAACGGAATTGCTTTCGTTCAGTGTCACCTGGGTGGTGCAGTTGTTGATATCTATTGAAAAAGACAAACCTATCACCAGCAAAAACAATAATGCCCGCCTGTACATAGGGCTCAAAATCGGAGATAAAGCTTAAAAAACCGCCTCCCGGCCCCGAACGCAGGATTTAAAAACATTAATAGCCGTATATAACAACATGACAACCGATATCAGGGTCCTAAATACAGAAAGGATGCTCCGGAATAAGATTGCCGGTCCGCAGGAAGGCAGGCCTAACCGGCAGGAGAAGCGGGGCATGGAGAGGGAAGCGAGGCGCCTTGCTAGGAAAATGGAGGAGCACAGGCTTATCCACAAATTGGGCAGGGATGGCGCTCCCCGGACGGTGCAGAACGAGGAAGGGGCAAAGGGGGCGGAAAGCAATCTGGCCAGGGCGGCTGATGCCCCCGGGTTTGCAAGGACGCGGGCAGGGTTGCTCATATCGGCGGTCCTTGCGGCCGAGATTGTTGCAGCCGGATGCGGCTCGGTTGTTTGGGATGACGATGCGGATACCGATATCGCTGCGGATATTGATGAGGATACGCCTTCGGATGTTGGGGATTTGGCGGATGTTGAAGACCTGGCAGAAGGCGGGGAGGATGTTGCTGTTCCGGATTCCGAAGATGCTGAGGTCGAAGCCGGGCCGGATGCGGATGCGGAGGATGTTCTGGACATAGAAGCGGATGGAGATGTTTCAGAGTGCGTAGAAACTGTCAGGGACGAGCCGGACACCATAACCGGCCCTGAGCCGATGTGCGGGCTCACGCAGACTAATACCACTACCACCAGGGTAACAGAAAACCGTGGCGCTGGATGTGAAGCGCCGGGCACGGCCAGGCTGATGATACGGAAGGAGATGAGCCTCTCTTCCGCATTGGAAACTACCGGGCTCGGATGTGCGAGGGGGGTGGACATCAATGCGCTCAACGAACAGATGATAGTGGTTGGGCTGGAGCCGGGGCGGATAGAGCTTGCGAGGAAGATTGCGAAGGAGATACTGAGGGCCGAGGAAAGCGTTGGCGGAACCGCGGGCGAATACACATTGACATTGAGCGGCCTGAGGCCTGACCACGCGGTTTTGCGGGTTTACGGCTCAACCGGCGACCTTCTGGGAAATATATACGTATATCAGAATGGATACGTTGTCCTGCCCGGAATGCCAACCAGGGCCGCGATAATCTACAGGCTGAACCAAATGGCTGGAACTTGCGGGGTTGCGATAATAGCGTTGCCCACCACAATACTGAACAACGGGGACGTCATGCCGTGGACCTCCGGGGACTGGGGTGAATTCACCTTCAATACGAACACAGTTGGAAGCCAGTTCTTCGGGCTGGGATGGGAGCGGGTGGGGATACGCCCCCTGGATTGAAGCAGTGCAAAAAGCCAACCATTATTAACTTTCTTTTCCTAGGTTTTACGGGGAGAGGCATGGCCATCAAACAGGCGGGGTCGGGAAGCCCCTTTGGGGCGAAGGTTTCCGCTGTTTTTGCAGGCGCAGCCATACTCCTGGCTCCGGCGATGAACTGCACCGGGGCGAAAGAAACGCTCTCCAGGAGGGTGGAGGAGCCTGTGCAATCGGTTTATACCAATGGCACGACAAAGATAACCCTCAACGAGAATATGGTGAGGGTGGAGAGCTCGGAGAATGGGGTCCACTGGTCCATGGAGGCGAGGGTCAGGAGCATACGGGAGATAGGCAGGATAAGGATGCTCACCGTGGATTTGGGCAATGCCGAGATGAGCGGGCTCTCCAACCCGATGAGGGGCGCGATGCCCGCGGATGCGCTCACCGCGAACAACATGCTGGACGCGGGCGCCCCGGAGGAGAAGGTCTCGTTTGTGATTGTGCCGGATTCTGGGAACGGGCCCGGGGCGAAGGTGAGGGATGCGCACGAGCTGACGCATGCGCTTCTTTTTGAATATTATGATGGGAACGGGAGGCGGCCCTCCAAATCCGCGGAGGAGGCGATTGCATACACTGCGCAGATTGCATACGGGGATGCGCGGGAAGGGTTTATGGACCTGCTGGGGAAGGCTTCTGCTTTGGGAGGGGATGCGGAAACGATAAGGATCTCCAGGGGGCTCATCGGAGAGATCGTGGGGGCGATGGGAGGGAAGGACCCGAGGCTTGCAAGCGGAAAGGAACTGAGGGATGCGGCGATTGCGTTCCTGGATAAAATATGCATTTATGAGTTCGGGAAGCCTTTTTCTGAAGTTGTGGATATTTCTGCGTATTCCGGGCTTTAGGGCTGGTATAACGCCATTTAAAAACATTACTTAACACATTATATAGTATGAGAACACTCCATAATGTTCCTAAAAATTATGCGGAGGGAAAAGAGAATGCTTCTGTCCGAGAGAGGGCAGGCAGGATAAAGAGGTTCCTTAAAAGGAATGCGGAGAGGCTGGGCCTTGCGCTGGTTGCAGGAGGGGTGGGCCTTTCCGGATGCGCTAAGGCTGCGGATTATCTGCCTGCGGCCTGCATCGTGGAGAGCGCGGGGGGGGCGAGGTCGCTTTCAGCGGCTTCCCCGGGGATGGAAATCCCCCTGAGGGGGGGAAAGGTGCTGAATGTCCTTTCAGTGGATGAGGCGAGGGGGGTTGTAACCGTTTCTGTCTCCATCGGGCCCGTCCGCTCGGAGGCTAAGGGGATTAACTCGGGCTCGGTTGGGGAAATTGCCGGAGTTGCTGTGAGCGTCTGTGGGATTTCAAACGGCGAGGCGTCGGTAAGCACGGATCCGGGGCCGGACGGGGGGAGGCGCATAATCAGGAACAAGCGCGTGGAAAGGATGGAATTCCCGATATGCAGGGAGGAAGATGAAAAAAAGCAAAGGGCGACGATTGTGCGCGCTGAGGTGCTCATGGACGGGGAGTGGGTGGAGAAGGTAATCGCAATAAGGGTGGAGCTGGATGCCCCGCTGCGCCCTGCAAAATATATTTCCAAGATGTGCAGCATAATGCTCGGGGAGAGGAATTTGAGGATTATGGAGGTGCACCGGAACGGGAACATGGAGCTTCTTGAAGAAGTGAATGTGGACGGGGATGTGCCGAAAAACTCCCTCCTGATGGTTCCTACCGGGCAGGGGCCGGTTTACATAAAAATCACCGGAAGCACGGACCCTGGGCAGAGAAGCGATTCCCTTATTACGGTCACGGACGAGAGGAATGCAGAGCTCCATCAGGGTTTCGCCCCGTTCAAAAGGAGGCAGATCACATTCACTAGCCCGGAGGGGGGAGGGGAGCTCGCGGTCGGGATGGTCCCTTCGATGGGGGACGAGGCCTCAAGGATGGTGAGGGTGCTTGCCGGGGTTCCTGCAAATCTCTTCGTGCCCTCCACCCCATATTACAGGGCTCCGGAGGGGACCTACTGGATAACCAGTATGGAGACGGATGGGGACGGGCTCAAAAGCTTGGAACTGGTGCTGGAGAGGGTTCCGTTTCCTGCTGGGTTCGGCGGGCATTGAATTCAAAGGAAGTGCATCCACTCGTTCAGCATGAACAGGAAGAGCAGGAACAGCAATGCACCGGAAACCAGATGAATCTTGCGTATGTATTTCTCCTTCGCGTCCCCCACTTTTTCCACCGTGGTGTAGCCGAAGAAAACCGCCGAAGTTATCGCCACCATGGGGAGTATGAAGACCAGGTTGTAGATTACCAGGTAAGTGAGGGACTGGAGGGTGACCGCCTTGGAAATCATCGCCAATACCATGAGGTAGGGGCCGGAGGAGCAGGGGAGCAGGAAAACCGAGCAGAACATCGCCGCGACTGCGACCCCCGGGAGGGAAGTGGCGCGGTCGATTATCTTTTGCGCATATGGACGAATGAACATCGGCATCTCCACCGCGAAGAAGCCCGGTTTGTAGTTGAAATATGCGTTGAATTCCATGATTGCGAGGGCGAGGGCGCCCACCGTCACGATTTTGAAGAACATGTCGGTTATCTCTGGGGAGGAGATTGCGTGTAGTATCCCGAGCCCGAAGAGGAGGTACATGCAGAAAACCACCGTTATGAAGACCAGCCCGGAAATGAGCATCTTCTTCCTCCCGTCGTTTATGAGGATTACGCCCAGGAGCATCGCCATCACCGCGAGCGTGCAGGGGTTTATGGAATCAACCAGGGCGGCGCCGAGGAGCACGCCCCAGGTGAGCTGGGTGGTCCTGTCCTGCTCGTGGAGCGGGCTCACTGAATCTATTGTGGAGGCGGTGTAGACGCCGGGCGGGCATGCGCCCCCGTTGCACAATCCAAACAGGTTTTCCCACTGGTATTTCTGCATCTCCCCGATTATGAGGGTGCTGTTGCCCACGAGAAGGGTGGGGACGCCGCCTTGTGCCGGGTCCTGGCCGAACCTTTCATAAACGGCGAACATCTCCGCGCGGTTCGCGGAATCCCTGTAGACCTCCTTCTTGATTACGGTCAGCCCGTATTCGTCCTTGAGCTCGTTCAGGGTTGCATCCGTCCTTGCGCAGTGGGGGCAGCTCTCCCCATAATAGTCTATTATGTTCAATGAGAATGCCAAGGGCAACAGTAGGAGTAAAAGCAACAATTCCTTTCTCATGGATGGAGATTGGGAAAATAGGGTTTAAAAAAGAGGGGGATTTGGGGCGGGAAACGGAGAAATGGAAGGCGCAAGGGGTGCGGGCGGAGAGTGACAAGGCAAGGTGGAGGAAAAGCGCGTAAGGGGTGCGTGCAAAGAGTTGTAAAGGAGTTGGGGGGAGATCAGAAATATGGAAAAAAATGAGAGGGGGCGCTCCCCCTCGCGTTTTTTCCCGCCGGCCGGATTTGAACCAGCAACCTATCGGTTTCTACTTTCGTAGAGAAACAAGCTACAGCCGATCGCTCTACCGTTGAGCTACGGCGGGTAAAGTAGTAAGTAGCGGTATAGAGTTTTTAATTCTTGCGAGGGCTCAGAGCTCGACGCAGTTGGGCATGAACTGGAAATTCACCGCGTCGAACAGCCCCCTGTCGCTCAGCTTTATCTCGGGGATAACCAGGAGGGAAAGGAAGGAGAGCGTGCCAAGGGGGTGCCTGAACCTGCAGCCGATTGAATGCGCCATCTCCTCAAGCTCGTCCAGGCGGTTGGAGACCTTTTCCGCGGGCTGGTCGCTCATTATTCCCCCGACCGGGAGGGGCATCGTGCCCATCTTACCCTTCGCGAGAACGGCTATCCCGCCCCTCATGTCTATTATTTTGTTGACCACCTGGCAGATGTGCTCGGGAGAGCTGCCCACCGCAATTATGTTGTGCGTGTCGTGCGCCACCGAAAGGCCGAGCGCGCCGTCCCGCAGGTTGAAGCCGGACACGTGCGCCTTCCCAATCCTCCCATGGCCGTACCTCTCCACCAAGGAAAGGATGTTCTCCTTTTTCGCCTGCTGGGGCGTGAGGAGGAGCTTCTCGGTGATTATCTGCCCGTCCTTCACCCCTATCGCGTTCACCCTCCAGCATTTGGGGGTTATGGGGATGATGAAAACGGAGGGTTTCTTCCTGGTGCAGCGGAATATATTGACAGGCTTCGCTGGCCTTGCCCGGAAAAGCGGCTTCCCGCCCTCCCCGACGTGCTTCCCGCTTATGTACACGGAACGGATGTTGAAGAAGCGGAGGTTGTCGCATATGGAAAAATTGGCAGGGAAGCCGGGGGCGATTCCGTCCATTTTGAGGGAATAGTGGCGGGAAGGGTTGATGCTTGCCATGCACACCGCGTCCACCGGGTCTATCCCGTTCTCGACAGCGAACCTGAGCAGCTTGTCCATGTGCCCGTGCTTGAGCAGGTCGTCCGGCTCCACATCGTCGCTCACGAGGCATTTGGTGCCCTTGCAGTGCGCGAGGTCGCGCATGTTCTTCGCGGTGGAGCTCTCCCTCACATAGATGACCATGCCGAGGCGGGCCTTCTCGTTGGCCTCGGAGAGGCGGGTGCACTCGTGGTCGCTGGATATGCCGGCGGAAATGTACGAGTTGAGGTCCTTCCCGGAGACGAGGGGGGCGTGGCCGTCTATCTTCTTCCGGTGCTTTTTCGCGACCGCGATCTTGGCCATTATCCTCCTGTCCTTCTTGGCGACCGCTGGATAGTTCATGAGCTCCCCGAGGGCAACCACGCGGGGGTTCCTTAGCAGGAGGTCTATCTGCTTGGGGCCTATGGACGCCCCGGAGGTCTCGAACTGTGTCGCGGGAACGCAGGAGGGGGCGGTGAAGAACGCCCTGAGCGGGGTTTTGGCGGCGTCGCGCAGCATGTAGTTTATGCCCGCAAGCCCCATCACGTTCGCCATCTCGTGGGGGTCGGAAATCGTGGCTGCGGTCCCGCGCGGGACCACCAGCTCCGCGAAGCGGGAAGGGCAGAGGAGTGAGCTTTCCATGTGGATGTGGGCGTCTATCAGGCCGGGGATTATGAAATGCTCCGGGGCGCGGCCCAGCTCCTCTATGCTTGTGAAGATGCCGTCCTCCCATTTTATGCGGGCGGGGTATGTTTCGCGGGTGAACACGTTTACCAATTGGCCCGAGATTTCCCCCTTCATGGGTTAATTTGGGGGAGGGGAGGTTTAAAATGATGATGGAGTGGTAAGGCGTATATTACACCGTAATAACTACTTTTATAAACTATTAAAGGCAAAATAGTATATGATATTATGGGGGAGGGGCAGGAAACGCAGCAGAGAAGGATGCGCATCAGCCCGGAGGCGAGGGAGAAGATAAAGAACGGGTTCAGGAAGGCGGCGCCCTATGCGGCGTTCGCCGCGGGGCTGGGCATAGGCGTGGGATTCGCGATTCACGAATGCAACATGAGGAATGACTTACAGGACTATGTCCACGAATCCCGCATGGAACTCCTGCAAGCGAGGGACGAGGAAATCAGCAAGCGGGATTTCCTAATGGGCGCCATGAGGGCGGTGCTGAACCGCGGCGGAGAGAACGCCGAGAACGCGATAAGGGAGATAGTGCAGATACAGCAGGATTGCCAATTCGACTTAAGGTCGGCGGAGCTCGCAAAGAGGATGGCGGAGGCCGAGGGGGAGAACTACTACATCGGGCTAAAGCTCCTGCGCATGGTTCTTGCCAACCACCCGCTGGAGGAGGGTGATTTTGGCCTATGGCTACTTGAAGAGATAAACAACCTGGTTGCGAATGTTTCGGAAAAGGCGGGCGATGCGGCGCCAGATGCCTTCTCGCTCATAACGATGGGGCTTGGCGGCAGGCATTACTATGGCAACAACGAGCAGCAGGAGGCGTACATGAGCCTGGAGAATTTCCGCGCGGCCGCGCGCATAGCCGGGCAGGCGTCGGGGAGGGAAGACCTTCTTTACAAGCTGGGAATTGCGGGAGACTCCTCAAGGATATGGAACAACTCGAATTCAGGCGAGCTGGCGGACGAGGCTTGCAAAACTGTGGACATGGTGGCTGGTTCGGCGGGCAGCAGGGCGGGCGAAGCCGTGGAACTGGTAAGGAGGATGGCCGGCTTCAGGCCCTATCATCTCCAGAACGAAGATTGGTCGCAGTACAGCGCCAGGGTAGCGGAATGGCATGTTGCCGCAGGCCCAATCAAAGTGATGAGGGGCGTGCAGAAGATTGCAGCTGGTGTCGAGGGCACGGATGCTTTCATGGAGGCGCTCTCCATGTTTGAGAGGAAAGCCAGCGAGGCGAGGCAAAGCCCGAAACCGAGGAATCTCGGCGATCTCGCGGATGGGATAACAAATGCTGTGAGGGGGGCAACGCAAGGGACGGGCCAGGACGCGGTGCACGCATTGAGGCTCATGAGGGTCCTGGCACAGAAGGGGGCCTCGAATTACGATGACATATCCGTGAGGC
>JAKQHW010000037.1 GCA_029557835.1 Microcaldota archaeon
TTTCAAGCTGGGCGAGGGCCGCTTTTGCGTCCATCGGGCCCAGTTCCGCGTCTATGTCCAGGAGGAGGAGGGTGTGCATGTCCAACGAGAGGTTCTCCTCAACCAGCTTGAGGGGGGAGACCTGTTCGTAATTCTTCCTCCAGTAGGCGAGCGTGGCGGTTTTTCCGAAGCGGTAGGGCTGGAGGCAGGATTTCCCAGGTGCGGCCGAGAGGATGGAGGAATTGTGGATTATTTTCACCGGGATTTTGGATTTCTTCGCATCAATTATGAGGGAGATGTGGGTGGTGGCGGAAAGGGGGTCGCCGACCACCATGAGGCAGACGCTGCGTTCCTTTGCGCGCCCGGGCAAAAACGCGCTTTCCACCTTCTCGCGGGTGAGGCGGGCGAATTTTTTGCCGATCAGCTTTTCTAATTTTGATATTTCCCTTTCATCTATGGGCATGGTGTAGGATTCGAGGTAGATCTCGTCCGCATCCCTTGCCGCGCTGAGCCCATCGGAAGTAATGTCGTATGCGACCCCCAGGCCGGCGATGGTGAGCATTTAGGGCCTCCCCACGCAGTTTATGTAAATGGAGCTTTCGCCGCCCCCGTTGATTCCGAGCAGCCGGTCTACGGATTCGCGGCTGAAGGCGCCTACCGGGACGGCCCCGAGGCCGAGGGAGACGCTCTCAAGGAGTACGTTCTGGCTTATGTGCCCCGCCTCCATCGCGATGAATGCGTCGGAGCTTTCGCCGTATTTTTGTGCAACCCTCCCCCGCTTTGCGGCAAATATGAAGACCGCCGCGGCATCGCAAACAGGGCGCTGGCCGAAGGATGCCTGGCAAAGCGCATCCGAGAAATCCCCCTCGCGGGCGAGCACGAGCCTGTGCCCGTCCGGGACATACCTGTAAATGCCGCAGGATGCGCCCTCGACCCGGTTGGGGTATATGTATATATCAATAGGGTAGAGTGCCCCTGCGGACGGGGCGGACCGAAGCCCGCCTTCCCCGGTTATCCCCTGGGCTGCCCAGAGCAGCTGGGAGAGCTCGGAAAGGGTTATGCCTGAATCGGAATAGGAGCGGACAGACCTGCGGGATGAGATTGCTTCCTCCACGCTCAGCCCCGAGTGGGAGGGGGGAGGGAGGGTTATTTCGGACTCGGAAGGGTCGGAGGCGCAGGGGTGGGCCCTGATTTCATGAGGGGCCTGCGGGAGGAACTGCGGGAGGAAAACGGCAGCCAGTGTGGCAAGTACGCCTATCCCGATTCCAATCCCGATTGCGAGGGCGGTGTTGATTTCCATCGAGGTTAGTTTTGCTGCGCAGATTTAAAGGGTTTAGGTTCCGGCCACCATCCTCAGGACCCCGCGCAGGCCGGGCGCGAGGCCGATTATTATGAATATAAGGAGGATGTAGCGCTTCTCCTCCTCGGAAAGCCTCTCCTTCCTCACGAAATAGGAGGCCGCGAATGCGATGGCGATCTTGACAAGGTAGAAAAGGAAGTAGGTGTCCATGAACTCTCCTATGGCGCGGGAGAGCACGTGCTGCTCGAAATAGCCTATGCCGGAGATATTGGAGAATATGTCTATTATGTAGAAAGTGGCGGCCCCGTCCAGCGCCTGCGCGCCAACCACGAGGGAGGAAGGCAGGCTCCGGAAATAGAGATATGCTATTGCGAAGGGGATTGCGGCCATCAGCAGGACAGGGATTGCGTGCACCCAGTATTGCATGAACGGGAGGAGCAGGAAGAAGTGGAAGGCGAAGAGGGAGAGGCCCACGTATTTCAGCATGTCCATCCGGTTCAGATGGCGGAGGATTGCGATTGAGGCGAACAGCATGAACGCGACAGCCACGTAGATGCCCGGGGTGACCGTCAGGAGCCCGTATTGGTATATGCCTGATGAGAGCATCAGCTGGTGGATAGGGGTGGCGGCAGTGAACACGCCGGAGTCCACCGCGTCCGTGACCACGCGGGCGGTTGAGCCGAAAAGTACGAAGGAGAGCGTCCCGTAGAAGAAATCGCTGTCGATCCGGATTTTGAACCTGCGGAGGATTAGCCATATTATATATATGGATATTATGGCGAGCGCGGCATAGAAAAGCGTGTTCACCATGTTGTAGCCGGTGCGCTCCGCGATAGGGTCCAGGAAGAAATCGGCTATGAAATCGGACATCTTAGGAATGTTGGGGGACAAGCGCTTAAAAACCATCCTAAGGGGGGAGGGGGGTCAGGAGGACCCTCAAACTGGGGGGGAACCGCAGGTTCCCCCGCGGTTCGGAGCCGGTGCGCTCCGCTATCGGGTTGAGGAAGAAATCGGCTATGAAATCGGACATTGGAGAAGGATGGGGGTGCGTTAATTTAATACTTGCTGTGGAAAATGTGTGCATGGATGCGGGGGAATACATAAAATCCCGGGCGGGGAGGGTTGAGGAGGAGGTCTATTCCCGGCTCCCGGAGGAGCCGAAGGAAGTTTACGGGATGCTTAAGGAATACATATCCAGGGGTGGCAAGAGGATAAGGCCCGTGCTTGCGCTCGCCTCGTGCTCCGCATGCGGGGGGAGGGAGGAGGACGCGATGCCTTTCGCGGCGGCCATAGAGATGTTCCACAACTTCACCCTCATACATGATGACATAGAGGATTCTTCGCCAATGAGGCGGGGAAGGCCGACCCTCCATATGGAATACGGGGTTCCGATTGCGATAAACTCGGGGGATGCGCTCTACAACCTGGTGTGGGACCTGCTCGCGAAGGAGGTGGGGGGCGAGAGGTTCAGGGAGGGGGCCGGGATACTGATACGTTCCTTCAAAGCGGTCGCGGAGGGGCAGGGCATAGAGCTCAACTGGTACTGTGAGAACAGGTTTGATGTGGGAGAGGAGGAATACCTAAGGATGGTGGGCGGCAAAACCGCGGCGCTGATAGGCGCATCCTGCGAGATAGGCGCGTATTGCGCCGGGGCGGAGGGGATGCGGGGCCCGATGATGGAGTTCGGGGAGAGCATAGGGCTGGCTTTCCAGATAAAGGATGATGTGCTCAACCTGACCGCTGACCCCTCAAAATACAGGAAGAAGATAGGGGAGGACATAGACGAGGGGAAAAGGTCCATGATAATCATACACCTTCTCGCCAGCCTGGAGCCGGGGGCGAGGGGGAAGGTTGTCGGGGCATTGGGCAAAAAGGAAAAAAGCGGCGGGGAAATAGAGGAGATCATAGGGCTTGCTAAAGAGCACGGCTCCATAAAATACGCTTCGGATTATGCGGAGAGGCTGGTCAGGAAGGCGAAGGGGTCGCTGGGCGCGGTCGAAAATGCGGAGGGCAGGCGGCTGATGGAATCCCTTGCGGATTATATAGTGAACAGGGAGAAGTAGCTTATTCTTCAGCGAGCAGGTAATACCCGAAAAGCGTGTCCCTCATCCAGGTTCCGGAGACGGTGATTTTTTTCCCTTCCGCCGGTAGGGACTGGCTGGAGACGCGTATTGAATGGTTCCCTTCGGTGAGGGTGTAGCCGGAGAGCGAGCCGAGGCGGATGGATTTCTCGACGGTTCCGGAGACGGCCACCTTCTCCCCCAGGTGGGCCTGCGGGTTTTCGTTAAGCTCCTTGAGCGGGGTTGTGCCGGTGCATCCGAAAGCGAGCAGAAACGCAGCGAGGAAAACGAACGCGGCTCTCATGGCTTCACCTTAAAAAATAAGAAGAAGGGAAAAAATTATTTCTTCTTTCCCTTTTTCTTGACAACTTTCTTTCCCTTCTTCTTTGGTGCTTTTTTCTTTGTCGCCATTTTCACCACGCGTACATAAAACTGACAAGATATAAAAATCTATGTGCGATTTTTGCAAAAAAAATATGTTTTTGGAAAAAAATTTGGAAAAAAATTCAGCAGCAGGAGCAGCAGGCGGATTTTTTCTTTGCCGGCTTCTTCACTGCCTTCTTCTTTGCCTTTTTCTTTGTTGCCATTTTGACCACGGTGGGAGTAAAGGCGAGAATACTTATAAACCAAACGGATATACATTATTACGGGCGGAAGGCTCGTATTTTTGCTGCGCGCGTGGGGCGCGCAAGCGAAGGTGAACGCATGGCATTAGAGGTAATACCAGCCGTCCTTGTGAAAACGAGGGAGGAATTGCTGGAGCATATCTCACGCGTCAGGGGCCATGTGGAGACCATCCACATCGACATAATGGACAATAAATTCGTGCCTAATTTTACTATAGGGGTTAAGGAGCTGCAGGGGCTCCCCTCAGGATTCAGATACGAGATACACTGGATGGTGCGGAAGCCGGAGGAGTGGATAGCTAAGGTGAGGGGCCCGTACATGCACATGGTGCATGTGGAGGCGGTGGGGGGCTGGGAAAAGATTGTTTCCGCGGTTAGGGAAAGCGGGGGGAGGCTTGGGATTGCGGTCAACCCCGGGACTTCACTGGAGAAGGTGAAGCCGTACATCAAGGACGTGGAAAGGGTGCTCGTCATGAGCGTGAATCCCGGCTTCTACGGGCAGAAGTACATCCAGGATGTGGAGGCAAAGGTGAGGGAGCTGAGGAAGATGTTCCCGAGACTGGAGATAGAGGTGGACGGGGGGATAAACCCGGAGACCGGGGCGCGGGCCGCTGGCGCGGGGGCTAGCGACCTCGCGGCCGCGAGCGCAATCTTTGCGAAGCCTGATGTGGGGAAGGCGATTGCGGAGCTGAAGGAGTCGTTGAAGAAAGGATGGAGGGAGAGGCATGGGGAGTAGGATGAAGATTACGAACACCAAGCAGCTTAGGCTCATCGCGAACACGATACGGGAGGATGTGGTGAAGATGCTCTATGAGGCCAAATCCGGGCATTCCGCCGGCTCCATAGGGCTGGCGGACATATTCACCGCGCTTTACTTCAACGTGTTGTATCACGACCCAAAGAACCCGGAATGGCCCGAGAGGGACCGGTTGGTGCTGTCCAACGGGCACGTATGCCCGGTCATGTATGCTGCCCTTGCGAACGCAGGGTATTTCCCGAAGGATGAGCTGCTCACGTTGAGGAAGCCGGGGAGCAGGCTGCAGGGGCATCCGCACAGGGGGTCGCTTCCAGGGATTGAGAATTCCTCGGGGCCGCTGGGGCAGGGGCTTTCGCAGGCGGTGGGGATGGCGATTGTCGCAAAGGCGGAGAGGAAGAGGTGGAGGGTCTATTCCATAATATCGGACGGGGAGCATGGCGAGGGCCAGATATGGGAGGCGGTCATGCTGGCCTCGAAATACAGGCTCGGGAACCTGACCGCGATAATGGACAGGAACAACATACAGATAGACGGGTTCACGGAGGAGGTGCTCCCGCTCGAGCCGCTTGCGGAGAAATACAAGGCGTTCGGGTGGCACGTGATAGAGGTGGACGGGCACAACGTCCACGAGATTGTGGATGCGTGCGAGAAGAGCAAGGCGATTTATGAGAAGCCGACGCTCATAATAGCGCACACCATCCCGGGGAAAGGGATACCTTTCATGGAATTCCTTACGGAATGGCATGGGAAGCCGCCCACGCAGAAGGAGGCGGAGGATGCGCTGAAGCTGCTCGGGCTGGAGAGGACAGTGATTGAGGAGGAGGGCTGATGCAATGGACGGAATAATCTTCCCATCTGAAAAGAAAGCGCCCAGCAGGGACGGGTTCGGGAAGGCGCTTGTAGAATTGGGCGAGAAGGACCCGGATGTGTGGGTTTTGACTGCGGACGTTTCAGAATCAACGAGGACGCACTGGTTTGCCGAGAAATTCCCGAAAAGGTTCGTGCAGGTGGGGGTTGCGGAGCAGAATTTGGCGGGGGTGGCCGCCGGGATTGCGGCATGCGGGAAGAAGGCGTTCATTTCCGCATACGGGGTTTTCTCACCTGGCAGGAACTGGGACCAGCTGAGGGTGTCCGTGTGCTACAACGATGTGCCGGTTGTGTTCCACGGGTCGCATACGGGGGTGACAGTAGGCCCGGACGGGGCTTCGCACCAAGCGCTGGAGGACTTGGCGATCACGCGCGTGCTTCCTAATCTGGTGGTGATGGCGCCTGCGGACATGGAGGAGGCGAGGAAGGCCACGATTGCGGCGCATGGGCTGGGGAAGCCTGCGTACATACGCACGTGCAGGGAGAAAATGCCTTCATTCACCACTCCGGAGACTCCGTTCAGGATTGGTGAGGCGAACCTGTACAGGGAAGGGGCGGATGCGGGCATCATTGCGTGCGGGCCCATGGTCTATGAGTCGCTTGTTGCGGCGGAGAAGCTTAAGGGGGAGGGGATTTCCTGCGCGGTCTTGGATTTGCATACGATTAAACCGATAGACAGTAAGGCGGTCTTGGATTTGGCGAAGAAAACCGGGCTGGTGGTTACTGCGGAGGAGCACCAGGTGGACGGGGGGATGGGCAGCGCGGTTGCGGAGGTAATTTCGGCGGGATATCCTGTGCCGGTGAGAAGGCACGGGATTTATGGCCAGTTCTGCGAGTCCGGGAGCGCGTTTGAGCTGCTCAAAAAGTATAAATTGGATGCGGATGGAATTGCATCGGTCGTAATGGAGTCAATGAAAATGAAAAAGAGATGAGAATATGAGATTCTTTCTGGATACGGCGGACGTTGGGAAGATAAAGGCGGCGGTGGAGATGGGGATGTGCGACGGGGTCACCACCAACCCCACCATCATCATGAAATCTGGGAGGGGGCAGAGGGAGGTGGTGCAGGAGATTGCTGCACTGGTTCCTGGCCCGGTGAGCGTGGAGGGCATAAGCGACGATGCGGAAGGGATGGTGAAAGAGGGCACGGAGTTCGCAAAGTGGGCGAAGAATATTGTGGTGAAGCTGCCCATGACCGCGGAAGGGCTCAAGGCGGCGCGGATTCTGGAGAAGAAGGGCATAAAGACGAATGTGACTCTTGTTTTTTCTGCGAACCAGGCGCTGCTGGCGGCGAAGGCGGGCGCTTCGTATGTATCCCCCTTCGTGGGCCGGCTGGACGATGTGGGGGAGGACGGGATGGCGCTTATCGCGGACATAACGGATATTTTTGCGAACTACGGGTTCAAGACTGAAGTGATCGTGGCATCCGTCCGCGACCCGGTGCACGTGCTGGAGGCGGCGAAGCTGGGGGCGCATATCGCGACGATACCTCCCAATGTGTTCGAGAAGCTGATGCAACACCCGTTGACGGACAAGGGGATTGCGCAGTTCAAGGAAGACCACGCGAAGAGCAAGAGATAGAAGATGCGCGAAAAGAAAATGGTAAAGGCGCCGGAGTATTCGGCGCTTGCGTGCGCGGTTATAGAGGACGGGGGGCGGGTCCTTTTTCTGAAAAGGGTGGATGGCCAGCGCGAGCTGCTGGAATTCCCCTGCGTGCTTGTGGAGAAGGGGATGGACCCTGTTTCCGGGCTCAGGGCGGCCGTGCTCGCGCAGGCCGGGATTGATGCGCAGGTGGGCGGAATTGTGCTGGAGGGGAGGCACAATGCGGGGTCCCGGAAGAGGAAGAAATGGATTCCGGCGCTGGGGTTCAGGGTTTCTGCGAAGAGCCTAAGCACGAGGGAGAAGGTGCGCTGGATTCCGCTGGAAGATGCGAAGAAGGAAAAATTGGGGAGGAAGGCGGAGTGGATCAGGGCCCTTCCCGGATGATGGCGAGGAGTTCCTTGAGGGTGCCGCCTCCCCTTGGATTCCATTTCTCCGCGAATTTCCGGAAGGATTTGAGCTCCTTTTCGTATTCCTTTAGGTCTTTTTCGTATCTGGCCCTCTCCTTTTCATCCGGGGCCCATGGGCAGGGGCAGGCGCGGGAGAGCATATCCTCCATTCCTTTCTTGAAGGGGTAGGTGCGGCAGAGGAGGGGACGGTGGGGGTAGATCCTGCAGCCTCCCGGAGAATAAAATGTGCATACGTTTGATGGGCTGCGCTTCAGGACGAGGATCCGCATCTCCCCATCTATGAGGAGGGCCGGCTCGGTGCGCTCCCTTCCCGGATAGTCCTGGACGGTGTCGACGAATTCGGATGGGGGCAGGCCGGTGGCTGAGGAGATGCGCCTTATGTCCGAAGGGGTGATACAGACGCCGAAGCTCGTGCAGCAGGCGCCGCAGCGGAGGCAGCCCATAATATCCCTATTGTTGATGGGAATATAAGAAGATTATGGAAAAAGGGGAAAAAGAAAAAGGAATCTAATTCCTGATTACCAGCAGTTCTTTCTTGGTGGAACCGATCCTCATAAGGCCCGGCTTCTTGCCGGTCTCACGGCTGTATAACATGCCGTGCCACTCGCGCAGCCCGAACGTCTTGTCCAGGTGCTCAAGGACCTTCTGGGGGTCGAACTCCTTGCAGGAGTACAGGTCGAAGTAGACCTCGTGCGTGTCTGCAAAAAAATGCAGCGAAGTGTGGCTCGTGGTTATCATCTGCACGTGGCTCTGCCCCGGGAAATCCAGGTCAACTGCGTCGGCCCACTTCAGCTCGCCAAGAGGCTTCATGTCGGTGATCCGTAGCAATTCGTCCACGAATTCCTGCGCCTTCTCCTTGGGGAGCTGCGAAAAACTGGGGTCGATCTTCGCGTTAACCGTCAAATGTAGGTGCGTTAGACCCATTTTGCATCGTGATCTAATTACGAGTGGGCATATGCTTAAATAGGTATTCCTGCCACGACGTGGATTTTTCATATTTTACGGGAGTGCAAAAACCTTCGGGGCGGGGCTGGGCTAAAAAACACGACGGAGCAAATGCATAAAAACAGTTGCCGGGATACTGGATCATGCTGAGCCCGTGCGCCCTGTGCAAGGCGGAATGCTGCAGGAACCACCTGATCACGATTACTTCTTTCGACGTGCTGCGGCTTTACGAGGACGGGTACAGGGTTCAGGACTTCGCGCAGTTCGCCCCGTGCAGGATACTCAATTATGACAATAACATGGTGCTGGAGTTCCACGATTCCGGGATGGCGGAGGACCGAATCCTGGCGCTGAAGTCAAACCCCTGCCATTTCCTTGAGAACGGGAGGTGCAGCATACACAAGATAGCGCCATCGGTATGCAAGGCTTATCCGAGGAACTCATCGGGAAAGATGATGGGGAAGCTTTGCCCTGGAATACCGCGGCTCCTGCACGGGATGATGGGGACGGAAATACGCGGCGGGTATGCAAACGAGATAGCCGCGTACAGGGGGATAGTCGCCGAATGGAACGGGCAGAGGGGAAAGATGCGGGACTGCATGCCGTTCCTGCTTGAGAGGGCCGAGGGAGAAAGAAAGAAATTTTAATCTTGGGGAGGAGATTTGGGCATGCGGTTCATTGCCGAAAGGATGGAGCAGAGGGTTTTCGCATCGGAAAGCGGGTTCGAGTTCGCAGAGTTCATGGTCCTCTGCTTCCTTGCGTTCATGGTGCCTTTCATCATCGGGCATCCCCAGCTGCTGGTGGGGGTGCTTGTAAACGCCTTCCTGGTCCTTTCCGCGCTCAATATGGGGATGAAAAAGGTTGGCGTGCTGGCGGCACTGCCCAGCCTGGGGGCGCTGGCCCGGGGGATGCTTTTCGGGCCGTTCACCTTTTCCCTTGTTTTCATGCTTCCGTTCATATGGGCCGGAAACCTCGTGCTGATATGGGCAATAAAGGAGTTCGTTGCCGGGAGGAGGATGAACTTCCTCGCCTCAATCGGGATTGGGGCGGTTGCTAAGGCGGGGCTGCTCTTCTGCTCCGCTTACGTGCTTCTGCAGTTCGGGCTCTTGCCAGCGCTTTTCCTGGAGGCGATGGGGGTTTTGCAGCTGGTTACCGCGGTTGCAGGGGGGATTCTTGCTTTTGCGCTCTGGAAGGCCGGGATAAGGCTCGGGTTTTTCTGATATGCCGTTAAAATGGTAATCCTGCAACATATTGCTGGTTAAAATGAGAACTGAGTTTTGGAAAAGGTGGGCGGCGGGGGGCCGAAGGCACGGATTCCAGAAAGACATGCCGATGGTCGAGCAGCCCCCACCTGAAAAAAAGGCCCAGCCGGCCAGGATTGCGCCGATTGCCAAGGAAGAGAGGGGGAAGGTTGCGGCGCAGCTTAACCGCGTGGACATCGCGCTTGATGGGTATGACGACATATTTTCGGATTTCGACCCGTCCCCGTTCTCAACAAGGCTTTTGTCCAAGGACCTCATAGAAGAGGTTACGCGCAGGTACAGGGAGACCAAGGAGGGGGACATAGAGGTAAGGTTCACGGTGCCCGGGAAGCGGAACAAGGACGAGGAGGCCGTGATAAAGGCCAGGCTCAAGGAATATTTCTTGGCCCAGGCAGGCAAGGTCGAGGAGAAGCTTCATGGGAGGAAAAGGACGGGGGTTGCCCTTTTGGTCGCGGGGTTGGCACTGGTCACATTCCACAAGGTAATGTCGGAACTGTTTGGCGATGGGGCGGTGCATGGGATATATAAATGGGTGGAAAATCCGGTGGAGCTTTTTGGATGGATATCAACATGGGTTGGCGCGGACAGGATCTATCTGCAGAAGCCTGAGGAGCTGATAGAGCGGAAAGGCATGATGGGGAGGTTCGGGAAAGCGAATTTTGTCTTCGTAAGCGAGGAAATGGTGAAGAAAGGGGTGGAGGCCGCGGGGAAGCAGGCTGAGAAAAAGCAGGGTTGAGGGTAAAAAAGCAAGAAATGGAAAAATGTTTTTTAAGCGGTTCAGTTCCTCTGGTGCGCGTATGCGAACATTGCGGCCCCGGCCAGCAGGATGAAGGTGGGCCCGCAGCAGCAGGAGCCGCTGGAGCCGTACGGTGAATAGGAGTAGTCGTACCCCCAGTCATCGTCGGAATAGGCCATCACCGGGCTCGCAAGCGCCGCAAGCGAAACCAGAACTATCGCAAGCAATGCCAATTTGTTCATGGGTTGGGTATGTTCTGGAATGTTTATAAACAATTGGGAGGGCGCGGGCGGAAGAGAATAAAAAAGAATACGGATAAATCCTGCCGTGGAAAAAGGGCACAGGGCGCTTTGGAGGGACCACAAGAAGCCGGTCATGTATCTGGTAGTGCTTGTGCTGCTCGGGTTGCTCTACCTCAACGGGATGCTGGAGGGATTCATACTCGGGCTCCATGAACTCGAATACCTGGGGGCGTTTATCGCGGGTGCGTTCTACAGCTACGGGATGACCACCCCCCTTGCCATAGTTGCGTTCGCGATAATGGCGAAGGACATGGACCCCTTTGTGCTCGCGGGCATAGGGGCCTGCGGAGCGATGGTAAGCGATTATTTCATATTCAGCGCGGTTAAGGAGGAGGCGGGCAAGAGGATAAAGATTGCGACTGGGATTGAAATAAGGATTCCGCAGGCTGACGGGCTGCTGAGCAGGATGTTCCTTTTTGTGCTGGGCGGGGTGGTGCTGATGTCCCCGCTCCCGGACGAGGTGGGGGCGATGATGATGGGGATAGGGAGGACAAGGACGCCCTGGTTCCTGGGGATGGCGTTCGTGGCGAAGTTCCTGGGGGTCCTAGCGATAGCCGGCATATCCCTCGCCGTGCTAGGGTGAGGGCCGGGAATGGCAAATGATTTAAGCCTCCCGGAATAACCACCATCATGCAGAAAGTAAACTGGGCCAAGCTGGTAGGGTGCGTGCTTCTTTGCCAGATGGCGGGGGTTATCGGCTCTTTTTTCACAATGGACGCGATACCTGGATGGTACGCGGGGCTGGAGAAGCCGGACCTTGCGCCTCCGAACTGGGTTTTTGCCCCGGTGTGGATTTCCCTTTATGCGCTGATGGGGGTTGCCCTGTACATCGTATGGGAGGAGGGGCTGGAAAAGAAGGGCGTGAAGGGGGCGCTATTGGTTTTCGGGGCGCAGCTGGTTGTGAACGCCGCATGGTCCATAGTTTTCTTCGGGATGCAGAGCCCGATGGCCGCGTTCTTCGTGATAATTCTGCTGTGGGCGCTCATAATAGAGGCCTTGAGGGAGTTCTACGGGATTTCGAGGTGGGCGGGGCTGGCGCTTGTCCCGTACCTGCTTTGGGTGAGCTTCGCGGCATTGTTGAATTTCGCGATATGGATGCTTAATCCGTAGGCGCGAATGGAAATGGGGGTTTAAACCATTTTGGGGGGAACGCTGATGCTTGGGGGATTGAACAAGGCCCTTCCGTTCCTGGTCGGATTGCTTGCGGTTTCAGGCATATTCCTGAGCCTGCTCGTGATGGCGCTCCCCCTCATTGTTGGGGAGGGCCTGGGGCTCATCGAGCTTGGGGAGATGCCACGTTCTGAAGATTTCAGCGCCGAAGGGCTCCCTGGTTCCGCCTCTCCTGCGGATTCCCCGTATATTGCTGAGCTTCGGATTTCGACCCCTCCCCTGGAAAGTACTGATTCCGTCGCCCTGCGGATTTTCGGGGAGGGGAAGGAGCTCGGGGAAGTGGACTGCCTGGGGGGGGTTGGGGCCTGGGAGGGGATTGAAGAACTGCATTGCAATGCGACAATGCCATATAATTACCAGGATGTTGAGGATTATTCGGTATATGCCGTGCTCCTCGGGGAAGGCGGGGAGTATGCTTACGGGCCCATGGAAGTGAGGGTGGATTGGGGCGTTTATGAGGATAATTTCTGGGGCTTTGCAGGCAATGCGTCCATATGCATAGGGGGCGCGTTCTTGCTGCTCATTTTCCCGCTTGCGCTCGCCGCGTGGTGGATGGCGGGGAGGCACAGGCACCACGAGGAATACGAGGGGGAATACTCCATTTCCACCCTGCTCTCGCCGTTCTCATCTAAGGGGGACGGCAGGCAGAGGGTGCATGCGGCGCTCTCCTCCCCGTATTTTTGGGGGATTGAGCTGCTCGGGATATTGTTTGTGGTCTTCTACCTGATGGCCGCGGGGGAGATATGGAAATCCTGGGCCGCGCTCGCGGCGTTCGCCATTTCCGGGCTTGTGGCGTTCATAATCCCGTTTCTGTGGTGCTTCGCATGGTGGTACGCGGACTATAAGGAAAGGGAGCCGATACGGATACTGGTCACGCTGTTCCTTTGGGGCATGCTTTCTGCGCTGATGGCGATAGGGGTGAACTCGGCATTGGGGGCGGTTTTTGCGCTGGTTGGGCTGGGGTTCCTGGGGGCGTTCCTGGTCGCGCCTCCGGTTGAGGAGCTTTTCAAGGGCAGCGGGCTGCTGCTTTTCGCAAGCCATCATGAGTTTGATTCTGTGGAGGACGGGATTGTTTTCGGGTTCACGATAGGAATGGGGTTTGCGTTCATAGAGAACTGGCTATACCTGATGGACAACCCGATGGGGGCGGATGTGTGGTCGTGGCTGTCCCTTTTCCTTTTGAGGTCCGTGATGTTCTCGGCCAACCACGGGCTCTATGCCGCGATAACCGGGGCGGCGATAGGCATCCTGATAGAAAGGAAATTCGCGTTCCCGGGGCTGGGGCTGCTGGTGGGCGTGCCTGTGGCGGCCCTGTTCCACGCGGTGCACAACTCCGGGGAGATGCTCATATCCCTCATGGGGCTGGGAGGAATGGTGGTTTACTGCTGCCTGCTCATCCCGCTATTTAACTATGGCGGGCTGATCCTGCTGGCGTTCCTCTTTGCAAGGGCCATCCTCTCAAAAAGATAGTTATTTAAGCAGGATTCGGGGTATTCTGGCGGGGATTGAAATGGCATTGATGGAGATATGCTTGTTGTTTGCTGGGGCGGCGCTTTTTGTGCTCGTTCTCATGGGCGTGAGGATAGTGAGGCCGGTTGAGAGGGGAGTGGTGGAAAGGTTCGGTAAATATAGCAGGACGGCGGAGGCGGGGATACACATCATCATACCCTTTGTCGACAACATGATAATGGTGAACACCACGGAGAGGATGATAGACGTGGGCTCACAGAATGTCATCACAAGGGATAAGCTGAACGCTGTGGTTGATGCGGTCATCTACTACAGGATAAAGAATGTGGAAAATTCTTTATACCAGGTCAATGACGTGAAGTCCCAGCTCACCACTCTGGCCCAGACCACGCTGAGGGCAGTTATAGGGCAGATGTCCCTCACCGAGGCGAACGAGAATAGGGCGGTGATAAACTCAAAAATAGAGGAGATACTGGACAAGGAGACGGCGAACTACGGGGTGGACGTGCTGCGTGTGGAATTGCAGAGGATCGAGCCGCCGCAGGACGTGCAGGACGCGATGAACAAGGTGGTGAAGGCGGAGCAGGAGAAGATTGCCGCCCAGGACCTTGCGACCGCGGCGGAAACCCGGGCGGACGGGGAGAAGAGGGCGTTCATCAAGGTCGCGGAGGGGAAGAGGCAGAGCGAGATACTCGAGGCTGAGGGCCGCGGGCAGGCGATAGAGCGGCTCGCGAAGGCCGAGGCGATAAAGATAGAGGCGCTCGCGGCCGCGGAGGCAAATCGGGTGCGGGTTGTGAACGAGGCCATACAAAAGCACTTCAGGAACGAGGCACAGACATACAAGGCGCTTGAGACGTTCAGGGACTCCTTCGAGAACGGGACAAAATATGTGATTGACTCCAAGAGCAACCTCGTGAACGTGATGTCGGACATGGCCGGGGCGAACGTGGTGCCGCTCAAGCCGCAGAAGGGCAGGAAAGGCGGTGAGGAGTAGAAAAGGGATTTAAAGCTTGGGGGCCAAATCGGCGCATGAAAGCGATGATGCTTGTTGCGTTGCTGGCCCTCATTTCTGGTTTTGGGCTTGCCCAGGGCGCGGATGAGTATTGCGCCGCGGAAAGGGCTGAGGGGGAGAGCTGCTACAGGAGCTGCTGCGAGATGCTGGGGTACACGTGGAGCGGGGGCGGATGCGACGTGCCGGAAGCAAACCGTGGGCATATTTCGACTCAATGCGCCTATTGCACGGACAGCTACATGGAATGCAGGGACTATTATGAGCAGATGTCGTCCGGAGGGGGATATCCGACAGGTTCGGGCTCTGGCAGCGGCGGGTGTTGCGGGAGCGCGATGATACTGCTTGCGGTCCCTCTGCTGGCGGCGTTCAGGCGTTAGCATGAGGATGAAAAACGTTTACCTCGGGCTCTGTGTGTTTGGATTCCTGCTGCCTGTTTCCCAATTGGCACTTTTTGTTGCGGATACGGGCGGATTTGATTTTCACATTTTCCTGGGGCAGGTGTTCGCCAGCAGCGGAAGCTCCATGATTGCGATGGATCTGCTGGTTACGGCGCTGGCTTCGCTGGTTCTGATTGTTGTGGAGGGGAGGCGGCTGGGCATGGGCAGGCTTTGGGTTCCGGTTGCCTGCGTATTCCTGGTGGGGATGTCGCTGGGGCTGCCGCTCTTCCTCTATATGCGGGAACTGCATCTGGAAAAGAAATAAATTCAGTCCCGGACCATCCCGAACCTTTTTCCCTTAGCTGTTATTCTTATGAAATTGCCAAGGCTCCTTTTGAACGCATCTTCGCTGTGGCGGCCCTGGCTTTTGATGTACGCGATGCGGATGCGCACGTAGTGCTTCGGAAGCTCCTGGAAATGCTTCCATGCGTCCGGGTTCTTCTTTATTTCGTTCAGGATTCGTTTTGGGATTTTGAATGAGGACGGGTCTTCGGACGGATGGAAGGCGTGCGAGACTGCATCCAGGCCGGCTTTGGTCATCTTTCCTTCAGTTATCAGCCCCCTCATCCTTTCACGGTTCATCTGGGAAAGCTGGCTTTTTGGCTTTCTGGGGGTGAAGCGCTGGGCGAATTTTTCCTCATCCACTTTTTTCACGGTGCTGTCTATCCAGCCGAAGCAGAGGGCTTCTTCAACCGCGTCGTTGTAGGGAATCCTGGGCTTTTTGGAGGATTTCCTGTAATAGATTAGCCATATTTCCTTCTCTCTTTTGTGGTTTCTGGAGAGCCAGGAGCGCCATGCTTTCCTCCCGTGCACGTGGAGGGTTTTTCCAATCTCCATGCGTGGGAATGCACCCTAATCTTTTTATCGCTTTTCAATCGCCAGGGGCGAATGAAACTTTTTCAGACCGCCTATCAGTCCTCATCGGGCTCGCGCCCTCAGCGATCACCTTTGTCATCACGTGGGAGTATTACTGAACTTTAGTTAATAAACCTGCGTAGGAGGATTTCCTTCGCCCAAAGGTAAACAAGCAGGTTCAGCGTGAGCATCGAGAAATTGAAGAAGGAGTCCTCGATGGGTATCGTGAGGATGCGGATGCCGGAGTTGAATTCAGGGCCGTATATGACTATCGGGATGGAGGTGAGGATGTAGTTGAAGGCGAGGAAGAGGAAAAAGGTGATGGGCAGGAAAATGTAGAAGGCTGACGACTGGAGGATGGCGGGGCGTGCGAGGCGCACGAGCAGGATCGTGAATGCTGAGATTGCGAGTATGGAGGAGGTGTAAAGGAGGGGAAGTGTGAGGATGGAGCCTGTTATGAGCAGGGCCGGCAGGGCGGAGAAGAGCACAGGTGGGATGTTCAGGGAACGGTCCCTGAAGAAATGGATTATGCATTCGTAGACGAAGAGGCAGCTGAAGGGGGCGGTGATGAAGAAAAGCACCTCCTCCATGGGGATGTTCAGGAGATGGAGGCTGCCCACGTGCGCGGGATTGAAGGACCAGAAGCCGGCCGCGGTCGCGAGCATGTCGTATGCGACGAAGGGGATTCCCACAAGGAGGATGGAGGCGAGGATTGGCTTCATATTCCTGATATGGTGGATGAACCGTGGCTCGAAGGATGCGAGCAACGGGAAAATGATTATTGCGATGTTGATGAGGAGGTAGGTGCTCATCTGGGAACACCGGTGAAAAGGGCGTTCCTTCCGGCCTCAAGCATGATGCGGGGGATCGAGGGCTTAACTTTTCTGCTATAGACGATGAATGGGTCCCGGTAGATCTGGGAAGCGGTCCATTTGTACATCTCGGAGGCGGTGCGGATGGGAATGAGGAGGCGGCGCGGGATGTATTTGAACCCCTTTTCGGCCTCGGACTGCAGTTCCCGGAACTGGCGGATTTTTTTGCGTATGAGGGCGCGGAAGGCGCCTGGGTTTGATTCCGCATCCTTCCGGGAAAGGGAGGGGAGGCCTGACTCCTCGAAATCTTCCTTCGGGAAGTATGTGCGCCTCATGCCCCAGTCCTCATTCACGTCCCGGATGAAGTTGGTGTATTGCATCGCCTTTCCTAGCAGGCGCGCGTATTTGTAGGAATCGAGGGGGAGGCGGAGTATTTTGGCCATGAAGAGCCCTATCACTTCCGCGGAGCCATACATGTATTCGTCCACGTCGGAAGCGGTTTTGTATTCCTTTCCGGAAAGGTCCATCTCCATCGAGCGGAGGAAGGAGTAGGTCCACTCGGGGTCGAATCCCAGCCTCTTCTCCAGATCAACAAAGGAATCTATGTAGATTATGCCTGTCCTTTCCCCGTCCTTGGCTCGGCCGTAGTTTTGCACGAGCTCGCGGAACGCGTTGTGCTGCTGTGGGACGGAATCCACCAGGTCGTCGGCGGTGCGGACGAAGCCATATAATGAGAACACGTCCCTCTTGATTTTCTCAGGGAAAAAGACGCTGCTGTAGAAGTAGGTCGTACTGCCCTTTTTGAATATGGAATTTAGAGCATTATTCGTCATTCTTTCACTGCTTCCTCGGCGACTATGTGCGATGATATCACCACCATCGGCACGCCCACGCCCGGATGGTTGTAATGCCCCGTATAATATAAATTCCTTGCTTTTTTGCTCCTGTGGGCGGGGCGGAAGGCGGCGGTCTGGAAAAGCGTGTGGGCGAGGCCCAGGGCGGTTCCCTTGTATGCGTTGAAATCCCTGGTGAAGTCGCGGTGGGAGACGATCCTTTTGGAGATTATGTCTTCGGATATGGGCTCTCCGATGCGCCTCTCAAATGAGGAGATGGTTTTCTTGAAATATTTTTCACGGATTTCGTCCGTGTCCTCCAGGCCTGCGGCGACTGGAACGAGGAAGAAGAGGTTCTCCTTCCCCCTTGGAGCTACGGACGGGTCGGTGCGGGAGGGGCAGCCCAGGTAAAAAG
>JAKQHW010000039.1 GCA_029557835.1 Microcaldota archaeon
CAAGGGAACATAGGGTGTCGGTGTATGGGCTGCCGTCCCCGGTCAGGTATGTGTATGCCTTGCCAGGGATTGTGCCGTTTATGTTTGCGGTGCAGGCCTGGGATGGGCCTATGGAGATGTTTTCCACCTGCCATCCCATCCCCACGGTGTCCATGTCGAATTTGTCCCCTCCGCTGCATTGGGCAAGCGTCAGGTTTTCCGTTGTTCCGTTGGGGAACGTTATTATGGCGTATGATTCGTTTATGCCGTCGATGTCGGTTATGTTCGCGGCTATGGAGACCGGCTTCCTGTCGACGTATGTTTCGCCCAGGGGGGAGAGGACTATGAGGGATGGCGGAACGTTGGGGGTGTTGTCTATCTCAAAAGTCCCCGGAAGGGTGTATTGGTTGGAAAGGCGCTCTACGGTCTCGTTCTCGAACACCAGTACCTGCATTGAGTAAAAACCGTCCGGGACTTCGGAAGTATTCCATTCATGCATCACGGAGGAGATGTTCCCGTAATTTGAGGCGATTGAATAGTTGAATGAATAATCCGGGTTGAGCAGGGTTATGTTGAACCATACGCTGTCCCCCTCCTCGTCATACACCTCGCTCCAGGTGATGTTGAACAGCCCGTAGATCCTTGAGCCCGGGGAAGGGGCGAGTATGAACGGAGTGGAGGGCGGGTCGTTCACCTGGATGATTGTGAAGTTGGTTTTTTCCGTGTTGTTGACCGCCCCTTTTTGGTCGCGCACATAGAAGGAAACGTTGTAGAGCCCGAGCAAATCCGTATTGTTGAATATTGCGTAGGTGTAGTTGTTGTGTGTGATGGTGAAGTTGTCCCAGCTTGCGTTTATTGCTCCCCATCCGGAGTATGCGGATTCGGATTCAAAGGAAACGAAAAGGGCCTTGGAAAGGGAGAGGTTCGCCGAGCTCTCCAGAATCCAGGAGGAATCGGTGCTGTTCCATGTGTAGAAAGAGAATTCGTTGCCCTCCCTGCTAATCCTCATCTTTCCGGAGGAATCGCCCGTTTCCCTGGTGGAGAGGTAGCCGGAATTGTTTCCGTCATCCGCGAAAACCTCGTAATTCAGCCCCATCCCGGACCACTCGGAAAGGGCGATGAACGCGAGGCGGGTCGCCTGCGAGGACGTGGGCTGCTCCGTAACCTGGAAATTGATGGAAGTGTCGTTTCCGGTGCGGGCAAGAACCTCGAATGAAATCTCCATGTCGAAGTCCCCGAACACCGCGTTATGGGAGATGATTGTGCAAAGGGTGTCCGTGAAGGGGGTTCCGTCCCCGGAGATGGAGGTGTATGCCATGAGCGGGGCTGTGGTGCTGATGTCCGCGACGCAGGCCTGCATCGGCCCGACCGAATCATTTTCCACCCTCCAGCCCAGGTCCATGGTGTTGAAGTCGAAATCGTCCCCATCCCTGCATTGGTATAGGGTAAGGTTCTCCAGGGTCCCGTTGGGGTAGGTGACCGTTGCGATTGAGACGTTTATGCCGTCCGGGTCGGTTATGTTCGCGGCAATCGGGACCAGCCGGTGCTGGCCATATGCCTCCCCAAGCGGGGAAACCACAATCACGACCGGGGGCGTCCCGTACGTGAGGGTGCGGGTCTCGCTCACGTTCCAGTTGCCCGCATAATCCCGCGCCCATACCCTATAGATGTATTCCTGCCCCGGAACCAGCCCTGTCTTGTTCAGGTACCAATTGGTTGAATTCGTGTAGTCCATGGACTGGTTTGTGCCGTTCCATTCCAAAAGCGCGGAATGGACGCCCATGTTGTCGGTTATGGAGGTGTTGATGAAAACATAATCAGCATACAGGACCGAGCCGTTTGCCGGGGTTGGATGGGTAAAATTAATGGAGGGCGGGATTGTGTCGGTTATGTTGAAGGCGATGGAATACGCCTCGAAGGTGGTGACGGTGGTGTCCGCGGTGATGATTCCGTCCCCGTAATTGCCGTATGCCGTGCCGTCGTAAAGGAAAGAGCCGATGTCGAAGGCGGAGTTCAGCCTTGCGGAGAGGATTTTAACCTGTTGTGCTGATGCCTTCGGATTCTGGAACATTGTTATCCATGCGCCGGTGCCCGCATAGGTGGAAAAGGTTGTTGTGGCGCCCGTGCACTGCGGGGCACAGCGCCTCTGGCTCAGAGTCGTGCCTGCCCCGTCCGTGTCCCACACCAGGACGCCCGTGGAGGTGGTCCCGTTCCAGCCGAAGTCCGCAAGCCTGCTTGTGGAAAGGTCCAGCCCGGCGTCTATGTTTGCAGTTACGGCCCATGC
>JAKQHW010000048.1 GCA_029557835.1 Microcaldota archaeon
CCCTATCACATATGATATCTGGACCTCGCAGATGTCCGCGAGCCCGGCGGCCACGACGTTTTTCGCGACCCAGCGGGCGGTGTACGCGCCAGAGCGGTCCACCTTGGACGGGTCCTTCCCGGAAAAGCACCCTCCTCCGTGGTGGCCCCTTCCCCCATAAGTATCCACTATTATTTTTCTTCCGGTGACGCCGGTGTCCGCGGCAGGGCCCCCGAGGACGAATTTGCCGGTCCCGTTCACGTGCACTAGTGTATTGGAATCGAAATAGTCCCCGCATACAGGCTTCACGACGTGCTCCACCACATCCTTCTTTATTTTCTCCAGGGAAATGTCCCCGTCGTGCTGGGTTGCGACCACTATTGTGTGCGCCCTCTTCGGCCGGTGGTCGTTGTACTCTATTGTCACCTGGGTTTTCCCGTCCGGGCGCAAATACGGGAGCGTCCCGTCCTTGCGCACCTCCGCAAGCCTTTTTGCCAGTTTGTGGGAAAGCATTATGGGGAGCGGCATCAGTTCGGGGGTCTCGCGGTTCGCATATCCGAACATTATCCCCTGGTCCCCGGCGCCCTGCTCGTGGGCGGCGGAGGAATCGACCCCCTGCGCGATATCGGGAGACTGGGCGGTAATGGACGCAAGCACCCCGCAGGTGCGGTAGTCGAAAAGGTATTCCGGCTTCGTATACCCTATGTCGCGGATGACGTCCCGCACAAGCTTCTGGAACTCCACATAGCCGGAGGTGGTTATCTCCCCCATCACCAGCATGAGGCCTGCGGTCGCGGCACTCTCGACCGCAACGCGGGACTTCGGGTCCTGCCTCAGGAGCTCGTCCAGTATCGCGTCTGAGACCTGGTCGCACATCTTGTCCGGATGCCCTTCAGTAACGGACTCGGAGGTGAACAGATAGTTTTTGCTTGACATAAAAACCAACGGCAATGGATTGTTGCCTAAGGTATAAATAGCTATCTGGGAAGGAAAGGAAAAAGGATAAAAAAATTCACTTGCGGGCGGTGACCCTTATGAGGTGGTAGCCGAACTGCGTCTTCACCGGGCCCACGGAATCCCCCACCTTTGCGGAGAACGCCGCGTCCTCGAACTCCTTCACCATCTGCCCTTTTCCGAAAAAGCCAAGGTCCCCGCCCTCCTTCCCGCTCGGGCAGGAGGAATGCCTCTTCGCAAGCTCGGGGAAGTCCTTCCCGGATTTGAGTTCCTGGAGAAGGCGCTTCGCCTCGTGCTCGGAGGATACGAGGATGTGGCTCGCACGGACCATCATTCGGACTGCCCGTCGTCCTCTTCCGCGAATTTCTTTATCGCGTCGAAGTTCTCCACGATGAGGCGGGCCTTGCCCTTACCGAAGCTGAATGGATATTTGTCCTCCTCGGTCCTTTTCAGGATTATCAGCCTGTTCCCCTTGTATTCTCCGTATTCAACAACTGACATTCAAAATCAACCCAATTCTATATTATTGTATTAGTATATAAATGTAATGGATATCGTTAATAGTATGGAAGGCAGGATTAGGTGCAGATGCGGAAAGGAAATAGAGATAAGGAGCGACGGGGCCGCAAAGGGTTATGGGATAATCGCGGAAGGCGGAAAGATGGAGAAGGCGGAGGGCGGCATCCGGATAATCTGCAGGGGATGCGGAAAGGAGGCTGGAAAAATAAAAGTGAGCCTCCTGGAAAAGGGAAAATGAGGCATTATTTCCTTGGGAGCCCACAGCAGGGCTTCCCCACCGTGCTTATCCCGAAAAGGGAATAGAGGGTGCAGGTGCCCATGAGCCCGGTGAAGAGGAGGATTGCGCCGAGTATTATCCCTATGTAAATCAAAGGCGCCGCAAGGCCAGCAAACGAATAGTAAAGGAAGCCAAGCCCGAAAAGCACCCTCAAAACCCTGTCGAGGCCGCCCACATTCTTCTCAAACAATTTCATAATCCCACAATATGGCATTGCTCAGAAAAGATAAAAATGGATGGGGAGAAAGCAACCTGATGATAGGCTGGGAGATATGGTTCGCGATAATCCCCGGGCTCATACTGTTCAGGTACGGGATAGAGCAGTTCAGCGGCGAGATGCAGAGGGCTGCGGGGGAAAAGTTCCGCGCATACCTCGGGAAAATGACCAAGAATCCGCTCGGGGGGGCGTTCCTGGGGGCGATAGTGACCGCGGTTGTGCAGTCAAGCACCGCGACCACCGTGATTGCGGTGGGGCTGGTGAACGCTGGGACGATACCGTTCGCGCAGAGCATAGGGGTGATGATCGGGGCGAACGTGGGGACAACGGTGACATCCCAGCTTGTCGCGTTGAACATATTGTGGTTCGCGCCGATTTTCATCCTTCTGGGATTCGTATTGAACGGGGTGGGCGGGAGATATAAATTCCTGGGCAAGCCGCTGTTCTATTTCGGGCTGGTGTTCTTCAGCCTGTCCCTCATCTCGGACGCGATAGCGCCTGTGAAGGACGACGCGGACGTGGCCGCGCTCTTCGCGGGGCTGGACAACATATTCATCGCAATACTCGTGGGGATTGTCCTGACCGCGCTTTTCCAGTCCAGCTCGGTGACAACCGGGCTGGTGGTCCTGCTCGCTGGGGGCGGGCTCATCACCCTCGGGCAGGGGATCCCGATAATACTCGGGGCGAACATAGGGACGACCGCGATGTCCATCTTCATATCCTTCGGGATGGACCTGTATGCGAAGAGGGCGGCGGCCGCGCACTTCCTCTTCAATGTGGGAGGGGTGCTCCTCTTCCTGCCTTTCCTTGGGCTTTTTGCGGAGGCGGTTGCGGGCCACGGCGGCACAATCGCCCAGCAGGTGGCTAACGCCCACCTTGCCTTCAACCTCGTGTGCGCAGCGGCATTCCTGTTGCTCATAGGGCCGTTCAGGAAAGCGGTGGAAAGGCTCGTGCCAGGGGAAGAGGAGGAGGTCCTGTTCAGGGCCAAATACCTTGAGGACAAGCTTCCGGAAACCAACGGGAAGGCGCTGCAGGCGATTGAGAAGGAGCTGGAAAATGCGATGGAGGTCACGCACGCTCTCTTCGAAGAGTCGGTGGGGATGGTGCTTGGGAAGAAGGGCGCTTCTCTGAACCGGGCAAAGAAGCTGGAGATCCTCACCGATTACCTTAACAGGAAGATGGAGGCGGCCACAAGGGAGGTCGGATTGAGGAAGCTCACGGATGAGGAGGCGAAAAGGACCATCCTCCTTGTGAGGATGTCGAACGTGGCGGAACAGCTCGGGGACAAGGGGCAGGACCTCGCATACATGGTGTCGGACATGGCGGAGAAGGGAGAGTACATGTCCCCGGAGGCGCTTGTTGAGCTCAAAGAGATTTATGAAAAGATGTCGGAGAGCATGAGAATCGCGTGCTCAATGCCGCACATACCACGGAAAGACGCGAAGGCCATGGAGAACAACGACGCCTCCATAAGGGCGCTCATAAACTCCGCATACGAGAAGCACATGAGCAGGATAAAGGAGAAGGAGGCGTATGCCGGAAGCTTCTTCGTGGAGGCGGTCTCGGCCCTGGAAGGGGCAAACGCGAAGGTGAGGGAGCTCAGGAAGCTCTCGGAATTGTACGGGGAGAAATAGCTAAAAGCCGAATTTTTTCCTCAAATCCTTGAGTGGAAGGCAGTTGAGGATGTCCTTTTTCGTGCACCATCCCCTGCGTGCGTTGAGAACCCCGAATTTCATCAGGTGCAGCTGGGATGGGGAATGGGAATCCGAGCCGAGGGAGAGGGGGACCTTCCCTTTTGCGGAGAATATGTGCTGGGAATCCAGGTCCATGCGCCCGGGCTGGCAGTTTATCTCCAGGGAGGTGCCGGTCCTTTTCGCCGCGTCCAGAACCTCCCCGAAATCCATCTGCAGGGGTGGCCGGGAGCCGATGAGCCTTCCGGTGGGGTGGGCGATTATGTCCACGTGCTCGTTCTCCATGGCGGAGATTATCCTTTTGGTTATCGTTTGGGGGGGCTGGGAGAAATTGGAGTGGATGGAGGCGAGGACTATGTCCAGGTCGCGTAGGATGGAGTCCGGGAGGTCTATCCTCCCGTCCTTGAGGATGTTGGTCTCCACGCCCCTCAGCAGGGTTATGCCTTCCAATTTCCTGTTGAGCCGGTCTATTTCCGCCATCTGCTTCCTCAGCTTTTTCTCGTCCAGCCCGTTAACGATGCGGACCTCGGGCCCGCCATGGTCGGAGATGAGCAGATATTCGTAATTGAGGGATTGCGCCATTTTTGCGAGCCCCTCCAGGGAGCCGGAGGCGTCGCCGCTCCATTCCGAATGGCAGTGGAGGTCGCCCCTTACCTCGTTATGCAGGACAAGCTTGGGAAGGGAATGCTTCCCGGCCGCCTCGATTTCCCCGGAATTCTCGCGGAGCTCTGGGGGAATCCAATCCATCCCCAGCTTTTTGTAAACCTCCCCCTCGGTTCTGCCCGCAACCTTTTTCTTTCCGGAAAAAAGGCCGTATTCGCTGAGCTTCATCCCTTTTGAAATTGCGAGCTTGCGCATCCCCACGTTGTGTTCCTTGGAGCCGGTGAAATACATGAGCGCGGAACCGAACTCATCCGCGGAGAAGACGCGGAGGTCCACCTGGATTCCTGAGGAAAGGCGGATGGAGGAGCGCTTCCCCCCCTTCATTATCGTGGATGAGCCGGGATACATGGAAAGAAAATGCTTCATTACCCCTTCCGGATTTGAGGAAAGCACGAGGATGTCCAAATCCCCGACCGTTTCCTTTCCCCTCCTGTATGAGCCGGCAACTTCAATTTTTTCCGCAGCTCCGCATTTTTCCAGCATGTGCACGAGCTCGGAAGCGAGCGCGCCCGCCTCCGCGAGGGGCATCCTCCCAATGCCGGATTTCGCGAAGCCCAGGCCGGATAGGATTTTTTGCTCGCTTTTTTCCCCGAAGCCGGAAAGCTTGCGTATTTTTCCATCCTTTGCCGCCTTCTCAAGCGTGCCGAGGTCCATCACCCCCAGCTCCCTGTAAAGCCGCATCGCCTTTTTGGGCCCTATTCCGCCGACCGCGCCCAGTGCCTCCAGGTCCACCGGAAATTCCTTTTTCATTTTAAGGTAGGATTTCACTTCCCCGGTCCTTATGAACTCCTCAATTTTTTTGGCGAGGCTCTCCCCGACGCCGGGGATTTCGCGGAGGGCGGCGAGCCCCCCCTTGGAATAGATGGAGGATATGTCCTCGGAAAGGGATTCTATTGAAAGGGCGGCGTTGCGGTATGCCCGGGGCTTGAACTGCACCCCCTGCAATTCCAGCATGTCCGCCATCTCGAGGAATATGCGGGCGATTTCCCGGTTTGCCATCGGTTGGAGTGGGGAGGGAAGGTTAATATAATTTGGCGCGGTGCAAAAAGCATGAGGGTGCTGCTGGTTGCGGTTGTTTTGGCCTTTTTTTCACTGGGTTTTGCTCAGGCGACCACGTGCGACGTGGACGCGGAGGCATGCAGGGTCACGGTCACGCTGAACATTGCGTTCATGGGCGCGGATGACGGCTACATCTCAAGGGCGCAGAGCGAGATACAGGACGTGTGGAACAACGCGGGCGGCCAGCCGTATACCGTGGGCGAGTGCAAGTGCGAGTTCCACGTGGCGGTGAACACGCAGAAGGTGGCTTCCTGCACGCCCCAGCCCGCCAATGCGCACTGCATACAGGTGACGAGCTTTGCGGCGAACCCGCCGCGCGCAACCAACGGGAGCACATATTATGGATATATGTACCCGCCCGGGGTCTCCACAGGGCAGGGGGTGGGCGGATGGTGGTCTGATGAGATGAGCAGGCCAATCCCGGGGGACACGTCCGGCGCGCACTTCAACGATTTTGCCCACGAGGCAGGGCACATGATGGGATTGGAGGACGGGGACGGGGGCATAATGAGCGATACGACCCGGGGCCCCACGCAGGCGAACATAGATGAGATATTCAGGGACGTGTGCAAGGACAAGAAATGCCCGGACAGGTGCTGCTGCGGGGATGGGAAGGTGGAGGCCGGGAAAGGGGAGGGATGCGACCCTGTTGCGAACCCGAACGGATGCGGCGCAGGGCAGAGCTGCTGCCCGTATTGCTGCACGTGCGGGGAAAGGCAATGCGACCCGGAGGCGGACGAGTACGGGACAAAGGAGGAATGCGAGGCGAACTGCAAGGGGGACGAAACCACCCAGGTGCACTGCGTGTACAGCTATTGGACGGGGTGCTGGGTGTGCGTATATAAGGGGACCGAGGCGATGGACCCGCAGTTCAGCGCAAGCGGGATAAGGCAGGCGCCGAAATGCGATACGCCCGTTTCCCCGGAAAGGATGTCCACACATAAACCGAGCCTTGTGGCGGTGGGGGATGTTTCCGAGGAGATAATGGGGCAGCCGGGGATTTCCTACCTCTTTTGGAACGAAAAGGTGAACGTGCACGTGGAAGGCATGGGGGATTATAACGTGGTTTTCAGGGACGGAGTGGTGGTCGGGGCCGGGGAAGGGTTCCTCCCGGACCAGACAATGAACATGTATACGGACCGGCAGACCGTATATGAGATTGCGTACGGGGACACGGACGCGCTCACCGCGCTGAAAAGGGGAAGGGTGAGGTACGAGGGGGTGGGGCTCGTGGAAGGGTTCAAGTTCTGGTTTGCGGATTTGATGTTTGACTGGTTCGTGCCTTATGAAGGGCCTGGGAAAGAGGATATAACGGAGAGCGTGCTTGTTGCGGGGAGATGAAATGAGGGGATTGGCCGCTGTTTTGCTGGTTGGGATTTTGCTTTTCGGGTGCGCGGGGAACGTGCCGCAGGAAGGTGGGCAGGGAACGCATATCTTTCCGGGGCAGCCGGAAACACCTGCGCCTTCGCATCCTTCGGTGCATAGGGAGGGGGCGCTCCCTCCGGACAAGGTGAAGGTTTCGGTGGACACGGACGATTACCCGCCGCAGCTGCATTCGGATGAATGGGAGCACCCTGTACCGCTCCTTTACCCAATAAACACGCTCGGGGCCGAGGACTCAGCTTTCA
>JAKQHW010000050.1 GCA_029557835.1 Microcaldota archaeon
GAACAGGCGCCACTTCGGTGGCCGCACGTTCAAGCGGGGCAGCCGCCTCGGCACGCACAGCCGGGGATGGGGCGGCCTGCGCAGGAGGCCTCTCAATCATTGTCGGGGGGATCTCCCTTCTCGCCGCTTCCCTTGCGGCCTGCGCAGGCGCAAGTTCAGTTGCGGCACGCCCGATCGGGGCAGGCGCCTCAGCGCGCACCGCGGGAGAAGGCATAAGTTCTGTAGCTTCCCGTCCTGAAACCACAGCGCCAGGCTGCGGGGCGAGCTCGGTGCGCATGGCCGCAATCCTTGCCTCCTCCTCCATTGCGCCCCTCTGCATCGGGCCCAGCGGGGCGGGAAGCTCCCCAACCCTCACGAATCCCGCGCCCTCTGCGGCAAATCCCCTTGGCGCAGGCAGGTGCGCCGCCATGTCAGAAAACTGCGCAACCCCCTCGGGGGCCGCCCGTGCGGCAATCTCGCCGCCTTCCCTTATTGCAGGCCTTATCCCTCCGGGGACCCTCACCCCCAGATAAGCGCCCCCGATGCCCAGCCCCGTCCATAACGCGAGCTCGGCTATGTCCCATCCGCTAACATCCCCCTTCTCTGCCATTGAATAGGAAACCGCGGCAACAGAGGGCGCGATGGTGGCGATTGCGCCGATATCCATGCCTACGGAAGCCACCCTCGCCATCCTGAAAATGTTCTGGGGAAGGCGCGCGGCGACCCCAAGCGAGCCCACATAAAGAGCGCCCTCGAACATGCGCTCCGCTGCCGCCACCCTCTCCTCCGTTGTGTTCGCACTACTGAATTCCGACACGCCTGCGACGAATTCCCTTCCCCCGTATGCGCTCATCCCCACCGAGCCGGCCGTGAGCCCCAGCCGTATTCCTGTCGCAAGCGCCGGGGAAAAGGATTCAATCGCGCCCATTGCCGCCCTCCCTGTCGCAAGGGCGCTTCTCCCCGCGGCAAAGACGCTGGGAAGGTTCCAGACCGCAACCCCTACCCCTACCGCGGCGGTGACCATGTCAACCTGCGCATTGAGCCGGTATATCCTCGCGTATTCGTTCTGCTCCTGCGCAATCTCATTTAGCTCGCCAACCATTCCATTGAAGCGCGTTAGGATGCGGCTCGCCCCGCGCTCCAGCCCCTCGGCAGCCCTCTCCGTATTGTCGTGCACCTGCCTTATCCCGGCCATGGCAGGGTTTTCGAAAATCCCGAACCTTTCCCTCAAATCAGCCACTTCCGGGCCCAAATCCTCTATCTCCATCTCCCTCGGGGCATACCGCATCGCTTCCGCGTACCAACTGTCCAATTCGGAACTCTGGCGGCTGAGGGAAGTAACATCCCCCATGAACCTGAAAAGCTCCTCCTTCAACTCCCTTTTTCTGGAACGGTAATCCGCGAGCTGGACATCCTCATCCCATTCCATGTTTCCTGATTCCGTGTTGAGCCCCCTAAGCACTATCCCCCTTGCCTCGTCAGGAAATCCACTCACACTCCTGCCTACGGATTCCCCGAAACCATGGAATGTCCCCGCGGCTTCGCTTATCCTCTCCCGCTGGTTTTCATAAAGGGCGGTCACGAGCCGCTCATATGCGGCGCACCGCTCGTGCATCACGAATATCCTGTCCTGCCTCCCCTGCACGTCCTGAACCACTGCCCCGGTTTCGATCGCCCTGTCCAGGGATTCTAGAAGGGCGTTCCGGTCCCCGTTCAGGCGGGCCAGACCTACAACCCCCCGCACCCCCTCGAACTGGTAATCCGTCCAGAAGGACCTCAGCTGCATATATTCATAAGTCCTGCTCAGGCCGGCAACCCGCCCATCAAGGCCCTGGATCTCCCTCCCTTCCCTTGCGGCCACAGAGATTTCATCAACCAGGCCGTCCCTTTGCCTGATAAGTTCCGCGCGGTTCACCCCGTCAACCCTGTCAAAATTCTGCGCCATCAGGGTCTCCTGCATGCTCCCGTACCTTGTAAACAACGCGTAACGCTCTTCGAGCCGCGGGATTTGCTCCTCCGCCCTTGCAAGGAAATCCGCGGCCCTCACCCTCCCTGCCTGCGAATCCGCATAATTCCTCTCCGCATCCTCCCTGTTTTCCGGGATTGCCGCCCTAAGCAAAATCGATTCGGAAAGGCAGCTCTCCGCCTCCACGTACATCCTCAGGATTCCGTCCCTTTCCCCAACGAGCTCGTTTCGATAAAGGGACGCGCCCTCAAATCCCAGCCCCCTCAGCCCGTCCGCGGCCCTCCTCAACCCTATAATGGTGAAAACATCGTTCCGAAGGCCCACGGAAAAGGAAAGGCTTTCCCTCGCCGATGCCGCGGAATACATGTATTCCTCGGGCGGAAGGTAATCCTGGATGCCTGCGCCGGTTATCCCCCTTTCCGCCGCGCCGCACATGCCGTTCATCCTTTCGGCCAGCGCCGCGAGCCCCCTCCCCATGCTTTCAATTGCTGCGTCAACATTCTGCATCGCGAGGGAAGCGAACCCGAATTCCCTGAACTGCGCCCAGCTTACCCCCATCATCCTCTCGAATTCCGCGGGGAACTCCCGGGGCGTGAGCTCGCGCCCCGCCAACCCTGAGATGGCTCCCATTGCGCTCCTTTCCGAAATTCCCGCGGGAGGTAGCGCTGCAAGGACTTCCCTTTCCCCCCGCATGCCCTCCAGCATCCTCGCCCCTTCAACATACTCGGCATGCCTCGCGAGCAGGGCGCCGGCCCACCTCATGTAGGATTCCGCCTCGTCCACCCTTCCCTGGCCCGCGAGCACCGAGGCCCTCTCCACGCACTCGGACGCGAAATTGTTGGACTGCACGAGCGCCAGCCGGTCCCCCTCGGGAATCAGGTGCAGGGGAACGTAATTGTTGTTCGTGAGCGTGAATTCCCCCCTCTCCATGTCCACCTGCATGGTTATGCCGTATCTCCCCAACGTCCCCGAAAGCCCTTCCAGGGTTTCCAGGTTCCTGCGGTCCATCCCGCTTCCGGAAACCGAATATGACTCTCCCCTCTGAAAAGCCGCGAGCTGGGCTTCCCTCTCTTGCGAGAGCCCCTGGAGCCCACCGAAAATGCCTGAGGGGCACGAAAGCCCCATCAGCGCCCTCGCGCCGTTGTCGAGCTCGTGCTGAAGGAGCAGGCCGGTCGCCTGCACCTGAGCGGCGCGCTCCCTTTGCGAGGGTGTTGCCTCCAGTGCGAGCTCTGGCATGGATTATTCTACCCCATCATGGTTTTTATTCCCTTTCTCCCATTTACTCCATACCCGCCCGCGACCGGGAACCCAAAACGGGAAACCGGAAGCCGGGAAGAGGGGGATGGTGGGAGGATGTTTGAAGGGCATGACAGGTGCGCGCTCTGCGATTCGGACCTTTCCGGAAGGCGGAGCAGGAAGAGGAAGGACATAGACGGGGTTTCGCACGCATTCTGCCTTGAGTGCGCATTGAAAACCGAGGAGGTAGAAAAGAAGCTGGGGCTAAGCCATTGATTTTGGTTTTTTCCCGTTTTCCCATATGAATCATTAATAAGCCTTTCTGTTGAGCTATAGGCAGGTGCGATGTATGAAAATGCAAATGCTGATGATGGGCGTGCTCCTGCTTGCGGGAACCACGTTCGCGCAAATACCCCCGAACTATGACCCTTCCATGTATTCCAAGCTTGGCTCCTCCTTCTGCCAGGGGATGGTTTTGGGCAACTACCTGGGAGAGATTTATGACGAGGGATGCGCCGGGCAGGAAACTCAGGGCAACATACTCCAATGGGAAGAGGACATGTGGGACGAAGGCGAGGCGATGTACAACCTTTATTTCACCTACTTGTCTGCGCAAGAATGCTGCGGCCGGACCTGCGACCAGGCCTGCCTGAGGCAGGTGAAGAACCAGTTCATGTCCTACCAGCGCCCCGTCTCGTCCCTGATGGGGTCCGGAAGGGCGCTTTTCCTCCGTGCGGGAAGGGAATGCATCCAGGAAGGGATGCCGCGCTCCGAGTTCCTTTCGATGTACAGGGAGTATTGGGCGGAGAGCCTTGACTGCATGAGATACGGCTTCGATGCCTTGCCGCCCATGGATTGAGCGGCACCTTTTTTCATTTCGTTTTTCTGTGCATCCCACCAATTTCCATGCGTTTCCGCATGCTCTTAATTAATAAGCTTTTTCCTGGAAGTCTGGGCAGGTGCAATGTATGAAAATGCAAATGCTGATGATGGGCGTGCTCCTGCTTGCGGGAACCACGTTCGCAGGGCGGGACCACGACCCCATGATGGCAAACAAGCTCAATGTTGCCGGATGCCAGGCAGCTATCCTTGACCAATACCTCCTGGGCATGTATTCTGAAGGATGCGCAAACCAGGACACAAACCAATTGTTGGACGGCTGGCATTCAAGCATGTGGGGCGATGAGGGCGCATTTCCATCGCTCGAAGGCATATACGAGGACAGTCAAAGCTGCTGCAACGGCGTATGTGACCAGGCCTGCATAAGGCAATACCGCGGGCAGTTCATGTCGGGCATGCGCACGGTCTCTTCGCTCACGTCCTCCGGAAGGGCGCTTCTCCTCCGTGCGGGAAGGGAATGCATCCAGAACGAGGAGATGACCGGGCCTGAGTTCCAGGAAATTTGGAGAGGCTATTGGTCCGATACCATGCAGTGCTTTGGCTCCGGCGGCGCGGTGGTAATAGATTAATAGCCAACCCATTTCTTTGTGACACACCCCACCCTAAAGGGCGGGGCTTCCTCTTTCATAGAAGGCACTTGCCCATTTTTTGTGGGTAGGGGTTTCTTCTTCAGAGGCTTTTCTCGCTTCCATCCCATATATCGGGATGTCAGCTCGACTTCCGGCGTGCCCCGCCGTAGCTCTGTTGAGTATGTTTATCGCAGCGTTGAGGTCGCGGTGCATGGATGCGCCGCATGCGCACTTGTGCCACCTCTCTGCAAGCGATTTTTTCCGTATTGAACCGCAGTTACTGCATGTCCGTGTAGTCAGGGCGGGCTCCACAAGCGCGACTTCACAACCAGCTTCCTCCGCTTTGTAGCGAAGCATGCCTGAGAATTCCGCCCAGCCGCAGTCCAGTATGGATTTTGCAAGGAAACCCCTTGCCATTCCATTCGTGTTTAGGTTCTCCATTGCAATGAAAGAATAATTTTCCACCAGCTTTCTGCTTGTTTTATGAAGAAAATCTCTCCTCCTATTTGAGAGCTTTTCGTAAGCGATTGCGACTTTGAACTTCGCCTTCTTCCTGTTTTTGCTTCCCCTGTTTTTCTTGGAAAGCCGGTGCTGCGTCTTCCTCAGTTTCTCTTCTGCTTTTTTCAGGTGCCTCGGGTTTTCCACTATTGTGCCATCGCTTAGGTACGCAAAATGCTCAATTCCAAGGTCTATGCCAACAGGCAAAATATCTTTTTGGGAAACCTGTTTCTCTCCTATTTCCGAGGTGAAAATGGCAAACCATTTTCCTGAAGGCATTCTCTTGATGGTGAGCGTCTTTATCGTTCCCGCTATTTCCCTGTGCTTTTTGATTTGGATCGCACCCATTCCGGATAGCCCAAGCTTCTGATTCAGTTTGAAGCCAAACTGTGGGTAGGCGAAGGACTTCATTCTTTCAATGGGCTTGAAGCGTGGAAAGCCGGCAATCTTCCCTGCCTTCTTTTTGAGCATCATGCCCTTGACGGATTTGAAAAGCCTGTCTGCGACATTCTGCGCGACCTGGGAGAACATGGGTGCTCCTTTTGCTTGCAGATATAGCTGCTGGCGCGTTGGGAAGTTTCCTGTCTCTTTATGGCAATTCTTTGTGTATTCGAGAAGGGAATTCCAAAGCTCCTTGCAATTGCAGAGATAATGCTCCAGATGTTTTTCCTGAAATTTTGATGGATAGATGCGGAATTTCCAGGACCTTATTCCCATGGAAGAATTGTTGAAACGGTGCTTTATAAAGAAGAGGAGGCCTCATTGCCGGTAATTCCAGTAATCAAAAGAGTATTGGTGTGGTCGATTCATCCGTGCCCTAAATGGCACGGATTTCTCGACATTCTGCTGGCACACAAGATTTTTAAATTTTATTTTCCCATCCCCCACATGCAAAAAGCAAACGTTCTCCTGATGGTTCTGCTTGTGGCGGGCCTTTCCTTTGCCCAGGCCTTTGACCCAATGACTTACAACAAATGGATGTCGGCGGACTGCCAGGCGACAGTGCTTTCCGAGTATCTTTATGACCGGATGGCCGAGTGCCCCACGATAGGCAAGGAAACCTACAACCAGATAGTTGCATGGCAGGAGCAGATGTGGGACAATGAAGGAAGCGCCATGGAAAACCTTGAAGGTTCCTACCTGGACATCTACCGGACCTGCTGCAAGGGCGAATTCTGCAACCAGCCCTGCATAAGGCAGCTCAGGGGCGAATTAATGGGGAGCCTCCGTTCGGTCTCCTCGCTGATGTCCTCAGGAAGGGGGCCTTTCCTCCGTGCGGGGAAGGAATGCGTTAACGGGGGAGGGATGAGCCGCCAGGATTTCCTCGGGATGCACAGGGACTACTGGGCACTCACTTCCAACTGCATACGCGGGCCCGGGCCCAAATAGCTAGATTATCCCCAGCGCCATAAGCAGGTGGATCAGCGCAAAAAGCATCCCGCATCCGGCAAGCATCTTATGGGTGTTCAGCGTAAACCTGGTTTTCGCATACTGGTTCAGCCCCATAGTTGATGCGGCGGAGAGCAGGAAAAGAAAAGCAATCATCCCGGTCCAAAAAATAAGGTTGTTGCCAAGCACAACCTCATATCCAACGGGCATGTGTTCACCTAACAACAACCACGGTTCCGGATGCAGTCCCGTGTATTCCGCAGGCATATGCATAAGTCCCGGGATACTCGGTGAAAGTGTGCCAGTAAGCGCCCCCATCCTTTGTGACCGGCGGGGAATCAAAGACGCCAATCATCCTTACCGAGTGCGGCATAACGTCATCATTGTACCAGAACACCGTTTTTCCCTGCTTCACCGTGACGGTCTGGGGCTCGAACCTTGAATTCCTTATCCGGACCACGACATCCCCCTCCCCGGGCTCGGGCTGGTCGAGGCTTATTATGCCCCCTCCGCTTCCCCCGGTGGACGGGGTTGATCCTCCGGTCGTGTCCCCAACGCTTATCACCTGGCCCCCCGAGCCGCCGCGGGCGGGCTCGCCCCCCCCGGGAACCCATGTCCCCGAGGGCTGCTGTGTGCCGGGCATGGTGCAGCCGAGCAGTAGAATCCCAAACACAAGAAGAAAAACCACCTTTTTCATGGATGAATTGCATAGGTAAAAGATTATAAAGTTTGTTCCTTTAGTATTGGCGGTGCTAAAAATGAACCGGAACATTTTCCTTGTAGTTGCGGTTTTGATGTTGGGGCTTTCCTTTGCCCGCCCTCCAATAGAGGATCCGCTCATGAATAGCAAATTCAGCCAATTCTCGTGCATGGATACGGCCGCAAAGAACCTTCTTTTCAATGCAGAAGGATTCTGCAACAGCCCGGACATGGGCGAATGGACGGATATGTTGAAATATTGGGAAAGCGAGCTCCTTGACATCGCGCTTTCCGGGAACGACTGCCGCGACAACCAGTGCGTCAGGCAGGTGCGCTCCCAATTCATGTTCGCCGCGAGGCATAACGGCGGCGTGATGAGGGATTCCCTTTCCGCATACATGTCCGCCGCGAAGTCCGCGATGTCCGAGTGCGGCGAACCGAGGGAAAATATCCTCGATTACTGGAGGCAGTACAATGCGGATTTCGCAAATTGCATCGGTCCGCGCAGATGAATTGCATTCACATGAAAAATCAATGGAGGATGTGGAAATATGAAAAAACAAATGTTGTTGATGGGCGTGTTGCTGCTTGCGGGGCTTTCCTTCGCGCAGCTTCCGCCCATATTGGACCCTTTCATGGACCAGAAGCAATGGAACGGCTATTGCGGCTATGCTGGCATGTACAGCCTGCTGGAATATGCAGAGGTTTGGTTCTGCACAGCCCCGGATTTCTCTGATGAGAAGGATGCGCTCGAGGCAGCAGACATTGCAAATGGAAATGCCGCCCTGGAAGGCAATCTTTGCTTCAACGGCGCGGTGGACCAGATGTGCCTGCGCCAGGCAAGAAGCAATTTCATGGGCATCTACAGGAACGGGAATTCCGCGATGCAGGGGGCAAATGCGGCCCTGAGGGTGGCCGTGCGCGATGAGCTCGCCAACGGCTGCACCACCCCGGAAGAAATGAAGAATGCCTGGAGGGGATACTGGGCGTTCAGAATAAACTGCCTTAGGGAGGGAAGGCCCGAGCCCCCAGGACCAATCTGATTAACTAATTCCCTTTCTTTTTTAATTTATTTTCCAGGCGGGCATCCTCATCAATCTATCCCGCACCTTCGCCTCTGCCTCGTTCTCCGGGACCCCCTTCGATATCGCAAACTTCACACCGCCCTCCAGCACCTTCTCGAACGGCTTGAGGTTCCCCTTTTCGTCCGCACAGTGTGAACAATAGGGGATAGACGCGTTCCCCAGCGCGTGGTCCTGGGGATGGGGGATAGGCATCCCGCAGGAGAAGCATTTGGACGCCTCGTCCTTCGGCTTGCTGAAGGAAATGAGGTGCCCGTCCGGGTCAGCGACCATGAAGTCCCTCGCGCCCCAGGAGCGGTCCTCCAGTTCCTTCACTATCGCGACTTCCCTCCTTTTCAATTCGGAATAATACGCCTCGATATCCTCATATTGGGGGAACTCCACATAATGCACCACGCCCACCCCCGGCTCGGATTCCTTTGAAAACCTGAAATTCTCCACCAGCCCGTCCCGCATGTTCCCCAGGGGCTGGAGCATAAAGGTGGCCCCGAACCTGCTGAAATTCGCATATTTGGGGCCTTCGCCATTGGGCATGAGCAGTTTCGTGGAAAAGCCCAGCTTCTCCCTGTAGAACTCCACGGACCTCCTCATGTCCTTTACCCCCAGCATCGCAGACATTCCCGGCATGATTCCCACCGCGCGGCTTTACTGCACCAAACTTAATAACCTTTCCTTCCAATCCCTAAAACATGATAAAGGAACTAATCGCGCTCGCCCTGATGTGCATACTGGCGTTGCTGATGCTGCAGCATTTCGGCCCATGGCTCCTGCTCATAAACATCCTCATCGCATTGTTTGCGCTCAAGCTGGTGGGATGGCTGGGGATAAGGGTTGAGGTGAATTTCTGGAGCCTCGCCATCGTCATACTTGGCGGAATAATAGGTTTCCTCCTAGTATTGTTCCTGAGCATAGCAGGAATCGCCTTCCACAGGAAAAGGTAGGAAAAAAATCAGTCCACTACCAATATGCCCGCCAATTCCGTGGTCCTGTACTCGTAGACCCCCGGGCGGTTGAATTTGAAGCTCCAGCTTGCGCCCGGCCCGATGACCTGGGGGCCGAACGCACCTTCCACGATGAGGATTTGCGCGGCCCCCGCCTCATTTATCCAGGTGACCGTGCTCCCGGAGTTCGCCACCATGAACATGGGCACGAACCCGAAGGACTTGATTTTTATCACATAGGAGCCCTCGCCCGAGCTCTGCGCGAACATCGCCGGGTTGGCGAACCCCATCATCAGTATGACGATGAAGCCCGCAAGGAGGGAATACCAGAAAAGCTTCTCGCGCTCCGCCATGGGTAATAAAGGAAAGAAAAGGAATAAAAAGGGGCTATAGCTTCTGGAACCTTGCCTCGAGCTTTTTCAGCACCTTGGGGAGGGAGGTGTATTCCATGTCCTCGGGGCTGAGCCTGTGCGGCTCGAACGGCCCGTGCCTCCTCATATAATCCGCGATGTGCAGGGCCTCCTTCCTCGCCCGGTCGTAAGCGATGTCCGCAAAAACATCCATCGGGCCCACCAGGTGCCCGTTCTCAAGCTGGAACCCGAGCGCGACCACGCGCGGCGGCCCGTCGAACCTAGTGCATATCGCATCCTTCATGCCCACAGGCATTATGGGCCCGTTGTGGGAGCCCCTCATCCACCCTGAGACCAGGTGCGGGAACGCGAACGGCTCCACTATCTCGCCCACCGCGGGCAGTCCGCTCTGCCCCCTCACAATCGCCACCGGGTCGTCCTTCCCCACATACTCCCCGGCTATCTGGTATAGCTTGTCCGTGCTGACCACGGCGGCCGCCTCCTTCTCAGGGACCTTGTTTCCCGGCCCGGGATAGACTCTCTTTATCACATACCTGCTCTTCGCGCCTATCAATGCAAGCAGGCTGTAGAGCTCCTCGGGCGTCTTCAGCAGAACCTTCCTGTGCTCCAGCACGTCGTAAACCTCAAAGGTGAAGCCGCCCTGCATGTTCGGGTCTATCACAAGCCCGGCGGTGGAGAACGGGTCCGCGAACATCCTGAACACCGGGAGGTTGAACGCCCCGGGCTCGGTCTTGTCCATCAGGAAGCAGACGACCGGCTCGGCCCCCCTCTCCTCGAACTCCATCTCGGCGCACCCCGGCCCCAGGCCCTTCACATTTCCGGAGAACGCGTCCGAGAGCATGTCCTGGCCCGCCCCGTACAGCTTCAGCGCCTTCGCCTTCTTCGTCGCCTCTGTGAAAACGTCCCACGCGAGCTGGTGCACCTCCTTGTTGTCCGTGCCCTTTCCGCTGGTTATTATGAGGTCCATGTCGTCCCCGCAGTTGGCCACATAATAATCTATTATCTTTCCGTTCTTCTTCGCCGCCTGCAGGGCGTTCCTCGCCGTGAGCATCAGCTCCGGGTGGCACAGCTGGTGCCCGCAATAGCTCCCCACGTCCGCCTTTATTATGCTCAGTGTCGTCTTCATTTCCACACCTTCATGATTCCTTGTGCCCTTCGCTCTCCGCGGGCACGCTCAGCACCTGCTCGCCCCTGCTCTTGTCCCGGTATACGGTGACTCCCTTGCAACCGAGCTTCCAGGCGAGCATGTACGCATTCTCCACATCCTCCACGGATGCGGTGGAGGGCATGTTGATGGTCTTGCTCACCGCGAGGTCGGTCCATTTCTGGAACGCGGCCTGCATCCTGATATGCCCTTCCGTGCCTATATCATGGGAAATAACAAATATATCCCTTATGTCCCTGGGGATTTCCTCTATCTCCTTCAGGCTCCCCTTGGTTATTATCTTTTTCATTATCTCCGCGCTGTACAGCCCCCTCACCTTCAGCACCTGCTCGAAGACATCGTCCGAATAGAATAGCTTGGTGCCGTCCATGACGTTCTTTATGTAGGCGAGCGCGAATGTGGGCTCAATCCCGCTGGATGTCTCCGCAATCATTGAGATTGTCCCGGTGGGCGCGATGGAGGTGACCGTGGCGTTCCTCATCGCGTCGTATCCCTTGGCCCACGTGCTTTCCTTGAAGCCGGGGAACGAGCCCCTTGCCCTCCCCAGCTCGTGGCTCATCTTCCTGCCCTCGCTTGTTACGAACCTCATCACCTCCTCGCCGACCTCGAACCCCTCCGGGCTGTCGTACCTGACCCCCATCTTGAACAGCATCTTCGAGAAGCCCATCACCCCGAGCCCCACCCTCCTGTGCCTCAGGCTCATGTCCCTTATCTGCGGGAGCGGGTAGTTGTTCAGCTCCACCACGTTGTCCAGGAACTGGATGGCGAGCCGCACCACGTACCTGAGCCTCTCCCAGTTCACCTTCTTCTTCCAGTCCCCCTTGCTCCAGTCCAGCTCGACAAATGCGGAAAGGTTTATGCTTCCCAGGTTGCAGGATTCGAAATCCGGCATAGGGACCTCGCCGCAATTGTGCACAATCAGCCCGTTCGCGGAGAAAGAATGGGTTTCCGGCTCGGTGAGGTCGAACACCTCCTCCATCCCGGCAAATTCCACTTCGGCAACGGACGTGTCTATGTTGTCCGCGTATATGTTCTCTGGCTTCAGCGCCTCGAACTTCCTGTTTTTCGCGGAAACCGAGAAGCCTATCCTGTCCATGAACCTGAACATGCTCGCCCTGCTGATGATCAATTCGTGCTGCGCCCTGCAGGAATAGGTTTTCGGGTTGCGCCTCGAATCCGGAAGCGTCTTTGAGTGCGCCTTCCTCCTCTCCGCACATATGGAGGAAACTATGCCGAATTGCAGGAGGAGCACCTGCACCTGCTTGAGCAGTTTCAGCGAATTGGAGGCCAGCCTTATGCTAACGCCCTTCTTCCTGTTTCCCTGAACCGAGCCGTCCGCCCCGAATAGCGCGGAGAGGAAGTGCCTCACCGACTCCCTATCCATCGAGAATACCGAATTGGGAACCTCCTTCTTGTGGGCCATCGCATGCCCGGCCCCAAGGTCGCAGAACATCTTCGCTATTTTTGAAGAATATTTCAGCCTTGTTTCAGTGGCATCCTTCCTAGGTTTCACCGGCTCGCGGTTCTTGGCATCAAGGTATCCCTTGAAGATGGGCAGCATCTCCTCTTTCTCATCGGTCCCGAAATAGAAAATAACATCCTGCATCCCCCTGGAGATGTGCCCGTCCCCGCAGAGCCAGCCGAGCATCATCGCCATCTCCCTGTCGATATGCTCCTTGCCGAATTTCCCCTCCTTCTGCAGCACCAGCCGGTCGTTGCCGCCCAGCGCGTTCACCTGCTTCCATCCATCCTCTGTGAGAAACTTGTGGTCTGCGGTTGCCTTTACCTCATAGCCGGCGCGCGTCTTGACAAGATAGACTTCCTTCTCGCCCGTCTTGCCCGCCCACCTGACCGGGTGGTAGTCCCCGTCCGAGCCCATCACATGGTGCGGATTGTGCACTTTTGACACTTCCGTAAGCCCCTCGCTCGTGGTTACGAACGTCTCCTTCGCAACGCAAGGATTGGTCGCCACAATCGCGTATTTCGGAGTCGGGTTAGCCTTGTTTATCGTGTCCATGAAGAGCACCCCCGGCTCCGCGGACTTCCAAGCGCTGTAAGCGATCAGTTTGAAGAGCCCGGAGGCGTTTATCCTCCTCGCGGCCTCCCCGGTGCGCGGGTTCTTCAGCGCATAGTCCTCCTCGTGCTCGACCGCCTTCATGAACTCGTCGTCCACGCCCACGCTTATGTTGAAGTTCTCCAGCACGCCCGGGGTCTGCTTCACCCCGATGAAATCCTCTATGTCCGGGTGCCAGATATGCAGGACGCCCATGTTTGCCCCGCGACGTTTTCCGCCTTGCTTGATGACATTTGTCGCGTGGTCGAACACGGTCATGAATGAAATCGGCCCGGACGCGACGCCCGCAGTCGATTTTACGAAATCCCCCTTCGGGCGGAGGTGCGAGAAGCAGAATCCTGTCCCCCCTCCGCTCTGGTGGATGAGCGCGGAATATTTTATCGAATCGAAAATCTCGTCCAGGGAGTCCCCCACCCCCAGGATGAAGCATGCGGAGAGCTGGCCTATGTTCGTCCCGGCGTTCATCAATGTGGGCGAGTTGGGAAGGAACTCAAACTTCGTCATTATCTCATAAAACGCATTCTCGTAGAACTTCACCGTCTCCTCGTCCCCGTCGAACCTCTTCTCCGCGGAGGCGATGTACGAAGCCACCCTCCTGAACAGCTGGCTGGGCGTCTCCCTTATGTTGCCCGTCTCGTCCTTGAGCAAATACCTCCTCTGCAGCACCTGCACCGAGTTCATGGAAAGCTTCAGGTCGTCCTGCACCCCCAGGATGTTCTTCATCTCCCTCTGGAGGTTCTTCCTGTGCCTGTAGAGTATGTACGCCTTCGCGGTAGCGGCGTGCCCCTCCTCAATGAGCACCTTTTCCACTATGTCCTGCACATCCTCCACTGAGGGCACTTTTCCGCCATACCTCTTGCCCATCTCGTCCACGACCGCCCCGGCTATCTGGGCGGCCTTCGCCCTGTCCTGCCCGCCAACCGAAACCGCGGCCTTCCATATCGCCTGCTCGACCTTCCCCGCGTCAAAAGCGACTATCGACCCATCCCTCTTCCTTACCTTCTCGACCATGAAAACAACCCCCCTCAACGAAAGCGTTGCATTATGGAAGATAACAGTTATAAATGAACTCAGCCGCCCTCGTGTGTTTTCACATTTTCCAGGCGCGCCCGCACGCTCCATTTAAATTGTTTTTTGCGGAAATGCACTCATGCGCAGGCCGAAGCTGTTCGCATCCGTTTGTTCCGATTGCGGCTATTCCATAGGCTCAGGGAAGAAAAAGGACCCGCTGCGCTTCAACCCGTCCCTCAGGAACACGCACGAGCTTTTAGGGGGGAAAATAGTGTGCCCGAAATGCTCCGGGGCGAACGCCCTCAGGCCCGTGCGCATCTAGCCCTCATTGCGCGACGAACGCGCCCACAACCCTCAGTTTCTGGTTGCTGGGGTCCAGCACGATAATCCTGTCCCGGCCCCTGAAGGAGAGCGGCGTGTCGCATTTCAGCTCCGTATCCGAAACCCTGCATTCAATGAACTGGAAATTGAGGCACGCATGGACTTTTCTATTTAAATCATCCTTGAAGAACGGGCTCTTCTCGAATTTCCCAAGGACGGAATTGTCCACCTTGTTCTCAGCGCGGAAGCTCAATAGCTGCCCCCTCTCTATCTCGTCCCCCTTGTATGAAATGCCGAACCTGTCCCCCTCCCCGCACTCTTCCGCGTCCTTGTCGTTCAATTGTATGCTCTTCACTTCCACGTTCTTCTTCCCGGGGAAGAACAGCAATTTGTCGTGCTTCTTCATCTTCCCCCCCTTCACCAGCCCGAGCGCGACGCTCCCCACGCTCTTCACCGAGAAGGCCTTGTCCACCAAGGCGAAAAGCTCGCCTTCCCCGCCCTCTTCCGGCTCCGCGTTCAAAATTTTCTCCCGCGCCTCTTCAAAAGATGAGAATTTCTCATATTTCTCCAGCACCGTCCCCTTCACAGGGAGGGCAACCGGGCTTATCAAAATTCCCCTGTCCTTTTTCGCGGCTTCCAATGCGACAATCATCTCCCCCACAAACTGGTTCAGCGCATCCACCGCAAGCACAACCAAATCCGCCGCATATATGCTATATATGAGGGGCTGCACCTTTCCAGGGTAAAGGGTGGGCTCGATTATGGTCTTGATTTTCCCCCCGTAATTTATCGAATAAAAGCTGATGTCGTCCGCCCCGGTCTCCTTCCCCAGGGCCTTGCAAATCTCCTTCCTCTTGTCCGCCGAATCCGAAAGTACCGCTATGAACATTCTTCCACCCAACAGGATATGTGCAATCGCTATTTAATCTCTTTGCCGGGCCGCCTTTCCGGGGCATCCAACTGCTCCGCGCCCTCAAGCATCCTTTTGCCCATGAGCGCCGCCTCAGCCGCCGCCTGCAGTAGCACCACATTGGACACGAAGCAGATTGAGAAAGCGCCCAAGCCGGGAAGCGCGAAGGCCAGCGGGCCGAACGAATAAAGGAGGGATTTCCCGTATCCCGCGATGGTCCTCTTCCTGAAAAAGATGAAGTTCGCCGCAGAAAGCGCGAGGGACAGCATCCACAGCGGCATCATCTCGGAATAAGGAATCCTGTAAATGCTTAGCACCGCCGGGAATGCGCACACCATCTCCGCCCTTGCCATCACCCTGGCGCCCCCACTTCCTATTCTGTACCCTGGTTTGCTCCCTTCCAGGATGAAATCGCCCCCGTGCGGGAAAACAACCGTGAAATACCCATCCGCATCAGTAAGGAATTCCATCCCATCCACACTTACCCTTACGCCAGCAATCCCGTTCCCCCTGCTGTCCACAACCCGTATGCGCGCAGGCTCCCCCGCATATATCTCCCCTTCGATGACAAACGTGCCCCTCCTCAGCACATCAAATATTTTCCCTATCGTCCCGTACCCTTCCGCCCCGGCATATACCAGGCCATCAAAAGGGAAAAGCAGGGTTCCGTACCCGTTCGCATCCGCAATTGTTGACTGCCCTTCCGCGCTCAACATGGCGAATCCAATCCATTCTCCCCTATTGTTCTGCACCTGGAAAAGCCCGGGCTCCCCTTCCACCAGCGTCCCGTCAATAAGGATTATCTGCAAGGCCTTCTCCCTGCACGAGTTCCCGATGCATATGCTCCCTGCCGCGCAGTCCGCATCCGCGCAGCATTCATAGGAAACGCAGGAATGGCCCACGATGCTTCCGCACGGGCATTCTATTTTCCTGCATTCCCCGCCTAAACACGCTTCGTCCCAGGCACAGTCCGAATCCGTTTCGCAATAAACGCAAACCCCGCCGCTGCAAACGCCGCTGATGCATTCCGCATCCCTTGCGCACCTCTCGTCCTTCTCCTTTTTCGGCTCGCACGAGCCGGAACCGCAGTATTCATCCGAAGCGCAGTCCGCATCGGTTGCGCATTCCTCCTCAACGATTATTATGAAGTCCCTGTACGTGTGCGCGGTGGGGCTCCTCGCATAAACCCTCACCACATACTCCCCCGGCCCATTCACCGTTATGGGCAGGGATATGCTTTTCGTGCTCCCGGCAACTATGTTATCTATTGTCCCGGAACCGCACGAGAACCCGGAGATGCAGTCAAAATACACCTGCACGTCGCTTTCCGAATAATCCCCGTAGTTCTCCACATCTATAGGTATGCTTATCGTGCTTCCCGCGCCCGCCTGGAAAGGCCCGAGCGGAAGGATGCGGAGCCTGTGGTGCCTGTCCCCGCCCGGAGTTGGCGCCGGGTTGCAGGTGTAATTCACATCAACCCAATAGGTATACTGGGTGGGGCTCCCGTCGTTCGGGAGCATGACCTGGAAATCGCTCGTGGTCCCGTTCCAGTCCGGCCGGTCCGAAACCACGGCTGCAACGAAAACCAGGTTCCCTGCCGCATCGTTCAGGTAGCCCATCCTGAAGTACGGGGAAGTGGCGTTGTTCGCATAAGTGTATGTGGTGGGCACGTTCGGAACAATCCCATAAGTGAGCGTGAAAGTGCTCAAAAGCGTGAAGGTTGCGCTTCCCCCCTCGCTTCCGCCGGTGAACGCATCCAACTGGGCAAGATTGCCTGCCGAGAGCGGAGCGGCCAGCGCGCTTCCGTTCACCGCGATTATGTGCATGGTGAGCGACGAATATCCATAGGTGCAGTTCGGGTCCTGCGCCTGCAAATTATTTCTCGTAATGTTGCTTCCCGTAGATGTATGGGCATAATTGGTCGCGGCGCCGAGCACCACCTCCCCGTAAAGCCCGTCCCAATATGCGGAGGGCATCCTTCCGGAAACGTTGAGGTGCGTGACATTGCCGCCCTCTGTCGCAACCTGGGCGAACAGCATTCCGAATAGCAGGAGTGCGGCGAACGCGCTTCTCATCAGGGTTCTACGCACATATTATATTTATTAATGTTAATGATGAACCTTCCCGCGTGGGGAAGCTTCATTTCAGAAGGGGAAGGGTATTCTCATTCCTAGCCATGCCCATGCTTTTTGCGTTCCTGCTCATGCTTGCCGCGCTTGTCCCCGAAAACGCGACCCATCAAAACGGGAGCGGCGCGCAGGAGTTCTTCCCCCCGGAATACTCCGAAAACATAACCTTCAACGCAAGCGTCCCGCAGGAGTTCGTGGATGTTGACGGGCTGTTCGGGAACGGAACTTCCGAAATCACGGTCATTTCGCCTGAAGAAAACAACACGGATGAAGTTCCTCCGGAGGAACCTGTGCCTCCGGAAGAAATATCGGATGAAAGCGAAGCCCCGGAGGAATTCATTCCCGTGGATGAACTCATCAACGAAACCGCGGAAGAGGCCCAGCCCGAAGAATTCGTGGAAGTGGACGAACTGATTGAGGATTCGGCTCTTGGCGGGCCAGCCCTTCCCGGAGCTGCACAGCTGGACATTCCGCGCGCATGGGCGGGCGAGCGGCTTCCCGTAATCTTCTCGATAAAAGGCTCGGAAGGGGAGGCATTCCCCGCGGAAATAGCCCTCGGGCGCGCAGGCTCAAAGCTTTCTTTCGGCGTGGGCAGGGGCGTTTCCAGGTACGAAATCCCCGGCGGAAAATATTCGGTTGAGATAACTCCCGGGAGGATACAGTCCAAATCCGGGAAGGAGATGGATTTCGTCCCTGTGCGCAGGATACTCCTGCACGATGCGGATGTTTCCGGAGGGGTGGAGCTTGGGCTGGAATCCCTGAATTCGAATGCCCTCCCGTTCGGAAAAACCGCGGTGCAGGCATATGCTATAGACCCCGCCCGCATCTCTTTTGATTACGGGGAGGCGGAAATAATTGCAAGAGGCACAGAACTGTACAAATGCGCGGAATGGGATTTTGAAGCCAGGGAATGCCACGGGGAATGGGCCAAACTGATGGACCTAGTTCCCGGGGAGGGCTACACAATAACGTTCAATTCCACCGACCCCGCTTATGCGGAATATTCCCCCCTTTACGGCGTGCCGGTGTGCACGGATTATTCCTCGCCCTGCATTGCGGATTCGGACGACCTGCGCTCGAGGGATTCGCTCGCCACCCCGGAGCCGAACCAGCCGAACACCCTGGATGCATGCGCGGACGGCACGCTTGGAACCTACATGACGGATGAGAGCGTGGAAAACATAACAATAACCAGCCTCAACGGCTCCATTTTCAACGCGGAAGACTGGGTGAACGTGACCGCCTGGGTTTACTGCTGGGACGCGGCGAGCGACAATGTGAATTTTGTATATTCCAACTCATCCGCCTCCCCGTCCTGGAGGGTGGTGGGCTTCACGGACCCATGCCCGGGCCCGGGCTTTGTGCAGGTGAGCGTGCAATTCCAGCTGGACAATCTTCCCGGCTACCACGCGGTGAGGGTGATAAACCAGTACAACGGGGTGACCACCGCGACCTGCGGGGCCGGAAATTATGATGACAACGATGATTTGGTTTTCAGGGTGAACGGGACATATGCCGCGCAGGCGCAGGACGCAATAATCGCATACCGCTCCAACACCGGGATAAATGGGCTCAATTCCCCGAAAATACGGTTCTGGAACTCCTCCGGGACCGGAACGTGGGGCCCCGCAATCGAGCTTTCCAGCGCGGGCTCGCCCGTCCGCTGGGCCGTCGCCAAATGGTCCCCGGTAGCATACAAGGTTGCGGTGATAACCCTCAGCGACGACGGAAACCTTGATGCGTATGTGTGCATGGAAAATTGCGACCTTGCGGGCAACTGGAGATATTCCTCCAACATAGGGAACGTATGGGCAACAGCCGCCGCACAGAGGAGGTATGATTTCGATTTTGAGACGATTACCGGCGACCTCATGGTGGTCTATGGGGTGAACAGCGCCGTGACCACTCAGGACCTCGCCTACAAGTTGCTCCCCGCAAATGCGACCTCATTTTCCGGAATAGCCGAGCAGTACATAGACGACTCCGGGCATGGCACGGACCTGGTCTACACCTGGGTGCGGATTGCAAGGAAGCCCACTGTTTCGGAGGAAATGATTGTAATCGGCTTCGATTCCACCAACACCGACATAAACGCCTGGGTATGGAACGGGAGCATATGGGCGAACCAGACAAGCATCTCTGAAACCGCAACCGCCACAGGAGGATATGAGGCGCTTGCAGCCGCATACTCCTATGATGGCACGCAGGGGATGGCAATAGGCGGAGACGGGACCACGGGCAACGTGAATACCCGCTACTGGAACGGGAGCGTTTGGAGTGCGACATCCACTTTTGACGTGGACCCCGGCGACAACAACGACCTCCGTTGGGCAAACCTCAAGGCTGACCCTGCTTCGGATGACCTCCAGGCGGTGTGTGTGGACAGCGGAAACGACCTCGGAACTGCATACTGGAGCGGCTCCGCATGG
>JAKQHW010000014.1 GCA_029557835.1 Microcaldota archaeon
TATCCGGCGCCCCGCTTCCATCCACCCCACTCACAAACTACACCCCGGAAATGTCTGATTTCGCCCGTTCCAGCGCAGGTTCATCCACAGGCCAGCTGCATGCCGCCGCAATCCTCACGGACTGGGTCCACCGGAGCATAAATTACGATACCGCGTTCTGGGGCGCCAGCTCCCCGGCCCCCGAGGTCTTCTCCGGCCGCGAGGCCGTCTGCGTCGGCTACACCCATCTCCTCATATCCCTCGCCCGTTCCATCGGCATAGATTCCAGGTACGTCTCCGGCTATGTCTTCTCAGACGGATGGCAGGAGCACGCGTGGGCGGAGTTCAGGATAGGGGACAGCTGGGTCCCGGCAGACCCTACCTTCGGAGAGTTCGCATTGCTTGACGCCCGCCACATCCCCTCCAAATATTCCGAGGACCAGTCCGGCCACCAGGACCGGCTGTCCGCCCGCGGCGGCCCGTTCTCATTCGGCTCCACAGTCCGCGTCCACATCACCGAAAGCGCGCCCTTTCCCCAGCAGGCCTCTTCTTATACGGCCTTCGACGGCACCGAATTCACGGTTGTCGTCGCAAACCCCGGCCAGTCCTACATCACCCCAACCTACACCCTGACCTTCCCGCCGTACATCCACAGGGAGGACAAGGGCATACTCTTCCTTGCGCCCGGGGACAGGAAGGTTCTCTCCTACCAGCTGGACACCAGCTCGCTCGGCAGGTCTTCTCAATACACCATCCCATATATCTTCACCATGCAGGGCACCGACATGCAGGACAGCATAGCCATCTCCCGCGGCGGATTCCAGGGCGGGGGCGGCGCATCCTCAACATGCCCCGTCGCTGCCGTGCTCCTCTTTTCCCTCGCCGTCCCGTTCGCTATCTGGAAAAAACCGAAAGCTTAAATACTTCCGTGGCGCCCATATTACCGGTGTTCAAATGGCTGTCACTCCAAAGGAATCCGGGTATGCCGATGCGATGCGCAGGGTCAATGACATTATAAACAGCGTATCCATGGAGATTTACAACCATTTCCCGACAACCGGGCTGGCAGCCGTGGACGACAGGACCCACCAGGAGATATCCAACGACCTTTTTGCAACGTCCCAAAAGATAAGGGCCGAATACGCACGCAACCACCCGCCCTATGTTCCGGCCCGCGAGGAGGTCTTGCAGCGCTTTAGCGAAGGCGCTGAGAGCGGGCTTGTGAGGGCCGCGGCAGAGAGCATCCTCCGCCCGCAAGCCCCGCCTCTCCGCAGGAGCCCCGAGGCCGCCGCAAGATATGAGGAAAGGGAGATGCCCGGGCACCTCAGGAGCAGGGAAATGCCGGCGCAAGCCCGGCAGGGGCAGCCGCTGCAACCATCCGTCCCCCGCAGGGTTTCATCCGCCCCACCCTCGATTTCCCAGCTCAGGGGCCAGGGCTTCACTAACATACTGGACATGCGGATAGACGAGGAAACCGTGCTCCGCTTCGCATCCAACGAGCCGAATCTTGACGTGATAGGCATGACCTACAGCCAGCTCTTGGAATACGCAAAAAACAACCCTGGCTCGATAAGGGTATTCTCCGTGGACGAGCGCGGCCGTGCCACAAGGGAGATACGGCCGTCCTCCCTGTGAGCGCTCATCCGCTCTCTATCCTGGGCGCCAGGTAATACACGCTCTTCGCCCCCATCACATCATATTCCACTTTCAGGGGCCTGTCCGTTTCCAGGTAAATGGTGACCTGCGTCCCAGGCTTGCTCGCCTTGACTATGTCCTCCATGTACTGCAGCGGGAAGGTCGCGCGGGAGCCTTCGGCCACCTTCAGCTCCTTCACTTCCTCCGCATCTTTCTCGAACTCCTCCTTGACCTCCCCGTCGTCCCCCTTTATCTCGACCCTGAAGTGCCCCTCCTCCAGGATAAGCCTCACGTGGCTGCTCACCAGCTTCGCGTCCTTGAGCATCTCCTTCAGCGCCTCCGAATCCACCTTCACGTGGTTCCTGTACTCTATCTTCGGCTCCCTCTCCAGCCCGGAGCCGACCTCTATCAATGGAAGCTTGAACGTCCTCCTTTTCTTCCCCCCTCCAAAAATTATTTTCAGCTTCCCGTCCTCCAGCCCGAGCTCGGCGCTCTCCCCCCTCCCCCCGCGCGCAAGCACCTTGCTCAGCTTGTCCACATCTACGCCCAGCTTCCTCTCCTCCTCCAGCGCATACTGCGAGAACGCCTCCTTCGGCATGAAGAATGATATCATTGAGATCTGCGAAGGGTCCATCGCCTTGAGCCGCACGCCCTCGTTCGTTATCTCAAAAAGCCCCTCCTCCACAAGGTTAACTATGCTGTCGACCGCATCTTTAAGCGCCGTAGAATCGCCTATCGTTATTTTCATGCTTCCACCCGCTTAATTATTTACCTATATTCTAATAACCTTTCCCCCTCCGGCCCTTTAGTGTTAGTTTATGTTTCTAAATTGCATACCTTTAAAAACATTTTCAGCGACAATTATACATATGTACGACAATACTGCATATGCTAGGTATAGGGCTTCCATCTTGAATGACGGTTTCATAGACGAGGCCGGGATGGACGGGAGGGTTTCCCAGTCCCGCAGGCAGGATGCCCGCGAATTCGCAAGCAGGCAAGGGATTGTGCTCCGCTCCGTTTCCGAAGCATCCGCGCTTTTCCTCTACATGAAGGGGATGAAGCGCTCCGAGAAGCTCATATCCAGGATGGCAAGGAAGATGGGCTGCGGCAAGAACCATCTGGAGCACGCCCTCGAGCTCGCGAGGCGCCACATGTTCCTTGTTTCAGAAGAGCACGATGCACGCGACCTCCTTATCCAGGCGTCGCATTCCATGAACGGGGGCATGGGCACCCACGTGCTCGCGCTCGCGAAAATGAACGGCTTCAGCGATCCGGTCGCGGCCGCGGTGAAGGAGCGCTACAACGCAAATGGTGCGCCCCAGAAGAACGATGCAATACTTGGCTGGCTCGGAGAGGAGAAGAAATTCCAGGCGGATCCATTCAACTTCGCATGGACCGTCTGCGGAAACAAGGACCGCCCTGACCCGATGAAGGCCCGGGCGGTTGGCATTGCTATGGGGCATATGCTTCAAAACGGCGGAATGCCCGGAGGCCTCGCCCCCCTCAGCCGCAGGGAACAGGTGCTTGCCCTCCTCAAGGACCCCAAATATGCGGGGCTTGCAGAGGAACTCGCCCGCAAGGCGACCGCCCGTTCTGCCGAGGAGACGCCAAAGCCAATCCCCCCGACCCCAACCGTGGATTCGCCGCACCTCGCACGCTCCAAGGAGCTCCTGAACGAAGCCGCTTCAAAATACATCGAAATGCGCAGGGTCCGCAGCAGGGACATGGAGGCGCTCAGGATAATCCGCGAATACCCAGCGCTCCCGCTTGTCCTCCAGAGGGCATACAAGGCCGCAACAGGGGAAGAAATCCCAATCGAGGACGCGACCTCATTGCTTGTGGAGGGCCCAAAAAGCAAAGAAGGCCGCAGGTCCGGGAGGGCCGGCCTCCTTCAGTTTTTCGAGTCGCTGCAGCAAGACGCGGAACAATCTTTGGAGGTGCTCCAGAACGTGGTAAAGCGCGAGAAAAGGAAGCTTGACAACGGCTCCAGGAACATGCATGAGGAAAAGAAGGCAGAGCTCAACGGCTGGCTGGCGGTCCAGCAGATGCCTTCCGTAATCCGCGAATTGATAGTGAAATTCGGCAAAGGCTCGGAAAGCATCGACACTTTCAGCGCATATGCGCTCACGGATGCGCTCGAGCACGTGCGCAAGACCGGGATGGTGGTGGACACCCAGGACAAGGCGATGGGCCTTTTCCAGCACATGCGCTGGAAGTCCCGCGTTACCTACCAGATGGACGGCAGGGTTTCCTCAGGGCTGATGTCCAGGGATGCCGCGGAGGAGGCAAAGCTGGCCATGCTCCAGGACGAGCGCCTGAAGGAGCTGAAAGGATTCCCGTCTTCTGATGCGGAAATAGATTTCTACACATCCCTCTACCAGAGGCGCGGGGAGCCCTATCCGGCAAGGCTCATCACCCACCTGCTTCACAAGCGCGGAGACATCTCCGATGCGGTATACAAGGACATTGAGAAGAGGTTCAACACCGAGAGCCCGTCCATCTCCGATATCGGCGGGCTGAACCGGTTCATATCCGATTCATGGAAGGTCGCGGCCCGGGAGCGCGTCGCCAGCAACAAGGCGCGGGGCATGCTTCCGGAGGCAGTCTCCAACCGCGTCCTCAAGATTGTGCTGGAGGACGATTCCGCGAAGGGCAAATTCGACACCCCGCACAAGGAGCTTGCGCTCTACATCCGCGCATGCCAGGAGCTCAACGAGCCCTACCCGGCAAGGCTCTCCCTCTTCATCTTCGCGGAGGACGGCAGAATCCCGCAAGAGGTCCTTGGCTCCGCCCTCATGCGCATCCACGAGGAAAAGCTCGTTTTCATGGACGGCAACGAATTCGGCCAGTTCGTGGAGAAGGTGCGCGAGCACGTGCTCCTCTCAGACCCGCTTACAAGCGGCAGGAAGAGCTATGCAAGGGATGCCTTCCAGGGCACGATGCAGGCGGGAAGCGAGGATTCCGGCCTTATTGCTATAGAAACGGGCCATGGGCTGCACCCGCACCCCGCGCCATCCATCCCTCCATCTTCGGAATCTATAAGCATCCCGGTGGAACTATCGCCTGGAAGGGCAAAGGCAGGCCCTGCTGCAGAAGCCCAGGTTTTTGGGAAAACCACTGAGATCAGGGCCCCGGTGCTTCCGCACGCGGCACCAACCGGGCCGGAACCTTTCGATGCAGAAAAGACAACCCAGCTCCCCGCGCCTCAGCTGCCCGGAGCGCTGCCGACGGCACCCCCTGCAATCCAGTCCGCGGAAGAATATTACGAAAAAGGTAAAACAACCCAGCTCAAGGCACCCGATATCCCCGCTGCCATTCTGCCGAAACCGGCCGAGCCAGAAGGAATGGAAACCACCAGGATGCCGGCGCCTGCCTTCCCGGAACCCGGGCCTGCGGATGATGCAAGGGAAGCGGTGGCGACCAGCCAGCTCCCCGCCCCGTCGCTGCAAATAAGCCATGCGCCGACAATATCCGCGCCACCCCCTGTTATTGGAGAGGAGGTTGCCCCCAGGCCGGCCCCCCATCCCGCTCCCAGGAGGGTTGACACCAGCCCGGCGGTGAGGGCGCTTGAGAAAAGGTTCTTCGGTTCAGATGATCCGCTGGCCTCACCAGCGCCGCCTCAGTTAATGTTCCAGCCGAAAACGGCAGTCGGAATGCCAGTTCCCCAGCAGAAACCGCCAGCGCAGCCAGAGCCGGCCGGGTTCAGCACAGCCGTCTCTCCCCCATCCGCAGAGCTGCTGGCTTCCTCCGGGCGCGATACCATCCTGGACGAGGAGGCCGCGGATGATGTCATAGTGACGCTGGAATCTCCGGATGCGCCGCCCAGCCAGCCAAAAAAGGAACTTCCATCGAATGTCCCGCAGATCCTCAGGTCAATCGGCTATTTTGCGCACTTGGTCCAGAAGGGGGCCGCGCAATTCGTCCCCATTCCAGGAAGCGCACCGGAAAAGCCGCACAAGGCCGATTCAGAGATTTTCCTGGATCTTCTCGAGTCGACACTCTTCTCGGATGCGGGGCCCGGCCAGAGGGAGGCGGCCGCGACCCTTCTCGCCGCGAACGCAGCCCCGGACAGGCTCGTCCCGCTGCTTCTGCGGGCACACTGCGCCCAGCCGGATATATCCGCGCATTGCATAAGGCTCCTTTCATCCGGCCGGCCGGAGGACGTGATTCCAAACGCGTTCAAATACCGCAAAGTGCTCAGGAAGAGCAATGTGCTCGATTCCCCGATCCTGCGCCTTGCGGAGGAATTCGGGCCCGCCGCGATACCCCACATTGTTTCTTACATCTCAGCTGAAAGGAAAGAAGTCCCATCCATGTTCGAGGACAGCGACGTTTCCCTCGCCCTGGAGATGGTCAAGGGTGTCGAGAATAATTCGATGCAGCTTTTGGAGGAGCTCCTCCCGGCTATTGATTCGGTCTCGGAAACCCAGAAACTTGGGATAGCCAACCTAGCGAAGGCCATAGGGCCGGCCGCGCTCCAGCCGGTTGTTTCTTCTGTATGCGGCAACCCGTCTATTGGCGCGGACTCGGCATTAATCCTGTCCAGGGCGGCCAGGGACATAAGCGGCGGAAGCGAAGACGGCGCCGAGGTGCTTTCCTCGCTGTTTCCGATGATGGAACGGATGACTGCGGAACAGTGCTCCATGGCAGGAGTGATTGCGGACAAATTCGGGAAGGTTTCCCTGAAGCACATGCTCGCGCACGCCCGGTCAGGGAACATGGGCCCCGAGCCCGCCGCGGTCCTGTGCAGGGCAGCGGAGTCCATAGGCGACGAAAGCGGAAAAGGGCTGCTTAAGCACACCCTGCCGCTCATAGGGGGCATGGCCGAGGACCAGGTCCAGAGGGTCGAGGACCTCGCAGTCAGGTTCAACTGTTCTGGAATAATATTTGATTATTGCAGTTCCAGGGGCAAGAACCTTGCCGTGCAGGAGGCGCTCCTCCTCGGCAGGATCCTGGCCCAAACCCACGAGGTCCACAAGAATCCGGAAGGCGCGGCATTTGTCCCGTTCCTCATGCGCCTCGTGGATTCGATGAACTCCGAGCAGGCGGAGATAGTAAAGGCATACGCAATCCGCTTTGGGGGGGAGTCTGTCGAGCACGTGGAATCGTATGTTTCCTTCAGGGGCGATTCCCTCACCCCGCGGGAGGCAGCCACGGCGGCATACATACTCGCGAGCATACCCTCGGAATTCGCCTACCAGGCGCTTAAATCCATCCTCAAGGAGGGCAACCTCCCGGAGAGCCGCATACTCGAGATACACAACGCCGCCAAGGCGGAACTCATTGCCGCGTATTCCGGGGAGGCCGCAAGGGATGCGGTAGTCCGCTCCGCGGTGAGGGAAAAGGGCCCGATCTCCGCGCTCGGCGCCATCTCATTCGAAATAATAGAGGAGATGGAATCCGGGCCCATGGGCCCCAGCGCGGACATAATAAAGTCCTGCATAAACCAGCACCTCACCCGCGAGGTTGACACCGGCGACAATTCCGAGAGGCTCATGAAATCCAGGGAGCTCCTGGTGAAATTCGGGGATTACGCGATAGACAACCTGTGGGCCATAGGGCTTTCGCCGGACTTCTCCCTCTACCCCGCGGAGCACCGCACCAACATATTCAGGACATTGGCGCACATTGCTGAGAGGAGCGGCTCGGCCATCACCAAGCAGAAGGCAAGGGAATGCCTGATGGATGCCGTGAAGAACCACGACCTCAGCAACCAGGTAATCGCATCCGCGTTAACCCTCCTCAGGGAGAATGTGGTCTGCGACATGTTCAAGATGATGCGCGCGAACCAGTCCAACCTGTCCCAGGATAGGATTTGCGGCATAATGCTGGAAATGGGCGAAACCGCCCAAAGGCAGGTTTCCGAGCTTCTCTGCTCCAGGGACGCATACGAGAGGTTCGCCGGGGCGACCATGCTGGGCCTGATGTTCATGGCATATCCAAAGCTCGGCAGGACCCTGTCTTCTGAACGCGCAATGCCCGAAGCCGAGCGCCGCCTGCCATCCCTCCAGGACAACGTTCGCATGCTCCCATGGATGCTTTTCGACCCGAAAAGCATAGAAGGAAGCAACAAGGACACCGTTGCCGGCGCAGCCGAGGCGGCACTCAGGACGATAGGCGGCTCGCTTGACGCCGGGGAGCTCGAGAAGGTCGTTAGGCACAGCGCATCCGACTTGTCAGCGGAAGAGGAATACGCCCGCGAGGTGGAGTGCGGAAGGATTGCGGCAGGCCTTATCGCACTGACTGGCGCGAAAGAGCCGCTCGCCGGCATATTCGGCGACCGCTCCATAGATCTCGAGGTCAGGAAGCACGCGCTCGCCGAATCCATGGCCCTTGGGGACGAGATGCTCGCCATGGTGGCTTCGCTTGCCAGGGAGGCGGCATTCGATGAGAAATACCTGACGATAAACGCTGCGTTCAGATTCAGCTCTCCATTCTCCCAAATCCTGCAGATGATTGAACTTGGCCAGGAAGAATGGAAGCAGAAGCTCCCGTCCGCAGGGCTCGAGTCGGGGAAGATGCCTGAGCAGTGGCAGGAAGACCTCCTCCGCTGGACGGTCGTGCGCGGGATAGTTCTGCGCGGCTCATCCACTGCGGCCGAGTTCGCACACGAACTCTGCTACTCCCTTGGCTACATAAAGCTGGCTGACCTCGCGAAAGACCTGAGGCACGCGGTCGAGAAACAGGCGAGGGACACGGGCATGCTGCCATCCACAAAAATGGAGCTGATGAAATATTGCATCGACCTGCTCGCGTCCAAAGGCATCAACAGGCGCAATCTCGAGGAAGGCATGCTCGCGGCAAATGCGGTGCTCCCTGGGGACAAGTATGGGGGCCTTTTGCAGAAGTTCCGCAAGGGCCGCCAGCCGCAGCCGGTGCAGCAGAGGATCAAGAGGAATGTGGACGGGGCATGAACCGGCCCCGCCCCCTGATTTTTCAATCAGACGCTGTTGGTGTCGTCACAGCCGCGAGGCTCAGAGGTTGTACATTTCATCATCGTGCATGTTTCCTCTTCCGCATTATTAAAACCTTCCCATCATAAGTGTACCCATGGAAATGGAAGGCTATTTCATCTCCGAATCCATAACACGGGGCTCGCTTTCGCGCAACTATTCATCCGTGGGCCCTTCCGCGGCCCGCGGCATCTGGGTGGACATACTCGCCTTCTCCCTCAAGAAGGCTGCGCCCGCCTTCGCGGAGATAGAGCCCTCTTCCTATTACATCGGAGCCGTCCCCCCTTCCAGGAAAGGGGACCGGAGATGGGAGAAGCCGCTCGCCGCGCTTGTGAAGTCCTGCGGAAGGAAAATTCCAGGCCCCACGACCATCTTCCACATGCCTTCCCTTTCCAGGGAACTCCCTGACGACGAGCCGCCGTCAAAATGGCTGCCCGAAGCCTTCTCCAGGCCTTTCGAAAAGGGGCTTTTCGGGACGTTCATCCTGCTCAGCGTCCCGCGCATGTCCGGATACCTGGAGGCCTGCGCCGCCGAGCTGGGCTGCACCGAAATAAGCACCGAAGCCGAAACAGGCCGGCTCTCCCTCATGTTCAAAGGCAGGGATTTCAAAATAGACACGGTCGGGCTGATAAAGAAAATGGCCTACGGCGGCTTCACAAAGGAGTTCCTCGCCGCCTCGCTGCTCGCCTACCTCACATATGATTCCGAGCAGAAGCCGCCGCTCAGCGCGGTGCGCAGGGCCGATTTCCCAAACGAGGATGGGGTATACTCCCTTTAGCTTATCACCGGAAAAATTCTTCCGGCATATTTTTAATTAAAAAATAAGCATTATTTTCATGCAACTCGATGCAGTTCATTCCGAATTTTGCGGGGCGATTATGGGGGATGGGAACCTATGGTCAAACAACCGTAAATATGAAATAACAATTACCGGCAACATCTTCAATGACCGCGAATATTTTGATTTTCTTGCATCAACCATAAGCAGAAAAATAAATAAGAAACCGTATTATCGGATACGTGGACGAGGGTTAAGACTTACATTTTACTCAAAAAAGTATTATTGTTTCTTGATTGATGTTGTTGGAATGAAGAGCGGAGCCATCAAATGCGAATCTGGCTTCCCAATCCCGATAATGTCTAATGAAACCTTCCTAAAGAGTTTTATCCGCGGTCTTTTCGATACTGATGGCACTGTATTCGTTTCTGACAAGAAAGGGAGCCCAAATTATCCTACTTTGGAGATTGCAAGTTCAAGCATTTCCTTGGTCAATGACCTCCACAAGAGTTTGTGCAAATTAGGTTTCCGCGCTAAAAAAAGAAAAACAACAAAAAATGGTTATAAGGTTTCGGTATATGGGAAAAAAATGATTGCGTTTTGGCACGATACCATCGGTTCTTCTAATCCATATAAACGAGCGAGAATGGAGGACATTTTAAAATAGTTCTGTTGAATGAATAATCCGCGCCGCGGTAGCTCAGCGGGAGAGCACTCGAGGCCTTATGAATCTTTTCATTTGGCCGGTGAAGCTGAAGTTTCGCCCTCCGAGAGGAGGCGGAGCATCTCCCGGAAACCGAGGGGTCGCTGGTTCAAATCCGGCTCGCGGCACATTCCTCCAGCCTCCGGCTTACAGAAATGTTTAATTAGCTATTCTTCGGAAGCCCCTCAGGTGGAATCATGCCGACACCCGAAGAGGCAATGGAATTCATAAACGTGAACAACACAAAATGGATAGACCTCCAGTTCGTTGATGCGTCAGGAAGGCTCAACCGCACGACCATAAACTCCCGTGAGTTCTCCCCGGCGGCCTTCACGTCCGGGATAAGCTGCGGCAACCTCCAGGAGGCCTTCGGCTGGAGCCCGGACGGCGAGCTGCTCCTGCGCCCGGACCCCGACACTTTCGGGAGGGTGCCCTGGGAGGCGAACACGGTCCGCTTCATCTGCGACGTGGTGGTTGCCCCCAAGGCCGAGCGCTACCTCAAGGACCCGCGCTACGTATCCGAGCGCCTCATGGTGAACGCAAAGGCGATGGGCATCTCCGAGGTCTCGGTTTCCACCGAGATGGAGTTCTACATCTTCGACGCGGTCAGCATAGACAAGGTCAGCCCCGGGAGGGGCCCCAACTACCTGATAGATTCCCGCGAGGCCCGCTGGAACCCGTCCCCCCTCTGGAACGCGAAGAACGGCGCATACCTCGGCCAGCCCTTCGATTCCCTCTATTCCGCAAGGACGCAGGTCTCAGAGGTGCTGGAGGACAACTTCCGCTACCTGGTGCACAGCCACTTCCACGGCCGCTCGCCCAGCTCCCAACAGTGCATTACAGTCCGCCCCAACCCCCTCCGGACCGCTGCGGACGCCATGATGACCGCAAAGCACGTGGTAAGGAACCTCGCCTTCATAGCGAACGCCACCTCGACCTTCATGCCTTTGCCGATATTCGGGGAGAGGGGCAGCTCGCTCCGCGTAATCCAGTCCGTCTGGAAGGGGGACGAGAACATATTCTACGACGCAACGGACAATTACGCCCAGCTCAGCCAGAACGGGCGCTATTTCATAGGCGGCCTGCTCGAGCATGCATCAGCCCTCTCGATATTCGCGGCCCCGACCACCAACTCCTATAAGAAAACGATGGCAGACCCGCTCTACATCGCCTGGAGCAGGAGGAGCAACGGCTCCGTGGTCCGCGTCCCGTTCGAGAGGAAGAACGACAAGTCGGACAAGTCCGTGGTTTTCATGGGCGCCGACCCGTCCGTAAACCCGTACATCGCCTACGCCGCGGTGGCCGCGGCAGGGCTGGACGGGATAAAGAAGAAGAAGGACCCCGGCGAATCCGTGGACAAGGACATCCACTCCATGTCGGGCAAGGAAAGGAAGGATGCGGGCGTGGAATACCTGCCCTCCAGCCTCCTGGAGGCGATAAGCGAGCTGGAGACCGACAACTCCTTCCTCAAGGGCATAATCTCTTCCGAGCTTCTCGAGGACTACCTCGCAAGGAAGATGAACGAGCACACCGAGCAGGGGATGCGCACCTCGGCATACGAGTTCGAGGAATACTACAACGTGTGAGCATGGGGCCGGCCAGGGTTTTTGCAGCAGGCCTCTTTTTCCTATTTTCCATTACCTTATACCTTCTGGGCTACAACGCATACGCAATCCTCCTCTCCGGGGCAGGCATCCTTCTCGGCACGCTCATCCCCTCCCTCGATGGCCATCTGAGATACAAATGGGGATACCTCAAAATCTCCATCCTAATCCTCTCCGCCTTCCTCGTCTATTTCGCCTATTCCGGCCCCTATGCGATGTGCTTCTATCTGCTCGCCCCTTTCTGCGAAAACATCCTTTTCCTTTTGCTCCTCATCCTCACCGCCCTCTTCATCGTCTTCGACCTCATGAACCCGCTCTCCCCGCCACTCCACGGGCTCATCCCCCTCACGCTCTTCACCCTCGCCTACTCCATGCTCCTCCTCTGGCTGAGGCAGCCGCCGGACGCCTCCTTCGCATCCCTCTGCGGCTTCTTCCTCGCCTACTTCGGGCAGGCGATGGGCAGCGCCCTGAAGCTGGGCCCCTATGATTGATTTATAAACATATCCACACATAATTACTTTATGCACCACATCCCGCGCGAGTGCAGGCGTCCCATTCCCCCTCCAAATCCAAGCCGGCAAAAGCCCAGGCACAGGTTCGGCGACTTGGCCGCTTTGGCGGCTTCGGCAGTTCTTCTTTATCCATTCACCGCCAGGCCGGAAGTTCCCTCATCCATTCGTTTTGAGCATAGTAGGCAGTCTCCGGCAGCTGTCGACAAACCCCCAACTTCCCCTGACCCAGAAAAGCCCCACACCGCACAATCCACGCCTTTCCAGGAGGCCGAAGGCGCCGTAGATTTCCGCATCCGCCATGTTTTGGACGGGGAAAACCCATCGCTGATACTCATGTACCGCGACCGCAGCGGGAGGGAAACGGGCCTTCCGGTTCCTCTTCCTGCAGCAGCAGGCAGCCAGCTTGGAACTTTTATAGGGCCGGAACGCACGGTCATATTCACCCAGAATGCGATTTTGCTTGTGCAGGGCTACAATTCCTGCTTCCGGGGGGAACTGTTCATACCTATGGAGGATGGCGAGCCCCCATCCAGCACCCTCATGGTCCCACTTCCAGGCGATAGCTCCGGAGGCAACCTCCTATCCTTCACCCGCTCTTCCGGTGTGAATGGGGATTTTGCATATTTCCTAAGCGCATCTGGAAACGTCCGTTCGAGGGAAACCCGTTTGGTCTCCAGCGGCTTTTCAGAGGCTTCAATACCTATCGACAGCGGCACACGCCTGGCCCAGGCCAATGGGTATGCGGTTGCGTATGCCCCAGGCAGCAATATGGCCCATGTCCTCCTTGGCACAGGCACCACGGAAATGCTTATGGAGGCAATCGCCCTGCAAGAACCAATCTCATCCCCTCCGGTTGCAATCCCGGCTGGGGATGCAATCCTGCTGACACTTGGCAGCCAGACGTTCCTGGTTTCGAAACCATTACCGGGGCAGCCCGGCCTTTCCGTGGTTCCTTTAAGTTAGGTTTATATTCATTGGCTGAGCCAATATCACGGTGCATTCCATGGCAACGAAACGTATGGATTCAGCAAAATCCGCGGGAGACGCGGTCCCGGTAAGAATAACGGAGAGGCAGGTTGACCAGGCGATAGAAGCGTCTTTCATCCACGCCGCCTCGCGCGCATTTGAGATGTATGACCAGATGCTTGAGAACATCCCTCCGGAACAGCGTGGCCAGCTCATAGGCATTCTCTACGATATGCTGAGCTATTCCCTGAGCGATGAAAATCTTGATAAATTCCCGGAAGTCGGGAGCCCGGAGGAGGAGACATTCCGCCTCTCCCAGCTCGGCCCATCTGCCCAGAGGGAGTTCAGGGACTGGGCAAGCCGGATGAGGAGGGAAACCGAGGACTCGCTTTCAGGCATAATGTCCCAGGCTATCAACAGGGTAAGGTCCGGGACCGTTCCGTCCATAACGTTCAGCATAGGCCCCTTCGGCGATGAACAAAAGCAGTTCGCATACATGGTCTTTGATTCGTTTGCAACAACCCAGTCGCTGCAGCCGCCGCCCGATTACGTCGCCGGCCAGCCTTATGCAGGCCAGAAGCGTGGCTATTCCACTGATGACGCATCCAGCAGGAGGATACCCGCCCTGATCGAATTCGGCTCGACTCAGGTGACGGTCATGTGGCCCCCATGGCTTTATGGCCAGACGAGCACGGACCTTAGCTTCGATTAGCCAAACCCAATCTTTTAAATTTCTTTCTTCACATCTATTCTACCACATATTCTGTTAGAGTGAATGCTCTTAGGATTTGAAAAAGGTGAAACCATATGGCTAGAAACGTAGGCGGAGAAGGGGGATACGTGATGCAGGAGGGGAGCACGAGGGTGCTCGGCCGCGACGCGATGCGCATAAACATCGCGGTCGGCTACGCGGTGGCGAACATAATCAAGACCACGCTCGGCCCCAAGGGGATGGACAAGATGCTCGTGAGCGAGCTCGGCGACATCGTCATAACCAACGACGGCGCGACCATCCTCGAGGAGATGAACGTCGACCACCCCGCGGCGAAGCTCATGGTGGAGATAGCCAAGACGCAGGACAAGGAGGTCGGCGACGGAACGACCACTTCCGTGGTAATCGCCGGGAACCTCCTCAAGAAGGCGGGCGACCTGCTCGAGCAGAACGTCCACCCCACCACTGTGATAAAGGGCTACGAGCTGGCCTCCAGGAAGGCGGATGAGGCGCTCAGGAAACTAGGCAGGAAGGTCACCCCCCAGGACAAGGAGATCCTCAACAAGATAGCCATGATAGCGATGGGCTCCAAGGGGATAGGCAGCGACGAGGAGAAGAAGAAGATATCCGAGCTCATAGTGACCGCGATAGGCCAGGTCGCCGAGCAGAAGAACGGCACCTATGTGGTTGACGGAGACCTCATAAAGCTCGAGAAGAAGGCCGGCGGGGAGGTTTTGGACAGCGAGCTCATCCAGGGCGTCGTCATAGACAAGGAAATCGTCCACGCGGGCATGCCCAAGTCGGTGAAGGGTGCCAAGGTGGCCCTCCTCGACACCGCTTTGGAGATAGAGAAGACGGAGACCGACGCCAAGATAGAGATAACCTCGCCAGAGCAGATGGAGGCGTTCCTCAAGCAGGAGGAGAAGATGCTCAAGGAGATGGTCTCCAAGATAAAGGGCACCGGCGCGACCGTGGTCTTCTGCCAGAAGGGCATAGACGACCTCGCACAGCACTACCTTTCCAAGGAAGGCGTAGTCGCCGTGAGGCGCGTCAAGAAGAGCGACATGGAGAAGCTCGCCCGCGCCACCGGCGCAAAGATTGCATCCTCCCTGGAGGACCTCTCCGCTTCGGACCTCGGCGAGGCCGGGATAGTGGAAGAGAAGAAGATATCCGGCGAGGCGATGGTGTTCGTTAAGCAGTGCAAGCACGCAAAGTCCGTCACCCTCTTCCTCCGCGGCGGCACCGACCACGTGGTGAGCGAGGTGGAGCGCGCCATAAAGGACGCGATAGGCGCCGTAGGCGCGACGGTGGAGGACGGCTCCTACGTCACTGGCGGCGGAAGCATAGAGATGGCGCTCAGCTCAGCCCTGCAGTCCTACGCGGTGGAGATCGGGGGCAGGGAGCAGCTGGCAATCCAGGCGTTCGCAGAGGCGCTGGAATCCATCCCCAAGGCCCTTTCCGAGAACGCAGGCATGGACGCCATAGACACAATTGTCTCCCTCCGCAACAGGCACAAGGGCGGCAAGGAGGCGACGGCAGGGGTTGCCGTGATGCAGGGCAAGGTCGGCAACATGGAGGAGCTCGGCGTTTTCGAGCCCCTTCGCGTCAAGAAGCAGGCCATAAGCTCCGCGACCGAGACAGCCCGCCTCATCCT
>JAKQHW010000068.1 GCA_029557835.1 Microcaldota archaeon
GACGGTGAGACCATGGACTTCTGGGCACAGGGGGCGTTGGAGCGGAAGGCGAAGAGCTGGTTGCCGCCCACAAGGTCGTATGCATACAGGCTGCAGAAATTAGTGGAGGTGTCCGCGGTGAGCACATATGCGTGGTCGCCCCTCCTGCTGAAATAGGCGGCGCGCGGCTCCTCTCCGGAATACTGCTTTTCCCAAAGAAGCTGCTTTTCCTGCAGAAGGGAGTAATCGTCGTTGGTGTCCGGGGAGAGGCATTTCACCTCAGGCCTGTATTCAAGGTAGCCTTCCCGGTACGTGGTGCTGAATTTTCCCGCGAAAAAAGAGCAGAGCGGGGAGGATATGAATATGGTGCCGTTGCTTCCCCTTACTGGAATGGGGACGCCGGGTGTGTACTCTCCAGTGAAACGGCCCTTGTCAGTCTCGATTATGTACCTTCCACGCGCCGGGTAATCGATTCCCACCTCTATGGGGTGCTGCGTGAGGGAGATGTCCGCGCGGATGCGCCTCTCACGGGGCCATATGGTGCCGGTGCCGTTGTAAACGAAAGTTGCGGTTGTGCTGTTCGTGAAGTACCCGTTCTTCTGCGCGCTCAACGTGATTGTGCCCTCTTCCGAGAACGGGCGGGCAAACTCGTAATTCCCGCTGTCGTCGCTCATTGTTATCATCTGGCCCCCGGAGGTGAGCGGGAAATCGGTGTTTGGGAAGGTTCCCACCTTCACTGCCGCTTCGGGTATTGCCCTCCCCTCCTCGTCGGTCACTTTTCCGTACACGTAATAGAATGCGGGGTTTATGTAGAGCATGCGCTCAGCGGCTACCTCCCCATCGCTAAAGACCTGTATCGTCAAATAGCTGCTCTTGCCCGGTGTGAATGTTATGGGCTGCTCGGAATAGGCCCCCCCTCCAGCGGCAACGCGGATTGTTTCCGATGCCGCCAGGTCACCGTGGATTGGCGCGCCGAAGTAATAGCGCACCTCCGCATCCGCCGGAAGCTCGCCCTCGTTCGTTACGGTTGCGTGAACTATGAATATGTCCGTTTCCTGCCCGTGGCGGGAAAAGCCCGCCTCCTCGATCTGGAGGTATGCCGGGAGAGGGAGGTCGTTCATTGCCAGCTCGTATTTGTTGTCCCGCGTGCCCATCTCCGCGTACCTCGGGTCAGCCGCGACCACGACTCGCACAACGTTGTACTTGTCGGCCGCCGGAGTGTAGGCGACGCTGAAGGCATATTCTGCGTTCTCGAATCCATCCGGAAGGTATCTTACGTTCTGCGGCCTGAGGCCCGGCACGCTCGTGTTCTTGAGCAGGCGCATGTTCGCGGGCATGGAGGCGTCGCTGCTTTCCCCTGCGTACACTTCCGCATAGGACGCGGGGAGGTATGCGCGGCCGTTGTTGCGCACGCGCACGTTTATCTGCCTGTTCGCTTCTGAATAATAGACGGAATAGTCGTCAAGGTAGAGGTTGGGCGCGTAGCTCAGGCTGTTCTGTGCGCAGGTTGCCTTGCATGCGTCTATCTGCGGATGGATATAAGTGGTCGCCACATTTGCGCAGAGATAAGCTTCCATGAAGGTCTGCAGGCCTATGCTCTTGGTGGCGATGTCCGCCCAGAACGCCACCATGTCCAAACCGACTTGGGCAGGGTTTTTTCCGCACATGGTCACAAGGTAATCAAAACTATAGTCGTCCTGCCATACAAATTTCCACGCCTGGCATTGCGCCTCGCAGACTTCGGCTTGCGTGGCGGCGAATGAAATGGATGCCAGCAAAACCAGGATGAACAATATGTTTTTCATGGTTCTGCTTGGCTGCCAATGGTTTTAATTGTTGTTGGAGGTATTCCTTATGCAAACCATGTCTTGCATGGTTTGAAGTTTTTGGGTTTTAGTCCGCGGGAGTGAGCTCGAGGTTTTTGGGCTCATTTTTGCTTCCGAGCGTAGCGAGGATACCCAAGGGCAGAGCCGAACCGAGCCCTCTGTGGCGAGGTGAGGCGAGAAAAAAGGAGCGCAGGGGTGGCGGAGCCTGGAAAACGCGCAGGGCTTAGAACCCTGTGGCCTAGCGCCTACGCAGGTTCAAATCCTGCCCCCTGCAAGACAAAACGCGAGGGGGGACACCCCCCTTTCATTTTTTCCTGGATGGTGAAATTCCTCAGAATTTCGCCAGACATTTCCGCAGAGATGCGGATTTTCTAATCTCCCCCGATTCATGTTACTCCACTTTTCCGACTCTCCCCACTTCACTTTGAAACTCTTCACACGCACTCCTTGCTCATGATGGAATGGATTATATAGCCGTAAGTTCCGAATTGGAAACATGCTTGAGCTCCTCGCGAAGGTGCTTCCGCTTGCAATCGCCTCAGCGATGTCGCCGGTCATACTGGGGGTTGCGCTGGCCCTGCTCTCCGGGAAGAAGGTGGGGAAGGTGTGCGCATTCCTGCTCGGGGGCGCGGTGGTGGCGCTGGGGCTGGCCTTCCTCGGGTTCGCGGCCGGGAGCGGAATGTTCTCCGAGATGGGGATTACGGGCCTGCCCGCCTCCCTGGACATGGGGCTCGGGGTTGTGTTCATAATTTTTGCGGCGAGGGGCCTTCTGGAAAAGGAGGGGGGCCGGAAAGGGAGAGTGGAAGGCGCGAAGGGGGGCGCGTTCAAATGGTTCGCAATAGGTTTCCTGGCGAACTTCACGAACGCGGACGCGGTCGTGCTCAATTTCACCGCCGTGAAGGAAGTATTCGCGGAGGGGGCGGGCTTCGCATTCCAGCTGCTCATGTTGGGGGTCGCGGATTTCTTTTTCCTTTCCCCCGCGCTCGTGCCACTGCTGGCCTATGCGGTCGCGCCGGAGAAGGCGGCAAAGCTTCTTGAGCCTGTGGGCGCATGGATGAGGAAATGCGGAAGGTACGTCGTTGCGGCGATATTCGCCATATTCGGGGCATACCTGCTGATGAAGGGGGTTTCGGGCTGACCGGAAAGGCATTTATTCTGTTCCCGGGATAAAATATTGGTGCGGGAATGATAAGGCTGGAAAGCGAAGAAAATAATTATAGGCTGTACAGGGTTGGTGGGGAACAATTTCCTGAGAACACCCTCGTATTCTGCTCTGGAATGTCCAGGGACATACTGTACAGCCCGCAGATCGCAGGCAGGGAACTCCAGGAGAAAATGGAGAAGGCGAGCAGGATATTCGTTGACATCGCAAGCAGGAATGCGCTGCGCGGAAAAAGATTCGAGGATATTGTGGAATTTGTGCTCCTCTCGGGGGGCCTTTATTACTGCATGGCGCGCGGCTTCAGGGAAATGCACGGCCATGCGCTCCCCCAGTGTTTCCTCGGGATAAAAAGGGAGAGGGTGGAGGGGAGCGAAGGGCAGTTCAGGGCGGTCTCCACATACGAGAATTTCGAATCCCTGCCCAGGGAAGCGGATGTCATAATCGGGGATACCATCGCAACCGGCTCAACCATGGTCCGTGCGGTCGGAGAGCTGGAAAAGGCCGCGGAGGAGAAGGACGGGAGATTGGATTCCCTGGTGATTTGTTCGCTGGCATGCTCAACCGAAGGCGCGAGGAAACTTGGGAAGATGGAGAGGAAAATGAAGGAGAGGAATCCCGGCTTCAGGCTCCACCTGATTGTTGCGGAACAGCTCTTCCACCTGATGCCGGACGGCACGGACCTCAGGTTTTTGCGCGAGGATTCGGTGATGCCGGACGAGACGAGGGAACATACCATCTCTAAGTACGGGGAGGCGCTTGGGAAAGGGATGAAGTGTGCGATTTTTGACTGGGGGACCAGGTGCAAGAACCCGAAGGCGCATTACCTGGAATTCATCAGGTTTTGCGATGAGGCGCTGGCCGGAGGAAGGCTGGATGGGAAAGGAAGGGCGGAAATAGAGGGGATGAGAAGCGGTGCGGAGGCCGGGTTGAAGGAATTCGGGCGCACCCTCTAGCGGTTCAGCTTCATTGCGATTTCTGCGAAGGCATCGGCGGCTATCCTCATTATGTTGTCCTCCCCCCTCCTCGCGGCCTCGTGCTGCTCCGGGGTCTCCGGGAAGGATTGGCCCGGGATCGCCCCGACGCATACCGATATGAGGCCTGTGTAGGCAGGCATGCCCGCGTTGGTGAATTCCGCCCCAAGGACATCTATTGCGAGCTGTTCCATTTCAGTGGTTATGATGCCATAGTTGTCCCTCAGCCAGGCGAACTGCTCCTCGCCCATCTCCGCATAAAGGGAATCCTTTGAAAAATTCGGGCCAAGGAAATTGGGCGCCCTTCTCCTGTCCGCCGCCCTTTGGAGGTGGAGGAGGACCCGGGGGGACGCCCTGCTCACAAGGTGCTTCCCGTCATGGCTTAATGAAAGCGTCCTGCCTGATGCAAATTCCTGCCCCATCCTGCCCACGATTTCCGGGATGTCGGCCCCCACGAAATTCAGTTCCCGGAGGGTCGATTGTATCACCGCCCCGACCGAGCCGTAGCTCTCGGTCGCTATGCCTATGTCGCCTATCCTGAGTGCGAGCTCGGACCTGCTCATGCTGTTCACGCCCGCGCATGTGCCGGCGCGGACAACATACAGCCCGTCGCTGCGCACATGCTCCCTGCCCAGGTAATATCCGCCATGGGACGAGAAATGCAGCATTTCGCGCAGGTTTATCTGGGCCGCGGAACACCCCATCTGCGTCTCCACGACCGCAAGCGGGAAATAGAACCTCTTATGCTCCATGACGCCGGCCAGGATCGAGACCCGGCCCATTGCGCCGTTTCCGAAAGCCCTTCTTGCCGCCTCGTCTATGAAAACCGGGTCCTTGAGGCCGAGCACATCCGGGGCGTTCAGCACGCGGACCCTGCTGCCGACGGCGATTATGAATGGGGGCAACAGGCCGGAATTGTCGCGCAGGTACGGGATGTCCTTCCATCTCCCGAATTCGTTCAGATGCCCAACCGCGGTGTGGATGCCGAGCGGCTTCGCAAGCCTGGGTGATGGATTGTTCATATTTCTCCCCCTGGTATTATGGGGGATAAAGGTTATAATTGTGGGGATGGATGCGAAGCGGAAGGAAGCCCGGCATAAATTTTTAAACTTCATAAATGAATTGCGGCCATGCGCGAGGCACATGTCATCTCTTTCTTCTCGGGGACCGCGCCCACGCTCCATTTTTGGGAAGGCGGTGAGCTGCGCACGGAAAGGATGGAGGGCTTCTGGAGCCTCTCCCCCTCCGGGGAGAAGGCGTGCACGGGTTATGCGAACCTTGAAGGGAGGGAAAGGTGCCCGCACGGGGAAAGGGGGGCCGCGCAATGCAGGCTGTGCGCCTTCCGGGACATCGCGAAGGTGCATACGCGCCTCGATTTCACCGGGTATGAGGAGGTGGCCGAGCAGTTCCTGAACCGTCCGTATTCCATTTACCTCGCATCATTCGGGGATTTGGTGAAATGCGGGGTAACGAAAAGGGAGAGGGTGCCCGAGAGGCTGCGCGAGCAGGGCGCGGACTATTACGTTGAGCTGATGAGGATGGAGAATGCGTCGGATGCGTATGAGATGGAGGCGCTGCTCCAGCAGGAATACGGGTTCAGGAACGCGGTGAGGAACGACATGAAGCTGAGGCTGGTGGGGAAGGAAAATCCCGGGCCCATATCGAAATCCCTGGAGCTGCTCAGGGAAAGCGTGGCGTTCGGGGAATTTGTGTTTGATGGGGCTAAGGTTGAGAAGATTGCGTATGAGATTCCATCAGATTTTGAGGTTGCCGGCTGCATAGGGGGGAAGATATGCGGCGCGAAGGGGCAGATACTGTTTTTCGAGAATGGGGGGGGCGCCAAGGCGGTGAACATGAAAAAGATGTGCGGGGATATCTCCTCGATAGATTAGAAGATGTCCAGCGTGTCGAATTCAAGGCGGGAGAAAAGGCGCTCCGGCTCTATGCCCTTCTCCTCCATGAGCACCGTGCCTATTTTTCCCCAATGGTTCCTGACCGCGTATGGTAGATGGGACCTGTCCCGGATTATCTCCTCCATCTCCTCCCTGGGAAGGACCCTGAGGAGGACCTCCGCGGCCTCCTCCGAGCCGAGGGGGCCCATTTCCCTCTTTATCGCCTTCTTCAGCCGAAGGAAATATTCCTCATAATAGGGGGGGCGGGGGAACTGCGGCTGTTCTCCAGGAATGGTTTCGGTTTGGGG